>JANPGD010000139.1:0-35818 GCA_031423845.1 Hyphomicrobiales bacterium | reverse complement strand
ATCCACTGCCTGAAGCCCAGCTTGATCGCTTCTTGATGCAGGTGGATATTTCATATCCGCCGCTCGAAGCCGAACGTCGCATGTTATTTGCAACGACTGGCAATGATGAGGCAGCCCCGAAAGCCGTGCTCACCAAAGCTGATCTTCTCGAAGCCCAACACCTCACCCGCACGATCCCTGTTGGCGAGCAAGTGACCGATGCAATTCTAAAGGTGGTGCGTGCCGCGCGCCCGAGCCCAGATGCAGCAGGCTATATCAATGACGCAGTCGCGTGGGGCCCAAGTCCTCGCGCCAGTCAATCGCTTATGTTGTGTGCGCGCGCGCGCGCCTTGTTGCAGGGCCGCTTGTCGCCTTCTATTGACGATGTGATTGCACTTTTGGAACCGGTTTTTAAACACCGTATGGCGCTCAATTTTTCAGCGCGTTCTGAAGGCACAACGGTTTCGCAAATTATCGCACGTCTTGCGGAGACTTTGGCCTGAACGTGAACGCTCACCGCGCTGAACAGCTTTCGCAAAGCCTGCCACCCTTATTGGTGAAAGCAGAGCGCATTGCTGCCACAGTGATCCTTGGCGTGCATGGCCGCAGACGCGCTGGGCCTGGCGAAAACTTTTGGCAGTATCGCCCCTATAGTTTTGGCGACAGCACACAACGGATAGATTGGCACCGCAGTGCCAAATCTGACGCCGTATTCCTCCGCGATAATGAATGGGAAGCGGCCAACACGTTATGGCTGTGGTCCAACGCTGGTCCACGTATGGATTTTAAATCGCATCTAGCAAATGAAACTAAAAAGCATCACGCCCAAATTTTGCACCTAGCCTTGGCCAGTCTCGCGATCCGCGCCCATGAACGCATCGGTTCGTTGGGCAGCCCGCACCGCGCTGGTGTTGGTCGAGCCGCACTTCGTCAAATGGCAGAGTGGTGCGAAAGCTCTAGGGGCGATACACTGCCAAAACCCACACACATGCAGCGCCAATCTGCCGCTGTTTTGATTTCAGATTTTCTTGATGATCCCGAAGAGATCAAACGCGTTGTCTCTCCCTTGGCGCAAAGCGGCGTGCGCGGGCACTTGGTACAAATCGCTGACCCCGCAGAAGAAACCTTGCCCTATGATGGTCGCGTTGAATTTTTAGGTTTCGATACGCCAACCCGTTTCCTCGCCACCAAAACCGAAAATCTGCGCGAGCGCTATTCAGTGGCCTATGCTGCCCAACGCGAAACAGTGCGTCAATTTGCAAATCGCTTGGGGTGGAGCTTCACTGTTCACCGCACCGATCAACCGCTGACAAAATGTCTTTTGGCAGTCTATTCACATGTCAGCGACCAATGATAAGTTTTCTCAATACTTTGAGTTTTACCACTCCATTGGCCTTATGGGGATTGGCAGCATTACCAGTCATATGGTGGCTTCTGCGCTTCACCCCACCGCGTCCGCAATCGATAAAATTTCCGCCCTTGCGCATTTTACTGAAGTTGCAGCCAAAAGAAGATACGCCGCATAAAACACCGTGGTGGTTATTGCTGCTACGTTTGGCCATGGCAGCACTTCTTATTTTAGCCGTGGCCCATCCGCTCTCACGCAAAGGTGTTGCCACAACGCAAAACACCGGCCCCCTGCTCGTCATCGTCGATGATGGTTGGGCTGCCGCCAAAAATTGGCCCCAGCGCCAAGAGGCTTTGCGCAGTATTCTGGAAGATGCGCGTGATGCCAATCGCGTTGTAACTCTTGCGACGACATCAGTGGTTAGCGAATTGACCAGCATTGCCGCGAGTGATGCACTCAATCTAGCACGAGCCTTACAACCCCAAGCCTTGAACACAAATCGATTGGGTCTGCTCGTCAAACTCAAATCACAAAATGTGAAGGCAGGCAGTGTCACGTGGCTCACAGATGGTACTGATGCAGGAAGCGCTGCTGCTTTCCATACTGGCCTGATCTCCCAATTCGGCCAAAACATCAAAGCACTCACTTTTAACGATAATGAGTTGCCAATCGTTTTGGCGCGCCCGGTGATCGACGGTAGCGATATTAAAGTTACAGCTTTGCGCAACGCTCAAGCGAAAAGCACCACAACAGTTCAAGCCATCGCTGGTAACGGCCGCATTCTGGCCGAAGCACCGATAGATTTTTCTGGTGCCGCTTCGGTCAGCACGAAACTCAGCCTGCCGATTGAGCTGCGCAATGAAATTCAAAGCATCGTCATTAATGGCGAAAACCATGCCGGTGCCAAACAACTTTTGGACGATCGTTGGCGGCGCAAAACAATAGCTATTCAATCCGGCACTGCGCTGGAACAGGCACAGCCTCTGCTCTCGCCATTGCACTACGTCACGCGCGCTTTGCAACCCTATGCCGAACTGCTTGAGCCAACTGACACTGCTGAATTAAAGTCAGAACTTGAATCAGGGCTTTCAATGTTGGTGCTGGCCGATATCGGAAAATTGCCGCAGGACGCACAAGATGTAATTGCACCTTGGGTGGAAAAAGGTGGTATTTTACTGCGTTTCGCAGGTCCTCGCATGGCCGCAAGCACAGATGATCTTGTGCCTGTCACTTTGCGCCAGGGAGATCGCAATTTGGGCAGTGCGCTCAGTTGGGAAACGCCACAAGCTATCCAGGCCTTTGCCGAAAAAAGTCCCTTTGCGGGGTTGCAGATTGACAGTCGCGTCACAGTCAACCGACAGGTCCTAGCTGATCCCGATGCAATGCTGTCAGAAAAAACTTGGGTGAGTTTGAGTGATGGTACGCCCTTGGTCACCGCAATTAAAAAAGGTAAGGGCCAAATCATCTTGTTCCACATAACGGCCAATGCCGATTGGTCTACCCTTCCACTGTCAGGAACATTTGTCGAAATGCTTCAGCGCATTGTTGATCTTGCTCCAGCAGCGGGAAGCACAACGACAACAGCGCGCAAAGATGAATCCAGCACAGCCTTTTCACCGAGTCTGCTTCTCGCAGGTTCCGGCGAATTGAAAACGCCCTCCATCACAATAAATGCCATTCCCGCAGCAGTGTTTGATAATGCCAAAGCCAGTGAGAAAACGCCCGCAGGGCTATACGCGCGTGGCGGTCAAGAACGCGCTATCAACCTTGATCTCAAAGAGGCTGATGTTACATCGATGACTGGAATTGATCTGCAAAAAATTGCACCTCCACAAACCACCAGTTTCGCGCCGCAATTATTTATTGCCGCAGCACTCTTGTTCCTTGCCGACACTTTGGCCGCTCTGCTTCTGGGAGGTGGCCTGAGGCGACGCACTGTTGTTGCTCTGGTCACAGCACTTTGCATCACAGCACTGCCTCATCCACCACAAGCCCGAGCGCAAACGACGGATATGCAAGCGGCCCTTGAAACCCATCTGGCTTACGTGAAAACTGGCGATGCCGAGATTGATCAAACCAGCCAGCAAGGATTACGTGGTTTGGGTCTGGTAATGGAAGATCGCACCTCAGCTATTTTAGGTGATCCAGTTGCAATCAATATTGAGAGCGATGACATCGTATTTTATCCATTGCTGTATTGGCCTGTAACTGAGTCCGCTCAGGCTCCGGGAAATGCTGCACTCGCGCGCCTCGACACATTTATGAAAAATGGGGGCACTATATTTTTTGACCTTCGCGATAGTGCTGGTGATTTCAGCAGCAACAGTGGCACCACAGAGGCCCTCAAGCGTATCCTCGCCAAACTTGATATTCCGCCGTTGGAACCCGTGCCAGAGTCTCACGCCCTCACGCGCTCATTCTATTTGTTAAAGACCTTCCCGGGGCGTTATGAGAGTGGAGCCCTATGGGTGGAGTCGCAGAATGTGGATTCCCCAACAAGTAATTCTGACGGTGTTTCTGGCATTATCATCGGCTCCAACGACTATGCCGCGGCTTGGGCCTTGAATGAAAAAGGTGAACCGCAAAATGCCATGATCCCCGGCTCTGACCGCCAGCGCGAAATGGCTTTTCGCGTAGGGGTCAACATTGTCATGTATGCACTCACTGGAAACTACAAAACTGATCAAGTCCATGTGCCCGCCCTCCTCGAAAGACTGGGGGAATAGATGAATTTACAAATCGAATTTGTACCCTTCATTGCTTGGCCCTTTATCTGGATTTTTACAGCAATTGCACTGGCCATAATTATTTTTATGGCTGTTAAAAAAATCCGTGGTTCACTTTTGCGCGGCCTCACTGCGGCATTAATCTTGGCCACGCTAGCCAACCCCATCATCCGCCAAGATGAGCGCCAGCCGCTCACCGATATTGCAGTGGTCGTGGTTGATGAAAGCCAAAGCCAATCCATTGACAAGCGCACCGCACAAACGACAAGTGCTCTGGCTGAAGTCAAATCACGCATTGCAAAACTCGGTAACACGGAATTGCGTGTGGTGAACGTAACATCTGGCCTATCGACGGATGCCGATGGCACAAAGCTGTTCACGGCACTGGGCCGCGCCGTTTCTGATGTTCCAAAAGACCGTTTTGCTGGTGCCATCCTCATAACCGATGGGCAAGTGCACGATGTGCCGACCACCCTTGCTGGGCTTTCTTCACCCGTTCACAGTTTAGTCACAGGTAGTAAAACCGAAAGCGATCGTCGCATGGTGGTGGACAAAGCACCACATTTTGGCATTGTGGGCCAGCCGCCGACTATTCAGTTCCATGTTGAGGATTCGGAAGGTGCGGGAAATCATGTCACCGTAACCATCCAAACGCCGAGCGAAGACTCACGTCAACTCGATGTGATCACTGGCACAAACGTTGAAGTCCCCATCGCAATGTCCCATGCGGGCCAAAATTTTATGGAGTTAAATGTTGCTGTCCGAGATGGAGAACTCTCCACGCAGAACAATCGCGCCGTTGTGGTGGTCGAAGGGATTCGTGACCGCTTGCGAGTGTTACTCGTTTCTGGCCAGCCCCATCCCGGTGAGCGCACGTGGCGCAACTTGTTGAAGGCTGATGCTTCGGTTGATCTGGTCCATTTCACCATTCTGCGTCCCCCTGAAAAGCAAGATGGAACTCCCACACAAGAACTTTCGCTCATCGCTTTTCCAACGCGTGAATTGTTCTTGGATAAACTCGATCAATTCGATCTTGTCATATTTGATCGCTATCGCAGACAAGCCATTTTGCCAGACGTCTATCTCGCAAACGTTGCTGAATATGTGCGCAAAGGCGGGGCCTTGCTCATAGCTTCAGGTCCAGATTTCGCCGATGCAGAAGGGCTTTACAGCACACCACTGGCCGAAGTTCTGAGCGCTGCGCCAACGGCTGCGGTCACCGAAATCCCATTCAAACCGGCCCTCACCGAGGCTGGCAATCGTCATCCCGTCACAAGGGATTTACCCGGTTCAAACAATGGCAAACCCACCTGGGGCAGCTGGTTCCGTTTAATTGATACTGTTGTTTCCGCCGATGCAGAAACACTGATGTCCGGCCCCGATAATAAACCACTCTTGGTTCTCAATCGTGTTGGCGAAGGTCGTGTCGCGCAATTGTTATCTGATCACGGTTGGCTATGGGCGCGGGGTTATGAAGGTGGGGGTCCACAAGTTGAGCTTCTGCGTCGCATGGCCCACTGGCTGATGAAAGAACCTGATTTGGAAGAAGAAGCGCTCTCCGCAAAACAAGTCGGTAATGACATCGTAATTGAGCGCCGTAGCTTAGCTGACACTGTGAAACCCATCACACTCACCAGCCCTTCTGGAAAAACTCAGATCATCACGTTGTTGCCGTCATCTCCGGGTGTTTTTTCAGCCCACTTGCCAGCCGTGGAAGCGGGCCTTCACACCATGAGCGATGGAACTCTGCAAGCCGCGACAGCCATTGGCAATGCTGATGCCAAAGAAACCACCGACATTCGGGCAACTTCTGAAAAACTGGCTCCCGTTGCCAAAGCCACAGGGGGTGGAATCGCTTGGCTGGAAGACGGAATGCCGAATATGAGCAAAGCTTCACCTAGCCCATTAATGGCCGGCGCTGGATGGATGAACTTGCGCAGCAATGGTCTTTACCGCATCACAGCCATCAAAGAAATTCCACTGTTTTCAACCTTGCTCAGCTTGGCACTCCTGTTGATCGCCGCTTCAACCATGTGGTGGCGCGAAGGCCGTTGATAATTCTGCTTGGCGATGGGGTGGTAGCACCAATCCGCTAATACCGTTCAATGCACCGGGCACCAATTCCAAAAACAAAAACCGCGCTGGATCAAATGGTCCCGGCAATTGCAACAAACCTTCTGGAAGTTTTTGAAATCCAACCCGCTCATAATAGGGCGCATCGCCGACCAGCAACACAAGCTTGTGACCGTGGGCCTTGGCTTTTTCCAGAGTGAAACTCATCAACGCCCGGCCAATACCCAGATTCTGCCGCGCAGGATGCACGGCCAGTGGACCCAACAAAATCGCAGGTGAAAATGCCTTGCCAACAACAAGTGGCCAATAGCTAATAGCCCCCGCAAGACCCACTTCGCTGTCGAGGATAAGTTGCGAAAGCCCAGCAACTGCATGGTTCCCTTCACGAAGTCGATAGGAGGTTTTGGTGCGCCGCCCGAGGCCAAAAGTGAGGTCGAGCAAGTTTTCAACAACAGAGTCAGCAGCGGGTGTTTGCGCAATGGGAGTAAGGTTAAGTGTCATATCAGTTCTCAAATCAGATAAGGGAAGTGAACTGCCCTTGCCCAATTGGGAAAAACAGCGCGGCTCAAGAAAACTTTGAGCGTCGTCGCAAACTGATGTGAATAGATTTGTTCATGGAACCGCGATACATCCTCATCAAACGGCGGTCAAGTATCTTTACCACATTTCAGAAATTGCAACTTTATCGACAATTTCAGCCAACCGACGCCGAGAACCCCCCGTCAGGTCTTCCGGTAATTGCGTGTAGCGAAAGAACTTTGCTTCAGCTATTTCCCGATTAGGCTGCCAATCCACGCGAGAAAACTTAGTCACGATATAGCAGGCCACGTGGTCGCCTTTAAAGTGAACCTCGTTTGAAAATATTCCGTGCAATTGCGGAGCTTCGCCCAGAATTCCAGCTTCTTCTCGGATTTCTCTCAGTGCAGCCTGAACCAGTGTCTCTCCACGCTCCACGCCACCTCCAGGCAAAATCCAGCCCGGCGAATAGGTGTGCCGCACCAGCATGACGGCATCGCCTTCCAGCACCGCCACACGCGATCCAAGCGTCATGCCACGCAAAACGCGGGAGGCTGGTTGTTGTAAGGTTTTTGCGGCAAACCTGAATAAACTCTGCTGAAAACCCATGCTTGCCTCGCTTGTATGCTTGCTGGAATAGCTATAATTGAACAAACCACTTTACTGAATCAAAATCGGACTCTCATCTTCTCTCATGCTGCAAGTTTTTAGGATTTTCTTCAACGCCGAAAAGACCAAACCTTGGCTTGTGCTTTTATGTCTGCTGCTTGGCGGCATTGCTGAAGCCGCCGGCATTGGCAGCATTTTACCGGTGGCGAACTCTATGCTTGGCAGCAGCAATGGAGCACCTTCACCGCTTGAGGCTTATCTCCGTGAGTTTCTCGCCAATTTCGGCTTGAACCCCACCCTTGAAGTTTTACTCATCATGTTGGCGAGCTTTCTGGTTTTGCGTTCAACCCTCCTATTCACAGCGGCAACCTACACTGGCATGGCCGGAGCACGCGTGACGGTGAATTTGCGGCAACGCCTCATCAAAGCTTTGTTTGAAGCGCGGTGGAGTTTTTATAACGACCAAAGCGGCGGTAAAATTGCCAACGAACTCAGCAACAATGCGACAAGAGCCAGCGACGCTTATGCATTTGCGGCCCTCGTCACATCTATGATTATTCAAATTATCGCCTATATCGTTGCCGCCTTCCTGATCAACTGGCGCGTAGCCGTCGCAGCCATGATTGGCGGCCTCGTAGTTTCAATAACGTCCGGCCGCTTGGTCACGGTATCGCGCAATACCGGAAATAAAATCACCAGCCGTGTCGCCAGTTTCACCGCCGACATGATTGATGTCATGCATAATATCAAAGCTCTCAAGTCCATGCATCGTTATGGCCAATTAGTTGACCGCCTGGATGGTAAATTGCGGTTGATCAAGCGCAGTCTCTTTCGCGCTAATGTCGCAAAAGCAGGCCTCACGCACGGCAACGATGCCCTCATTGCAATTGTCGTGGCGGTCAGCGCCTATCTCGCTCACACCTACGGTCACTCGACCTTGCCTGAACTCACAGTCATGGGTGTGTTGTTCTATCAGCTCATCTATTGTGTCTCGCGTCTCCAAAAAAATGCGCAAGCGGCAACTGAAATTGAAAGTGCTTATTACTCAGTTCAAGAGTTGATTAGTAAAGCAGAGGCCGCACAAGAACCTTATACAGGCACAAAGACTCCGGAAATTGGTGTTGGTTGTACTTTCAAAAATGTATCTTTTTCTCACGGCAGCCAACCCACCGTTCAAAACCTAACATTTACAATTCCCGTAAATAAAATCACGGTTTTACAAGGCCCTTCCGGTGCGGGGAAAACCACGATCATTGACTTGCTCATTGGCTTTCATCAGCCTCAGTCCGGCACAATCACAATTGGCAAAGATGATTTGAAAGACGTTGATGTTCTTGGCTGGCGTCATCAAATCGGATATGTGCCGCAGGAGCTGGTTCTGTTCCATGACACCGTGCGCGCCAATATCACTCTTTCTGATGAAACCATTTCCGACGACGACGTGCGGTTAGCCCTGATCCGTGCCGGTGCATCTGATTTTGCCGATAACCTCGACGTTGATGTGGGTGAAATGGGTGGCAAACTTTCCGGTGGCCAAAGGCAGCGTATATCGTTGGCGCGGGCCCTTGTTAAAAATCCAAAAATTCTAATCCTCGACGAAGTGACAAGTGCACTCGATCCCAAAACAGAATCCGAAATTGTAAGCAATATTAAAGCCTTGAAAGGCGCTTACACAATCATAACAATTACCCATCGTCCGGCATGGACTGCTATTGCTGACAAGTTGTTTAAGGTCGAAGCGGGCCACATTGCTGAAATTAAAAGGGATAAGAAAAAATGAACGCCGTCACCATTCGCCCTGTTCAAACCAAAGCCGATAAAATTGATTTTCTCAAAGTGCCTTTCGGCATTTATGCAAAAGACCCTAACTGGGTGGCACCATTATTTCTCGAACGGCTCGAACATTTAGATTTGAAAAAAAATCCCTATTTCCAACATGCCGAGGCACAACTTTTTATCGCAGAACAAAATGGTAAGCCCGTGGGGCGCATCTCAGCGCAAATCGATCAATTGCATTTGGATCGTTACAAGGACGCGACGGGTCAATTTGGGTTCTTAGAAGCTCACAATGATCCAGCGATATTCAAAGCTTTATTCACGGCAGCTGAAGCTTGGCTCCGTGAAAGAAACATCCAACGGGTCCAAGGTCCATTTAATTTTTCCATCAATGATGAAGTCGGTTTATTGATTGATGGCTTTGATTCTCCACCCAACATGATGATGGGTCATGCTGCCCAATTTTATGCTGCGCATGTGGAAGCCAATGGATTTAAAAAAATCAAAGACATGGTGGCCTATATCCACGATCGTCATTCCGATTTACCGCCAGCCTTCGAAAAAATCTATCGTCGGGGGTTGGCTTCGGGTGATGTAAAACTGCGGCCTATTAACAAGGGCGATATCAAAAACGAAATAAAAATTATCATGGATATTTTCAACGATGCATGGAGTGAGAACTGGAATTTTGTACCCTTCACTGATGCCGAATTGCAAGCACTCGCAACCAATTTGAAAATGTTGGTCAAAAAGGAAGCTGTTCAAATCGCGTCATATCGTGGAGAAAACGCCGCGATGATTGTGTCCCTTCCAAATTTGAATGAATGGATCAGGGGCATGAATGGAAAGATTCTGCCTTTCGGCATATTCAAACTTATCGGAAAATTGATCACCAAAAAATCTAAAACTTTCCGCGTCCCCCTCATGGGCGTTCGGAAAAAATATCAGGACAGTTTTGTTGGGTCAGCACTGGCTTTTGGTTTGATGAAAACTGTATTTGAGTTTCACAAATCGGAAGGGGCAGAATCTGGCGAAATGTCGTGGATTCTCGAAGACAACAAGCGCATCCGCGCCATGCTCGATGCCACGGGTTCGCATGTTTACAAAACTTACCGTGTTTATGAAAAGAGCCTCTAAACCTCGTGAGTTTCACCCTTGCCCATTTATCTGATGTTCATTTAGGCCCTCTGCCGTCGGGCTCCACTTTTGAAAATTTTGCATTGAAACGCGTGATTGGCGGTCTTTCGTGGAATTTCAGTCGCCGAAAACTGCATCTGCCAGAGGTCGCCAAGGCAATTCGTGACGACATTCTAAACGCTGATCCGACACATGTGGCGTTCACTGGAGACTTGGTAAACATTGCCGCGTCCCGTGAGTTCACCCAAGGGGCAGCCTGGCTCAAAGATTTTGGCAGTGGCGATTTAATCTCTTTCACACCCGGCAACCATGATGCCTATGTGCATGTGTCCTGGCAGACGGGCCTCGGCCAATTTGAACCCCATATGACCAGCGATATGAAACAGGATGCAAATTTTCCTTTTATTAGGCTGCGTCGCAATGTGGCTTTGATCGGCATTAATAGCGCCAGCAAACAAAATCTATTTCGTGCGGGTGGCGCAGTTGGCCCCGCACAGCGGAATCGTCTTGCAGCTTCACTTCGTGACCTTAAAGCCCGTGGATTTTACCGCGTCGTGATGATCCATCATCCTCCCGGCGTTGCTCTAGCCCATCCTCTGCGGGCGCTAACAGACGCTGCCGAAATGCAAGCAATTCTGATTGAGGAAGGTGCCGAGTTGGTGTTGCATGGCCACAACCATGAGCGCAGCTTGGTCTTGCTCGATGGCAAAGACGGAAAAATTCCAGTGATCGGCGTGCCATCAGCATCCATGATCGACACTAAACGTCACGATGTTGCCGCATGGAACAAATATGAAATATCGCGGAGCCTTGGCAAATGGCAAACCACAGTATCAATTCGACAATGGAATCCAGCGACGAAATCGATGACAGATGGTGATAAGTTTGCTCTACCACCGCGCTCCTAAAACACGCTAAGAACAACTATGAAATTATTTTCACCAATGACCACGATTGCCAGTTTCCTAACACGAATGATTTTGTTGCGCTTTGCAACAATTCTATTTGGCATCACGGCCTTTGTGCTCACATTAGAAGTTGTTGCCTATGTCAGTGAGATTCTTTCATTGAGTGCTAACCCTATGTCGGCAATCGGCCAATATGTTTTTATGAGAAGCCCGGCAATCCTATCCACCTTTCTCCCGATGAGTCTTTTACTCGCGCTGTTGCTGACGATTACTGAGCTCACGTATCGCAACGAAATGTCTGCCATTTTTGCATTGGGCGTATCCCCAGTTCGCCTCATATTTATGCTAATGCCTGTCGCTCTCATTGTTGGTGGCTTACATTTCTTGATCAACGACCAAGCTATACCTGCAGCGGCCCCCACCTTAAAAACCTGGGGCATTGGTGACTATGCTGCGAAGAAATTGAATGTGAGCCAGTCTGATCCGATTTGGATTAGATCAGGCCCTGATATCATGCGGGCCAGAAAAGTGAGCACGGATTCAAAATCTTTGCAGGATGTTATTGTGTTTCGCCGGGAAGAATCCGGCCTCTTAAAAGAACAGATTTATGCAGAAACAGCGGCCCAAGAAGGTGACCGTTGGCTGCTCAAAAATGTGATTGTTTATTACGGTAATAATCTTTCGCCAGACCGGATGAATACTTTAGTTTACACGGGCAAAATGCGCCCCGCCAATGTCACAAAATCAGGCGATCCTGAAGAGATGACATTGCAGGATTTGGGGTATTTTATAAACAATGATGGCTTCGGCATAAGGCCTGTCTATGTTTATCAAACATGGTGGCATAAGCGCCTCACGCCATTTTTGGTGGCGGTGATGATGGTGGCTTTGTGTGTGCCATTGGCCACGCGTTTCCGCAGAGGCGGTGGACTTGGCATGTTGTTCGCCGTAGGTGTTGGTTTGGGGTTTCTCTATTTCATTAGTGATGGCATTGCCTCTACGATTGGCGAGTTGGGCTTGGTGACTCCGTGGCTTGCCGCTTGGACCCCCGTTATTGTATTCAGTGCAATTGCACTGGCATTTGTAGCAAGAACCGAACAGGCCTAATATGAGCAGAGCGGGCGTTCTGATTAATCCCAAATCCGGACGGGGCAACGGCAAGGGCTTGGCCCTCGCAAAAAAACTGGATGGCACAAATTCTATCTCGATGCGCAAGCTCGAAGATTTCACACGGTTGACGCCTTACCTCATGGAGATGGCCAATGAGGGTGTCACCGATTTATTCATCAGTTCAGGTGATGGTACTATTCAAGCCATTCAAACTTTGATTGCTGAAAAATCGATTTTTAAAACACCCCCTAAAATTTGCCTGTTGCCCCATGGCACGACGAATCTGACGGCGGCGGATTTAGGTTTCAAACACCGCAACATTGCAGCCCAAGCCAATCACATTCAAAATTTGAGTCACGAGGACTTGCGTGTTCGCCATACTTTAAGGATTCTCAATCCTGCAGAAGGCGCCATACGCCACGGAATGACATTGGGTGTGGGCGCTGCCGCTGAAGCCACGCATTATGCGCAGAATGCTTTCAACGATAAGGGTGTTAAGGGAAACTTTGCAACTTTTGCAACGATTGGCGGCGGCATTGCAAAAAGTCTATTCTCAAAAGCCAAGCCTGAAGACAAAACCCGTTTTGACAAGCCTTATGACATGACCATTTTTGTTAATGGCAACACGTTGAGCAAGGGTCAACAGCTCATGTTTTTTGCAACGACACTTGAAAAAATGTTCTTCAACACCAAGCCATTTTGGGGTGGTAAAAATGGGAAAATCCGCGCCTCCGTTTTTCCATATCCGGTTCCCAATCTGGTGCGCTGGCTCTTGCCAATTATGTATGGTGGCGAAAATCGAAAAATGCCGAAAGGTGCATTGAGTTTTTCAACCGATGGCTTTGAAATAGAAACACGCCACCGCTTCGTTTTAGATGGCGAATTTTTCGATGGACCAAAGTTTGGTCCTCTAAAAGTGGAAGCTGGTCCGGCCTTTACCTATATCTGCGGCTAAGCAACCACGGTTTTAAACGCAGCGATAATCCTATCAATCTCTTCAAAACTATGGGCAGCCGAAACCGAACACCGCAGCAAACAGAGGCGGTTCGGGGTTCCCGGCGGAATGGCCATATTCACATAGACGCCAGCCGCAAAAAGCGCATTCCATTTGGCGATAGTTGTCGCTTCATCAGGCATTTTAACGGCGATAACCGGGCTCACAATATCACTACCGGTTTCCAAACCAAGCGCCCGAAGGCCTTCAAACAACCGCGTTGAATTCACCCATAACTTCTCGCGTCGTTCTGGTTCAGCAGCCAGAATTTTAAGGGCCACAAGCGAAGTGGCAACAGATGCAGGCGATGCCGAAGCCGTAAACATATAAGGCCGCATGGCATAACGTAGTGTTTCAAAGAGCGGATGATTGCTCGCTCCAAAGCCACCAATAGCACCCACACTTTTGGAGAACGTGCCAATCACGAAATCCACACCGTCTTCCAGCCCCGCTTCGTCGCCAAGGCCGCGCCCATGGGGGCCGAGCACCCCAAACGAATGTGCGTCATCAACAAGCAATTGGAAGTTATGCTTCTTTTTGAGCGCCACAAAATCAGCCAAAGGAGCACGATCACCAATCATCGAATAGATGCCTTCGAGCACCACCAGCTTGCCGCCTTCGGTGTTGTCGTCACGCGCCATGCGTTTGTCTAAATCCGCTGCATCATTGTGTCGAAACCGCACCAGTTTTGCACCCGACAAAGTGCACCCATCATAAATCGACGAGTGTGAATCTGCATCGAGATAGATGGTGTCTTTCGGTCCAGCCAAACCAGATAACATGCCAAGATTGGCTTGATAACCTGTGGTGAAAACAATGCAGTGTTTCAAGCCTAAGAATTTCGCGAGCTCTGCTTCTAAGTCTTTATGTAGAGCAAAACTACCATTGGCAATACGCGAACCCGTGGTGCCAGTGCCAAATTCATCCAGCGCCTTCTTGCCAGCCGCAATGCAGCGCTCATCAAATGTGATGCCCATGTAATTGTTGGTGCCAGCCAGAATAATGTCACGGTTGCCCACCATGGCCCGCGTCGGTGAGATCATCTGATCATTGGTTACACCCAATGCATTGGAGCCCTGCTCCACCATGCGCTGAAAGCGTTCGGCAATCGGTTTGTGTTTATCGAGCAGATCAACCATCACTCAAGCCTTGTTCAGTTGTGATTGTACATACGTCGCAAGCTCACCAATGGTTCGCGTGTCGGACACCACATTCATCGGAATTTCAATATCAAAGAAGTCTTCCACTTCCATAATGAAATCAAGCACCCCAACGGAATCGATATTGAGTTCCGCTGGAATATCCGTCTCAGCTTTGAGTTCAACATGTTCAGTGTTGAAGGGCGTCAACAGTTTGCAAATTGCTTCTATAATATTAGTCATGCGGGCCTTCTATCGGCTTGTTTGAGCGGCGGCAACCAGCCTTCTTGACGATACCAATTTAAAGTTTCAGCTAAGCCTTCTTGCAGGCCAATGGGGTTTGAACGGAACCAAGGCGTTCCTCGTACCACCCAATCCTCTTGGTATAGTTCCCGCACTTTGGCACGGTTCACCATGCCGGGTAGGCCCGTAAAAAACGTTCTAACTTCGGCGCCCAAAGCCACCAACGAAACAAGGCCCTTCGGCAAATAGGCGACATGATGCGGTACACCCGAAAGCTTCAAATTAATCGTCGCCAGTTCCGCCCAACTATGCCCGCCAGCCATATCATCAATTTCAAAAAGACCCGTAGTCTTGCTCGATACGGCGTCAGCAACCACACCCGCAAAATCCGTTACATGGACCAGTGAAAATCTCGCTGACGCTTTGCCGGGTAGCAGAGCAATCCGTTTCTGCAGCGCCGCCAACAATGGCAAAGTAGCCTTGTCGCCTGGCCCATAAATGGCCGAAGGTCGCAAAATAATGATAGCCATTTTCGAAGACATGGATTGCAAATAATCTTCAGCTGCCCGTTTGCTGGCCGCATAAGCCGAGATTGAGGGCAACCGAGCTGCTAGCGAAGAGACATAGATAAACCGCTTCACACCTGCGGCCTGCGCCATTTCAAAGAGCTGCTTTGTACCAGCGTAATTGACACGGAAATATTCAGCTTCGGAAATGGCGCTAATCGCTCCAGCGACATGCACAACCACGTCGGCACCCAGCACAAATTTTTGCAAGGCGGCAACGTCATCAAGGTCACCCACGACAACTTTTACATTTGAAGAGAATTGATTTTCTCGCGGACGGCGGACGAACACCGTCATATCATGGCCAGCTGCCAACAGGGCCTTAAGAATGGGGCCACCCGCAAATCCCGTCGCTCCTGTCAGCGCGATACGCATAGCCATAATGTCCCTAAATATTGGAATTAATGCGCAGCGAAGACATCAATTTCGCCGGCCAGAAATTTCTGACGAGCACCATTGCGTGAGAGCTTGCCCGAAGATGTGAACGGCAAACTACGCGGAGCCACCAACACGATGGAACAATCAACACCCGCACTTTGATGCACAATCTTTGCAACATCACGGCGAAGCACTTCTTGCGTGGCCAAATCGACTGAGCGGCACTCCACCAAAACAACAACTTCATCATCGCCATCTTGGCCTTCAACGGCAAAAGCTGCGACATCGCCAGATTTCAGAGCAGGCAATTGCTCTGCCGACCATTCAATATCCTGTGGCCAAATATTGCGACCATTATGCAAAATTAAATCTTTAGCGCGACCAGTGATGACAATTTCATCATTGAGCAAATAACCCATATCGCCAGTATCCAAGAAACCATCAGCACCAATGGCTTCGGAAGTCGCTTCTTCATTATTGAAGTAGCAGGTCATCAAGCTCGGGCCAGAAACAAAAATACGGCCAATATCGCGCTCACCCAATACATGCCCCGCTTCATTGCGCACTTGCATCACATGGCCTTCGATGGGCTTACCACAAATCACAAAACTGCGCGCCGCGTCATCGTCGCCGTCGAGCATTGGCACGGCTTTTTGTTCACCACGAATAGCCGAACGGGAAACCCGGTCCACACGAACCGGCCTATCAGCACCCGCAAATGAAATTGCCAAAGTCGATTCAGCCATGCCGTAGCTGGGCAGGAATGCGGTGGGGCTAAATTTTGAAACCACCAATGTGTCGGCAAAAGCCTTAAGCACATCGGGCCGCACCATGTCGCCACCAATGCCGGCAATGCGCCACGCAGAAAGATCAAGTGACACCGCTTCACCATTGATGCGGCGTGCTGCCAAATCGTAGCCAAATGTGGGTGAGAATGAAATGGTCGAACGATTTTCAGCCATCAGCTTCAACCACAAAGCAGGCCGACGCGCAAAAGCAGTGGTGGCCAAATAATCAACCGCCACTTGCGCCAGCATTGGAGCAAGGCAGAAACCCACCAAACCCATGTCGTGGTAAAGTGGTAACCAAGAAAATGCCCGATCATCAGGCCGCAACTTCATGCCATCAATATGCATGCCTTTGGCATTGGCCATAATCGCACGCTGTGAAATCAACACGCCCTTGGGCGCAGAAGTCGATCCCGACGAATATTGAATATAAGCCACATCATCAGCACTGAACCCATGCAGCTTAATCATGCTTTCTGGCAAAGCCGCAATATCGTCATGGGTTAAAACTAAAGCTACACCTGCTGCATCTGCACCACCTTGCACGGAATCCAACATATCAGCTGGCGTTACAATGGCGTGAGCATGGGCAGCTTTTAACATGCCCGCAATGCGAGCCACATATGCATCCTTGCCACCAATATACATGCTGTAGGGCACCGGGCATGGAACAAGACCCGCATATTGGCAGGCAAAAAACGTTACCATAAAATCGGCACCAGTTTCAGCGACAATGGCCACGCGGTCGAGGCGCTTCAAACCTGAGGAAAGTAATTTACGTGCTGTTGATAAAGCTTGGCTGCGCAATTCTGAATAGGTGAGAACAACATCCAACGCACCACGGCCCGTGTAGAAATTAAAGCCCGTCACGCCACGCGCGGCATAGTCCAAGCCTTCAGCCAAAGTTGCAAAGCCACCCAATTGTTGTGGCACATCACGATTCGAACGAGGCGTGCGAGATAATAAAGGCGAAAGGGCCACATCATCATTCACAGCTAAAGATATTGTTTTCGTCAATTCCACACCAAATTCTAATAAATCCAAATCTTTAGGTATCAACCTCCGTCAGTTTACGGAAATCAATTGGTGTTTCATTTTATTACGATGGAAAAAGTATTAAAAATGCAGCTTTCCCAATAGGATAGCGCCAATCAATAATGCCAAAATGCCGAATGCACATCCTGTGCTCCAAACATAGATCATTTCGGCTAACGAATATCCACTGCGCGAATCCAATGGCGAACGTGCGAGTCCCGCTGCGGTTTTGTCATGGATCACAATACGATGCGCCAAATACCGCGTTACATAGGCCACGGTCTCAGATAAATTTTCTGACTCAAAAAGACTTTCGCGACGGCCGTCACTGTCTTGCATCAGGCGATAGGTACGAGGATCTGGGTCCATCACAACGGATGAAACCAAATCAATCCAAAGCCTTGGATTGGCTCCGGGCTGCACAGTAAGGTCAAAGAGCTGCAATGCTTCAGGATGATCTTTCAGGTGAGGGACGAGTGCTTCGCGCAATGCCTCAAGTCGTAAAGATTTGGCATCACGCAAATTCAGAACAGATTCCAACTGCGCTGCTTCAGCCAAACGCGCTTCTCGCAATGCCGCCGTCAATCTGTCATGATCAGCCATAGGGTTAACTTACCAAACGCACATCTGTGCCAAAACGAGAAAAGGCGGAATCGCTTCCGCCCCCATTATAGCTAAAGCAAATTTACCACTTAACCGAATATCCTTCGACTTCGTTTTCCAACATTTGTGGAATGACGACGGTGTGGCCATTGTTAAACTGATCCATATCTGCAGAGCCAGTCTTCAAGTCCAAAACGGTTTCAAACGAACCATCTTTGTTAATCTCGTAAAGTGCACCAGCATTAAAATCAGTCGCATAGAAACCATCACGGCCATTGCGCTCTAATCCATCAAGCGCACCAACGCCTTGGCCGCCACCGAGATTAGTGAGCTCCTTGGTCTTGAGGTCGATCACCAAAAGGCTGCCCTTAGTGTCCATCGCACCATCATCGTGCATACCAGTGCCAAAGCCTGCCACCAGCAGCTTATCACCACGGATCACACGCAATCCATTTGGATTTTGGAAGCCGGGCTTATCATACCAAACCGCCATTTTGCCGTCTTTCAACTGCCAAATAGTTGATTTTGCGATGTCGGAAACATAAACATTTCCGTCGGCGTCAACCGCAGTGTCGTTTAAGAATTTCGCACCAACAGCATCATATTTCGCAACAACTTTACCAGTGCGCGTATCGATTTCGACCAGCTGATCAATGTCAGAAACATAGAGCTTGAAGCCATTCATCACCATGCCCTTTGGGCCGTTCAATCCGGTGATCCAGTTTTGCTCCAGCATCATGCCGTCTTTTGAAACTTTGGAAATATAGCCGTTGCCATCTTTATCAAGCGGCCCGCCACCAATGCTTGTCACATAAAGCACGCTATGCGCCAAATCGAGATCAACACTTTCAGGATGTGCAAAACCACCCAATGTCCATTTTTTTGTCGCAACAGTGTGCGCCTGCGCCATTGAAACGCTCAACAAAAGGCTCGCAGCCACCAAACCAAAACCAACAAACTTCATAAAATTCTCCCTCAGTTGCCAGAATGGAACATCAAGGGAGAACTAAGCAATTACAAGGCCAAACAACTTCTAGTTATCCATGATCCACTTCAGCTTGGGTCACGGTGTGTACCCACGTGAACGTTATCGAGGCACCCGGCGCAAGCGTCGTCCAAATTCCATCATTCGCTGTAGTATCCGTAGATGCAGCAGCGCCATAGGGGCCGGGTGTCGCCAGTGTTTCAGAAGTGATCCCTCCTGCGCCAAGCGGAACGGCGGCAGCCGGTGTGCCATGTAAATCATTCACGGACACTCCCGACATTGGCACGTTACCAGTATTCGTCACAGTGTAGGTGTATGTAACGATTTCATTGAGGTCCGCTTTACCGGGCGTTAAGCCCCCGGTATCGGTCAACACAAATGATTTGACTGTAGACACCAATGGGCTCGCCACGATGGTGGTTGTGGCATTGGAATTGGGTGCGGTGATGGTAGCGGCGGCGGGACTTCTGCCAGTTGCCGAAGCAGTGTTTGTCACTCCATTGGTAATTCCAACACCGTTTTTAACATCCGTCAGCGACAGGACATAAGTGGCCGTGAAGGTTTGAGATGCCCCTGCGACCAATGTCACAGACCCCGCCGGTGAAAAAGCGCCGAGTGTATTGGTGCCAGCAATGCCATTAAATTTTGGCCCTGCATCGGATGGAGCCACGAGTGTCAAAGTCACACTGCCAACGTTTTTTAGAACATAGGAAAATGTAATCGTATCCAAAGCATCGGTAATCGTTGCACTGGTTCCTAAGGCAATTGTAGGAGCCGCCGCAGTTTTAGTCACTGTCAAACCGGCAACCGTCGTAATGCTGGTTGAAGCCGTTGCCGTGGACGAGGTGGCTGTCGTTGTCGTTGGCGCAACACCCGTTGCCTTTGCAATATTGACCACACCATTGGTTACGCCTGCACCATTCATAACGTCCGCAGCCGACATCGTATAGGTGGCTGTGAATGTTTGATTTCCGCCAATCGCAATTGATGCTGACACTGGCGAAAATGCGCTCATGGTGCCTGTGCCTGTCACACCGTTGAACTTCGGCCCAACGTCCACCGGCACAACACCCGTCAAAGCAACAGTGCCTGTATTGGTTACAATATAGGTGTAGGTAATGCGGTCTCCAGCATCTGTGAGCGTGGCGCTGGTACCCAAGGCCACTGTCGGAGCACTAGCCGCTTTGGTCAGGCTTAGCGCGGCAATTTTAATCGTCGCCACCGCCGTGTTTGAATTGTCAACGCCATCATTGACCAGAACATTAATAAGTTTATCTGGCCCTGCCGGATTGGTTGCGGTGCTCGAATATAAAATTGACTGAAGAGCAGTTTTATATTGCGCAAGCGTTGCAACGCCTGTGAGCGTCATTACACCGGTTCCAGCATTATAGGTCGAAGCTGCGATGCCCCCCGGCAACGCCCCAGCTGTCAACAAATCAGTTGCAACTAAGTTGGAGATGGTGATGATGGCTGAAGAAATTGTGGTGCCATCATCGCTGATTGCATCATCAGCTGCGGCAATGGCCACGCCTGCCAATCCTTCAACCCAAGTGGTTGTGTAACCTGTTCCAGCAGCGGCAGTCGAAAGATCGATAGCTGGAGGATTATTCAAAATTGTGGAAGTGGAAACGAAAGCAAACGAGTCATAAGCCGCATCACCCACATCAGCAATACGGATGGTCAGTGTATAAGTGGTGCCAGGGACGACGTTAAAGGCATTGATGAAAACCGTGGTTGCGCCATCAAGTTTGATGTCGGGAATGGGTGGAGTAGCAATTGTATTGTCGCGGTAAAAACCCGCGTTGGCACCATTATTGACGGTGTTGATATCGGTGCCAGTCGCCGTTCCAGGCACAGTGGCGATATTGAAATTCGAATAGGCTCCACCGTTGAGCACCATCGAGAAGTTATCGGTGAAAGTCGTGTTCACGTATTCATTGTATTCTTCAGAAGCAAACACGCTGGCTATCGACATGCGTATAACGCCGGGCTTGGGAATAAATGAAAACGTAAAGGTGGCAACGTCAAATTCACTGGCGGCCCCGTTGCTGATGCCTGTCCCTGCTGAAGATAAGTTCGGAGCACTTGGCGCTCCCGGCACACTTGCAACGTTGCCCGTGCCTAAAATAATACCACCCGGAATACCTAAATTTGAACCTGATCCTGAAAAAGTACCTGCAAATGTGGTATTGGCGCTGGCGCTAATTGTCGGCGTGCCAGTTAAAGTGATGCCGCTATTGCCAGCGGTAATCGCCGTCGCTAAGGCCGCTGCATTGGTGTTTGCTGTCGTGGTCGTTGCTGCTTGTACTGGCCCCGCAGAAAGGCTTGTCATCAACACAGCCAGAAGCAAAGCCGGCAATTGCCACAGAAAAACAAACACTGGCGCGAATAGCCTTGTTAGAGAATGCCGCAATTCAAACCTGCTTATTAGAAAACCAGCAACCCAGCACCACGTTGGGTTGGGATATAGTTTTCCTAGCCTCGCATGGTTAATGAGGTGTTAAACTCGTGTTAGAATTTGGGTTTAGAATGAACTATCCAGCACAGATTGCAGGTACAGGTGCCGTGCCAAACCACAGTTCAAAAGTATTGGGCCTCGCTTTGGCAGCACTTCCTTCTGCAGCCGATAAATCTTTTGCAACCACCTTTAGTCCCACATCAGAAAACATCTTGGCTAATTCTTCGCCACGACCCAAATCAGAAGCCATAAACACACGAAGCTCGTGGCCTTCTCCGCTCCATGTAGCACGGGCATAGCCAGGAACCACCATGCCTGTTGAATCGGTGTCACGCATTTTGCCAATCAGCGACCTCACACACACCCGTTGACTATCGCTTTGGGTGTGAACAAAAACCCGAGAGGGTAACCGCTCCAAAGCCTCCCTGAATGTAACTTCGACTTTTGAATTCTGTGCCGAAGCTTTAAGGAGTGCCTGCTCCATCAATGGCAATAATTCTTTGTCAGCAGAAGAATTGGCAAATGCAAGTTGCGCCGCCACAAATTCCACCGGCACCTTGTCGTTCTTCAAAAGATACTCAAACATGGCCACACCATATTTGCGCTTCTCCGCATTCTGGTCGCTCACCAAATCAATCATGGTTTTGAGATCGTTCAAGTTCTGTTGCCAGCGCGTATAATAAATACCCGTACCCGCCACGGAGAGCGGTATCATTACTGTAGCCAAAAGTTGCAATAAAGTTTCGCGAAAGGGTCGAGCGGTGCCAGACATAAAAAGAGAATCTCCAATTGAAACTGCAGTCTAGTGCAGATTATATCTTGTAAAAAGGCCGCATAATAAGGCGCAACAACGGAACATCAGAAAGATTTTCAATGCCGATTTTCATTTCCAATGAGCGCTGGTTGGAGCTGCGGCTGCCAAACAAACGGTCCCATACAGAAAGCACAGTCGCGTAATTTGAATCCGTATCGCTCTGCAAAGCATGATGATGCACAAAATGAATGGAGGGCGTGACGATGATTGATGACAGCGGCCTTTCCAACCACAACGGTAGGCGAATGTTCGAGTGATGGAATAAAGCGGCCATCGTGAGCAAAACTTCAAATATGGCCACAGTGGCAATGGGCACACCCAAAGCAAATATTACCAGTGCGCGAACCACGGACGATAGTGCCACCTCGCCAAAGTGAAATCGCAATGCCGAAGTGGCATCCAGCGTTTCATCCAAATGATGCACCTCATGGAACCGCCATAAAAATGGAATGCGATGATTGAGCCGATGCCAAAAATAAATCCAACAATCGAGCAGCAACAAATCTGCAATGAGATAATGTGGGTACCAATGCAATTGCCCGCGTGATGCATAAAGGGTGATTGGCACAATAATTAATGGGCCTAAGGCGGCATTCAAAAAACTGAGTGAGAAGTTACGGCCAAGCCGCGCAAAGTTTTCCTGCAATTTTACTGCCGGAAAAACTCGTTCCAGAATTAAAAGTGAAACTAAAACACTAATAATTATTCCAGCTTTACTCATTACCGATCAACATGAAACGGCATTAGCAAGGGATCACGCCTGTCTTGCAAAATTTCAGCCGCTGCAAACATGCCAATTGCTGGTGCAAGTGTCACTCCCGAATGCATCACAGCAACATAGAGGCTGTCAATTTTCGAGGGCCTTCCAGTCAACGGCAGACCATCTTTAGGTGTTGGGCGATAACCCATTGTATAGAAATCCATTTTCAAATTCTCAGCCCCTCTTACCAAGGCCTGCACCTTATTAAATAATATGGCAGCCGTTGCGGCGGGATCATCGCCGGGCTGGGTTCCGCCAAAGTCACTTCCAGCCACCAACCGACCGTCTGTTGTTTGGCGCACATGAAGTTCAGGCGACATCACCAAACCATTGAGAAGTTGAGGTGCAGGTTCGGAATGAACCAGCAGCCCCGCTGGAGAATCCAAATTCAAGGCGACATCTAAATGAGCAAGCAATGCCATTGATTGAGCGCCAGCAGCAACAACGACTTCATCAGCGTCGTGAAGGCGTCCAGCAATTTTTACACCCGTCACTTTATCAGCTTTGGTTTCAAAGCCAGTCACGAACGCATCTGTTAAAATCTTTGCGCCCAAGCCTGTTGCTACACTCAAAAAACCTCGCGCCGCAGCGAAGGGTTCAACGCTTCCTTCACCCGCAGCAAAGAGTGCAAGTTCGGGTGCAGCACACAAACGCGGTTCAATTTCTAGTGCGGCAACACGATCGACAATTTCAATGTCATAGCCCGAAGATTTTTGGGTTTCTGCAATCTTGACTAATTCTTCCTGCGGTAAATCCCACAGCAATCCACCACACCAATTCACTGATAAGTCTGGGTGGATTGAAGCGAGCCCACGCCATTCTTGCATCGCCCTCATCCGTAATTTTGCGTAGTGCTCGGGATTACCCCAGCTTGCATTAATCCAAGCCCATGAATTTGGAGTGGCAACACCACCCGCAGCGGATTGCGAATCCACCACCAATACTTCAGCACCAGATTTCGCCAAATGATACGCAATCGACGCACCAATTATACCCGCACCAATGACAATGATTTTTGTCGCCATGGTAAAACCATAGCACAGCAAATTAGAGACTTAAAAGGATGTTGGTGGCGAGAGAGGGAGTTGAACCCCCGACCCCAGGATTATGATTCCCGTGCTCTAACCAACTGAGCTACCTCGCCACGTGCGGCGGATATAGGGAAAACTGGCACTGAAAGTCAAGCGGCAGGTAACTCAATATCGTGATCGTCGCCTTTGTCACCCAGAACAAAAGTGCGCCAAAGAGAAATCCAAGCAAAATATAATGATGTAAGGGCAAAAATACCCAACTGAAGTTTGTAAATCCAATCATCATAGCCGGGGTTACGGCCATTGATAACGAGGCTCAATGTCATTGCAGCCCAAACCACCGTCATAGGAATTGTAATGTTGCGATAATGGGTCACGCGAAGGGGGTGTACAAACTTAATCGGCACAAAAGTGAGAATACTGAGAACAATCACTGTAATCAAATTCACCAACCAACCCGTGTTGAAGAGATAGAAATAAAGAACCACCACATTCCAAATGGCCGGAAAGCCGACGAAATAATAATCATTGGATTTCATGCCCACATTGGCAAATGTATAGCAGGAGACCGCCATAATCAGCGCTCCAGCCATCAAACTCCACGTTGCACCTTCAAAAAGATATGGCACGGGCACCATATTAAACCAATAAACCATAAGAGCAGGCACAGCCACATAAGTAAAAAAGTCGATCACCAGATCGAGCGATGCACCATCAAAATTAGGTGTATATTCAGTCACCCTCGCTTTGCGGGCCAATGTGCCGTCTATGCCATCAACAAAGAGAGCCAGTCCCAACCACATAAATGCCGCGACCGGATCATTTTTGAGAACTGCAACCAACGCCAAGAAACCCAGCACAATGCCGCTGGTGGTGAAAGCATGGACCGACCACGCAATGCCTTTTTTAATATCGCGATCGAGCTTTAGCTTAACGTTTAATTTTGACACCGGCCAACAACTCCCTTGGCGAGACTGGCCATCTTATAACGATCTCTGCTTTGCCAAGCAATTAGACTATTACGATTTCACATAACGCCAAATAATGGCAGGCGGCACATTCAGAAGCGCCCAATCGGCGCGCTGACCAACCAATCCACCAGCTTTTGCTTCGTCTTTGGCGAGGGGTGGCATCGTTGCATAAGTAAACTGCACCGCGATTCCACCAACGTCTAACGATGCCGCAATTGCGGATGTGATCGCAGCACCCATGGCGCGGCTTAAGCTGCGCATGGGAATTCCAGAAACAATGCGCTTCACTTTACCGATGCCTAACTTCTCTAAAATCGACGGCAGCGCACTCGCGTCCCCTTCTATCACTTTAACATGGGGAAATTCGCGGCGCAGAAATTTTACGAAATCTGAATTGAACTCAACCAAAACAATTCTGTTGGCGGGAACCCCTTGCTCTAACAGCTCCCTTGTAAACACGCCGGTGCCCGGGCCAATCTCGATCACATATTCATCGGGCTGCCAGCCTAAATTAGCCACCATAAGGCGGGCCACGCGTTTGCTGCTGGGTGTGATCGCACCAATGCCCAGCGGCTTATTGAGGAACTGCTTCAGAAATAGAACTTTTGACGAAGGTGCCAACATTGAATTTTTTTTCATTGTAATACCGAAGCCGCAATGAAGCCGCCGCCTAAAACCCGCGCACCTGTTCCAGCCTCATCATAAAAAACTGAGGCCTGCCCCGGCGAAACACCGTATTCTCCGTTCGGCACCGTCACAATCACCCGCTCTCCAACCTTATAGAGTGACGCCTCCACTGGCGGGCGCGTCGAACGAATTTTGACAAAAACATTTTGCGGGTTTTCAGAGATCGGCTTTGCACCCAACCAATTGACCGATTTGAGTGCAATGTCTTTTTGCATCAATGCTTCTTTGGGACCTACGATCACGCGCTTTTGCGCAGCATCAAGCTTCACGACATACAGTATATCACCGCCGCCGATGCCAAGGCCTTTTCGCTGCCCAATAGTGTAATGTATAATTCCCTCATGCCGCCCCAGCACACGACCATCAAGATGCATAATATCTCCAGGTTCTGCCGCATCGGGGCGAATTTTTAAAATCACTGTGGTGTATTTGCCCTCCGGCACAAAACAAATGTCTTGGCTGTCTGGTTTATCAGCAACCATCAATCCGAGTTCCTGCGCCATCGCCCGAGTTTCAGACTTTGGCAACAGCCCCAATGGAAAACGAATATAATCAACTTGCGTTTGAGTGGTGGCGAACAAGAAATAGCTTTGGTCACGCGCCATATCGGCTGGCGTAAACAAATCACGATGGCCTGAACCATCGGCCCGTTGACGGCTCTCTATATAGTGCCCCGTCGCCAAAGCAGATGCATCCAGTTCACGCGAACGCATGAGTAGATCAGCAAACTTCACAGTCTGATTGCAAGTTACACAAGGAATAGGGGTCGCCCCCTGCAAATAGCTTTCAACAAATTCATCAATCACTGCTTCTTTAAAGCGCGATTCAAAATCTAATACATAATGTGGAATATCAAGTGAAGCCGCAACGCGCCTTGCATCATGGATATCTTGGCCCGCACAGCAAGCCCCTTTGCGTCTGATGGCCTCACCATGGTCATAAAGCTGCAAGGTGATGCCCACCACATCATAGCCAGCAATTTTTAACAGCCCTGCCACCACCGACGAATCAACTCCACCAGACATAGCCGCCACCACACGGTGCTCACGCGGATTGCCGGGCAAATTCATCGACTCGTGAACGCGGTCAATGATGTGGGACGGAATTTTCATGGCCTCTCCATAGACGCAACCGCGTATTCACGCAAATCTGTGCCGAATTGAGGCAAAAGCCTTCAACAATTTGTAATTTGTTCATTTCCACTTAGCTCATTTTTAATAGGCTTCTGTCTAATGTCCTTATGTGTGCGGGCCGCCTGTTGCGGTGCCCACAAGTGAGTTTGTGTGAGTTTGCGTATATGAACGGTCAGTTGCGTCCACGCGTCAATTACGTCATCGGGCCCGATGGCAGTCCTTTGACAATTACCGATTTACCACCGCCCGGCCAACATCGCTGGGTGATCCGTCGCAAGGCAGAGGTGGTTGCGGCCGTCAGAGGCGGGCTATTGAGTTTAGAGGAAGCCTGCCAGCGTTATACCCTCACAGTCGAGGAATATTTAGGGTGGCAGCGCTCAATCGAGCGACACGGCCTTGCCGGTTTGCGCACCACGCGCATCCAGCAATATCGTCAGTAAAGCGTCTTGGCTTTTCCTACAAAAGCCAAAATCGCCTGAGCCCAAGGCCTGAGCCCAAGGGTTGCGTAATGAGTTTAAGAAGGCCGGAGAGAAATCTTCGGCCTTTTCTAGTATTGCCGAGGGCGCGTTCTCATAAATTGTCGGCGAAGGCGAAAGTCGCTACACCATATCCGTCATATAGCTTAATTCTAGGAGCCGGAGATGACTGATGTCACCATGATTGGTTTAGGGGCGATGGGATCGGCTCTCGCGCGAGCATTCATCGGAGCAGGTCATTCTTTGACTATATGGAACCGAACAGCAGCCCGAATGAAGCCATTGGTATCACTCGGGGCCACGGCTGCCAGTTCGCCGGCCGATGCTGCGGTAGCAAGCCCAGTTTGTGTTGTCTGCATAGACAACTATAGCACCACGCGGAACTTGATCGAAGAGGCAGGGATGCTTGAATCGCTTTCAGGGCGAACGCTGGTTCAACTCAGTACCGGCACACCGGCAGAGGCGCGGGATCTATCGAACTGGCTTACAACCCATGGTGTAAATGTGCTGGACGGTGCGATCTTACCGTATCCGGATGGCATTGGAGCTGAGGATGCTCAAATCCTGTTTGCTGGATCTTCCGGCCTTTATAGATCGTGCAAGCCGACCCTTGATTGTCTTGGTGGCGATCTTCGACACGTGAGTGAAGAAGTTGGTGCTGCGGCGGTGCTCGACATGGCCTTGCTGACGCACCAGCTAACTAACTATGTGGGTGTCTGGCATGGTGCTCGGGCTTGCGAAGCTGAGGGGCTTGGCGTTGATGTCTTTGCGTCGATGTTGCCGCCTGATGATCCAGCTGCACATTTGGCCTGGCGCATCCATAATGCGGACAACGACAATCCCGGCGCAACGCTTGAGGTTTGGAATGCGGCGCTCGACAGAATCATCGAGCACGCGCGTACCGCCAAAATCAATCGGGAAATCCCGGAACTGATTTCAAGCCTATTTCGCCGTGCCATCGCCTTGGGCCATGGCAGACGCGACCTCGCCACGGTCATAGAGGTCTTGCGAGCCGGTTAAACAAACCATCCATTTTCAAAGGACGGAAATGTGGGCAGCCGTATTTATCAAATTGCCAATATATAATTTCGCATTCTCGCCGTCACATTCGATTGACGATTTGCCCTCAATAATTAAAGTATCCCCCGCCGCAAGCGCCTGACCTCCAACACTACAATTGCCTTCCAGAGCATAAATAAATGTGATTTGATTTTGGAAATTGAATAGCAACTCGCCGTCAATAACAACCACATCGCAATCCGCGCGCCACTTTCCCCGTGCTGTAAACAAATTCAAATCCAAACTCGGCCCGCCCTTGAGTTTGCACACCAAAGGCACATCACACGAAAATTCATGGGCCACAAATTTTTCATGCACCTTAAGAACATCGCCGCCTTCAAATTCAAGGTCCATGCCCTGCCCCTCGATCATCATGAAAATCCGGTCCATACCGGGGTAAATTGAAAAGGGCACATCATTGTCAATCCGCGCTTTGGCAAAGCGCCATGAAAAATCAGCCGCACCTGCTTCCTTATGAGAAGCAATCTCCCAAGACACCCCCTGCCCGTTGCGCCACAACCCTTCGACCAAACTCGATTGTGGGATAAACCTGATCATTGAACTGGCCCTTTATTTTTAAATCGCATCGCGCCAATATAGATGAATGCAAAACACATCCCAATCCATTCACGACATTTCATCAGACCCGCGCAACGTCGATATTTTGATCTCGATCAATGGCGAATTGTTTCCGCGTGAACAAGCCAAGGTTTCAGTTTTTGATTCAGGTTACATCTTAGGCGATGGTGTGTGGGAAGGCCTTCGCCTAGTAAACAATGGCATTCCTTTTTTGCAAGCCCACATTGAGCGAATTTATGAAGGTGCGAAAGCGATATTTATGGATATTGGCATCAGGCCAAACGAACTCGTGAAGCGCATTTTTGATTGCCTCGACGCCAATAAAATGACCGATGGCGCACACATCCGTTTGATGATTACACGCGGCGTTAAATCAACACCTTATCAGGATCCGCGCGTCACCATCTCACCACCAACCATTGTGATCATTCCCGAATATAAACAGCCCAGCCTAGATGTTGTGAGCAAGGGCCTTTCACTTTACACCGTGAATGTGCGCCGTGGTGCACCCGATGTGCAAGACCAGAAACTTAATTCACATTCTAAACTGAACTGCATAACTGCTTGTATTCAGGCTGCAAATGCCGGGGCCGATGAGGCCTTAATGCTCGATCCGTTGGGCTTTGTGGCCACCTGTAACTCCACGCATTTTTTCATCGTGCGCCGTGGCGAAGTGTGGACCTCCACTGGCCAATATTGCATCCCTGGAATCACGCGCGCCACCATCATCAGGCTGTGCCGAGATCTTGGCATTCCGGTCTTCGAAAAATCATTCTCACTTTATGATGTCTATGGCGCTGATGAAGCTTTCGTCACCGGAACATTTGCAGGAGCAACACCCGTGCGCATCATTGATGGCAGGCCGGTGCGCAATCCACTTTCTATTGAAGAGTGGAGTGGTGCTGGGCCGCTGACCAAAAAACTTTCAGAAGCTTACAAAAAACTTGCGCACCTAGAAGCAACACGATCGCTCAATTAATGCTCCCATTTATTATTGCAGCAATCCTCATTGAACTGACGCCCGGACCGAATATGACGTGGCTCGCGGTGCTGGGAGCAACACGAGGCCGTATCCCTGCGCTTGCCGCTGTCGCCGGAATTTGTATCGGTCTCAGTTTTGCTGGCATCGTGGCTGGCATTGGTCTTTCGACGTTGCTCACCAGTTTTCCATTTCTACTCACAGGGCTGCGCTGGACAGGCACTCTCTATTTATTTTATCTCGCCTACGATGCTTGGCAAGATTCTGACGACGTGCTGCATGACGCAGAGCAACCAGCATCGGTTTATTTTGTGCAAGGCTTGGTGAGCAACGCGCTCAACCCTAAAGCTTATCTTTTCTACGCCGCCATTCTTCCGCAATTTTTTAAAAATGCGGAAAACACCATGAACCAGGTGATCTCGTTGACTGCTATTTATGTCTTGGTTGCAACCATCATTCACAGCATCATCGCCATCATGTCAGGCAGCATTGCTGGCTGGTTGGAGCGATCCCCTCACGCAATAACCCTGCGCAAATCTTTGGCCATCGCTATTGCACTTGCTGCAGTGTGGTTTTTTATCTCGACAGGAATGCTCAAATGACAAGCACCAAAATTGCCCACACCACCATTGCAATGTGGTCCGGCCCGCGTAACATCTCCACCGCTATGATGTATAGTTTCGGTAACCGTGTTGATTGTGTGGCGTGGGATGAACCCTTCTACGGCTTCAGTCTAAAACAGCGCGGCCATGATCACCCCATGCGCGACGAAATAATTGCTGCGAATGAATGTGACTGGAATAAATTAGTGCAAACATGCACCACACCTGCTGCTAAGCCAATTTTCTATCAAAAGCATATGACCTTCCACATGGAGCCAGGCTTTGACCGTAGTTTTGCTTTACAACTCTCCAACGCATTTCTCATTCGCTCGCCCGAAGAGGTTTTGGCAAGCTATACCCAGAAATGGGCGGACGCTTCTCTACGCGGTATTGGCTTTGTGCAACAGGCCGAAATTTTTGATATGGTGGCCAATCATCTTGGCTTTGCACCGCCCGTCATTGAATCAAATCAGGTGCTTGAAAACCCGCGATCCACTCTCACCAAACTCTGCGATGCTTTGAAAATTCCATTTGATGAAGCCATGCTGAAATGGCCAAAAGGCCCAAAGAGCTTTGACGGTGTCTGGGCCCCGCACTGGTATAATTCTGTGTGGCAATCGGAAGGGTTTGCGGCCCCTTCAGACAAAACAATTGTTCTGTCACCCGAACTTGAAAAAATCGCCGATCAAGCCCGGCCCTATTATGAAAAACTAAAAGCCCACACCTTATGAGGCATGGGCTTCAATACATTAGCGCACCATCGCGTGCACAGGAATCGAGCTCACCACGGCTGCAGCTACCGTCTTGATGCTCGGCGTTTCTTTTTCCACCAGCATTTCAATCTTGCGCAAATCGCCCTCAGCATCCTTCAGGCGTTCAATCATTGATTCATGTTGATCGCGAAGCTCGCCAACCGTTTTTAAAATATTGTCACGCCGGCCTCGCACTGATTTTGCGGCCATAGAATAATTCACATTATTAGGATCGGTCACACCCGTGCGCTGCTCTTCAAACTTCACATGCGCGTCAAGATCATCGTGTTTTCGCATTAAATCTTGGATCATCAGATCCATATCGGCCACTTGGCGGCGACAATCTTCCACCCGAAACCTGTTCAGCCGTAAAAGGCTTTCCCGTGAACGCATAATAACCTCACTTTACTCAACTTACTGACGGGCGAAAAAACCTCGCCCAAATTTTACGCAGACTCTATTCACGATTCTCCGAATCAACTAGCACAGAGAAACATGCCTTAACCGACATGATGAACAATTAGGTTTAAGGCCAAGTAAATTGCGCAAAAAAGAGTCGGGTCAACACAAAATTAAACAGTGCCAACAATCGAACCCCACCTATTGGGGTTAAATTCAAGAACCTACTACATGTTGTGTTGAGTTGTGCAAAAATTGGGAAGCTGAGATTAGGTTTTGTTAACCTTTCTAAGGCTATCTTAAGGATCAGAGTTAACGGTTCGTAGCTGGATTGACCGAAAATCGGTCGACAGCAAAGTTTAAGGGTCCCTTCGTTTGGAGGGGTCGGCATAAAGGGGATTCGGAATGCGCGTATTGTTGATTGAGGACGATACAGCCACAGCACAAAGCATCGAATTGATGCTGAAGTCTGAAGGCTTCAATGTCTATACAACGGACCTTGGTGAAGAAGGCGTCGATTTGGGCAAGCTTTATGATTATGACATCATTCTGCTCGATCTCAATTTACCAGATATGTCTGGCTACGAAGTTTTGAAATCCTTGCGCGTTTCCAAAGTTGGAACCCCAATCCTCATTCTTTCCGGCCTTGCTGGCATTGAAGACAAGGTCAAGGGCCTCGGCTTCGGCGCTGATGATTATATGACCAAGCCTTTCCATAAAGATGAACTCGTGGCCCGTATCCACGCTGTTGTCCGTCGTTCTAAGGGCCATGCCCAATCAGTTATTCTCACGGGTGAGCTTCTCGTCAATCTCGATACCAAAACAGTTGAAGTCGGTGGCCAACGCGTTCACTTGACTGGCAAAGAATATCAAATGCTGGAGCTTCTCTCGCTCCGCAAGGGCACAACCCTTACCAAAGAAATGTTCCTCAACCACCTTTATGGCGGCATGGACGAACCAGAACTCAAAATCATCGACGTGTTTATTTGTAAGCTTCGCAAGAAGCTGGCCAACGCCGCTGAAGGCAAGAACTTCATCGAAACCGTGTGGGGCCGTGGTTACGTGCTGCGCGAAGGTGCGCCACCAATGCCTGGCCATGAACACGAAGAAGAAATGCTGCGCATCGCATAAACTTCGAACCAGAAATTTTAAAAGCCCGGCCTTAAAAGCCGGGTTTTTCTTTGGCGCTTTCTTCACGCAAGGACGACACTGAATAGATCACCAGTGCCAGCCAGATGATGGCAAATGAAATCAACTTCCAACCATCCATGTGTTCTTTGAATATAAAAACCGCCGTGAGAAACACCAGCGAGGGTGAAATATATTGCAGCAAGCCAGCAGTTGAATAACGCAAACGCTTGAGTGATGCCGTAAAGAAAATCAAAGCCCCAGCCGTAAAACCACCGCAACCAAGCAGCATCAACGTGTCAAAAAAATTGGCACCAAAATGCATGTCGCCTTGGCGCGCTAGCCACACTTCGATCAGCAGCAGCGGCACCGTGAGGATCAGGACTTCGATAAAAAATCCTTCCACTGCGCCCACCTTCACGGTCTTGCGCAACAACCCGTAAAGACAAAAACTTGCCGCAAGTGAAAGCCCAATAAGAGGAAATACACCCGACGAAATCGTCTGCACCAAAACTCCAACACAAGCCAAGCCAATGGCAAGAAGCTGCGGGCGCGTGAAGCGTTCACCCAGAAAAATATAACCCACCACCACATTCAAAAGCGGGTTAATAAAATACCCCAAACTGGCTTCCAAAGTGCGCCCATGTTGAATGCACCAGATGTAAAGCGTCCAATTAAAAACAATAGTAATGCTGGTGAAGGCCAGCAGCAAAACTGTTCGTGGGTTTTTCAAATTCTCCCACACGTTTTCAAACAGGCCAAGCTGCCAAATCACCACCGCCGCAATCGGCACTGACCACACACCGCGATTCACCGCAATTTCCATCGGATTGATATGGCGCATGAAACCAAAATAGACCGCCATTCCACCCCAGAATAAATGGGCGATGACGGCGAACAACACGCCCTTGTTTGGCTCCGACAATTTAGAAAGCATCAGGCGCTCACATTCTCACGCAGCAATTTGAAATTGATGGCATCGAGCAGTGCTTGAAATGACGCTTCCACAATATTGGGTGAAACCCCAACAGTGAACCAACGCTCGCCTTTATCATCACGGCTTTCGATTAACACGCGTGTGGTGGCGCTGGTGCCACCATTGAGAATACGCACTTTATAATCCACCAATTCCATGTTCTCAATGAAGCGCTGATATTTGCCAAGGTCTTTACGTAAGGCCACATCCAAAGCACTCACCGGACCATTGCCTTCGCCTGTGCTGGTGAGAACTTCGCCATCCACAAGAACTTTCACATTCGCTTCGGAATACATTTTGCCATCGCGCTGGCCCACATTCACATCAAACGACAGCACATCAAAATAATGCGGCACGTCACCCAAAATGCGTCGTGCCAAAAGCTCAAACGAAGCATCCGCCCCATCATAGGCATAGCCTTGGTTCTCACGCTCTTTCACTTCGCGAAGTAAATGATCAAGCCGTGTGTCATCCTTAGCAATATCAAGATTGATGCGTTTCAACTCAGCAAGCAAGTTGGATTTTCCAGCTTGATCCGAAACCAAAATCCGCCGCGTATTACCAACAGATTCCGGCTTCACATGCTCATAAGTCTCTGGCTCCTTCGCCAAAGCCGAAGCATGAATGCCAGCCTTAGTGGCAAAGGCACTCTTGCCCACATAAGGGGCTTGCGCAAAAGGGGAACGGTTGAGTAGTTCATCAAACCCACGCGAAATAGCAGTAAGCTCCGATAAATTGGCGCCCGTATCAAATCGCTCCGTGTACTGAGCTTTTAAACCCAAAGTACCGATGATCGAAACTAGATTAGCGTTACCGCAGCGTTCGCCAAGGCCATTGAGTGTGCCCTGAATTTGGCGGCACCCCGCTTCAACAGCTGCCAAAGAATTGGCCACCGCCTGCTCGGTGTCGTTGTGAGCATGTATGCCGAGATGCGAACCCGGGATTTTTTTTGTCATTACACGGACGATTTCAGAAACTTCCGACGGTAAGGTTCCGCCATTGGTGTCACACAACACCACCCAGCGCGCACCCGCATCGTAAGCCGTCTTTGCGCAAGCCGTGGCGTATTCAGGATTGACCTTGTAACCATCAAAGAAATGTTCGCAGTCTACAAGAACTTCTTTGTCCGCTGATTTCGCAGCCGAAACTGAATCACTGATGCTTTCCAAATTCTCATCATTGGTGCAGCCCAATGCCACCCGCACATGATAATCCCACGACTTCGCTACAAAGCAAACTGCTTTGGAATGAGCTTGTAACAAGGTCTGCAAACCCGGATCATTAGAAGCCGAACGCCCCGCCCGCTTGGTCATGCCAAAAGCTGTAAAAGTCGCCCGCGTCTTGCGCGTCTCACCAAACAGCGCATTGTCCGTCGGGTTGCCTCCGGGGTATCCCCCTTCAATATAATCCACGCCCAACTTGTCGAGCATGTCCATAATGACAAGCTTATCATCCAGCGAAAACGTAACCCCCGGAGTCTGTTGTCCATCGCGCAGCGTGGTGTCAAAAAGATAAAGGCGTTCGCGAGTCATATATTCTTATCTTCCTTCCCTTCTCCCCTTGCGGGAGAAGGTGGCGCAAAGCGCCGGATGAGGGGTTGGTTCAACGAGTCCAGTATCGAAAGCAAAACACCATCGAGCGCTTGATTGACATCAATATTCCAAAATCGCAAAACGCGAAAATCTTGCGACTTCAGCCACGCATCGCGCACTTCATCGCTTTTTGAATCTTGATGTTGAGAACCATCAAGTTCAACAATCAACCTATTTTCAAAGCACAAAAAATCGACGATATATCTACCAATCGGCACCTGCCGACGAAACTTGAAATTCTCAAATCGACGATCCCGCAAAGCGTTCCACAGCTTCACTTCAACGTCAGTCATTGAACGACGGAGATGTTTCGCAAATTGAGTCTTGCTGCGAACACCCCCCTCATCCGGCGCAAACGCGCCACCTTCTCCCGCGAGGGGAGAAGGAAGATTAGAAGTCGCTTCTTTCTCACGCTCTACTTCCTGCCCTTCTCCCCTTGCGGGTGAAGGTGCCCGATGGGCGGATGAGGGGGCTGGTTGACGCAAGCTCATCGCTTAACCTCCCACGTC
>JANPGD010000138.1:0-13142 GCA_031423845.1 Hyphomicrobiales bacterium | reverse complement strand
AAGAAGACAACACGCTATTCACCACCCGAACCGAAGTCCATTGCCGCCGCTGCGGTGGGCATTTAGGCCACGTGTTTGATGATGGTCCGAAGCCAACAGGGTTGCGTTATTGCATGAATGGCGTGGCGCTGAAATTTGTGGCGGGATGACGATCTTAGTCTTTTACCTTTGTTCGTGACCAAGGACGCACAAAGCTGTGAAATTAGAGCAGAAAAATCAAAATGCTCTTCCTAATTGCTGGATTTGGATCAAGACCATTCATATAACCTAATTGCGTTTAGGCAATTATTAGGTTTGTAGAAATGGCTAGCCCCAAAATAAAAAACTCCCATCATATTTTGATTGCGGGAACAGGAAGAGCAGGGACCAGTGTGTTGGTTCAGTATCTCTCGGCAATGGGGTTGGAGACAATATTGGGTCAGTCAGGCACTGCAGTAGTTGGGAATGAGTTTTCAAATGCAGGCTTAGAACATGATTTACTAAATTCGTCGCCAACCGATTGGCCATATGTAATCAAGTCGCCTTGGGCCTACGAATGCATAGACTCTCTCCTAGCTCACCCAAACATTACTTTAGATGCAGTAGTTGTCCCCATGCGCGATTTAGTAGAGAGCTCGTCCAGTCGGGTGATTTTAGAACGCGGAGCAATATTACGTGGCGGGGCAGAGTCTTCTGCCGAAATGGCCAACTGGGAAAACTGGGCTACGACGAGTGGAGGCATTATATATTCACTAAATCCGGTTGATCAAGGCCGCCTTTTGGCCGTCGGTTTTCACCATCTATTGTGCAAGTTGATCGAAAAAGAAGTACCTATAATTTTTCTTTCTTTCCCAAAATTTTTGGTTGAGCCAGGATATCTCTATCGTACACTCAAGTCTTTGTTGCCAGAGAGTGCCACCGCAAAAAAGTCTGAAGAAGAGTTGGTCCGGATTTTGAAGAAAGATAAAATAAGGGTAGGAAATGAAATTAAAGAAAAGAAAAAAGCGTTAGGAACTGAAGCAAAACATAAAATTAAGTATCCCACAAAGGAGCTATTGAGTGGAGCAGCATTCACGAGGGAAATGAATCGGACAAAGAAAAAGGCGGATGAAATACGCGATCAACTTGCTCGATCAAAGCTGAGAGAGCAGTTCTTGTTACTAAGCCTCGATGTGTCCGAAAAAATGACATTGGGTGATGTCGTAACTATTTCTAAATATAAATGCATAATCGACAAAATCAAAAAATCAGAATTTTGTGAAGATAAAAATCTTCCCGTGGGTTTCTCTGCCATCCGTTATGCGATGGGTCACCCAGATATATTTGATTCTGAAAGTGATCCTTTCCAACACTATATTGAGTTTGGTCGGTTTGAAGGACGCACTTGGTGAGCATTGGATAAAACAATAACTCAATCGAAAACACGACCTCACCCACGCTCCACAAAGCTATCAATCACCCGTTTCTCGCCAGCTTTATCAAAATCCACGGTCAGTTTGTTGCCGTCGACACTGATCACATTTCCATAGCCGAATTTTTGGTGGAAGACGCGTTCGCCGGTCTCATATGTTGGCGTATTCGCAAAACTTGCAGCCATTTCGCCCTCGATGAATTTTGGGCTGCTGCGCATGGTGTCGCCGGATGATTTTCGTTGTTGGGCGCGTTGCCAGCCCGGAGTGTCGTAGCTGCCTTTGCCGAAACTGGTGTTGCTATCGAAGCGGCTGCTGGCAAAACTTTGCCCACCATAGCTCGAGGTCATCGCGGCCACTTCCACGTGTTTCTCTGGTAGCTCATCAATGAATCTTGAGGGCAAAGCCGATTGCCACAGAGCATGGATGCGGCGGTTTTGGGCAAATGATATTGTGGCGCGAAGTTTGGCCCGCGTGATGCCCACATAGGCCAAGCGCCGTTCCTCCTCCAAACCATTGCGGCCTTTTTCATCCAGTGAGCGCTGATGCGGGAACAAGCCTTCTTCCCAACCGGGTAAAAACACAGTACCGAATTCCAAGCCTTTGGCAGAGTGCAATGTCATAATGTTCACGCGGTCGTCAGTTTCGGCACCGGTGTCGCGGTCCATCACCAAGGCCACATGTTCCAAGAAGCCTGACAAGTTTTCAAACTCGCCCATCGAGCGCACAAGTTCTTTGAGATTTTCCAAGCGGCCTTCAGCTTCGGGGCTTTTGTCGCGCTGCCACATTTCGGTGTAGCCGCTTTCGTCTAACACGATTTCAGCAAGCTCGGTGTGGGGCAGCGCATCCACTTGTTTGCGCCACCGGTTGAAACCTTCGATCAGCAGGCGCAAAGCGGTGCGAGCTTTGGCGGGGAGTTCATCTGTGCCCAACATTTTTTCGGCGGCCACGTAAAGTGAGGAGCCGCTGCTTCGCGCCACGCTATACATTTTTTGCACAGAAGCATCGCCAATGCCGCGCTTGGGTGTGTTGATGATGCGTTCAAATGCTAAATCATTATCGGGCGAAGCCACGATTTTGAAATAGCTCATGGCATCACGAATTTCGGCGCGCTCATAAAATCGTGGGCCGCCAATCACGCGGTAGGGCAGGCCCAGCGTAATAAAGCGATCTTCAAAGGCGCGCATTTGCGCCGAGGCGCGAACCAGAATGGCCATATCATTGAGCCGTTCTTTTTGGCGTTGAAGCGATTCAATGTCATCGCCGATGGCTCTCGCTTCTTCCTCGCCATCCCAATGGCCGCGCACGGTGACGGGGGTTGATTCAGTTCTATCAGTGCGCAAAGTTTTGCCGAGGCGCGATTCATTTTTGGATATGAGGCCAGAGGCGGCCCCCAAAATATCTGGTGTTGAGCGATAGTTGCGCTCCAACTTGATGATTTTGGCGCCGGGAAAATCCTTCTCGAAGCGCAGAATGTTATCAACCTCAGCGCCGCGCCAACCATAGATTGATTGGTCATCATCGCCCACGCAGCAGATATTTTTATGACCTTGGGCTAGCAAGCGCAGCCAGAGATATTGCACCACGTTGGTGTCTTGATACTCATCCACCAGCATATATTTAAATTTTTGCTGGTAGGATTTTAAAACATCGGGATGTTCTTGGAATATGCGCACTGTTTCCAACAGCAGATCGCCGAAATCGCAGGCATTAACGGTTTTCAGTCGCGCTTGATAATCGGCATAAAGTTTTTTGCCGAGGCCATTGGCGAAGGCATAGGACTCGCCTTCGGAAACTTTATCGGGCGTCAGTCCCTTATTCTTCCAGCCATCAATAGCATTGGCGAGCTGCCGGGCTGGCCAGCGCTTTTCGTCGATGCCCTCAGCTTTCAAAAGCTGCTTGAGCAAGCGCACTTGATCATCATCATCCAAAATGGAAAAGCCAGACCGAAGGCCAGCGAGTTCATAATGATTGCGCAGAATTTTCACGCCGATGGAGTGGAAGGTGCCAAGCCAGGTCATGCCTTCCACCACATTGCCAATCAAATGGCCAATGCGTTCTTTCATTTCGCGTGCTGCCTTGTTGGTGAATGTGACGGCCAGCATTTGGTTGGGCCATGCTTTTTGCGTGGTGAGGATGTGGGAGAGGCGCGTGGTTAAAACGCGCGTCTTGCCGGTGCCAGCACCAGCCAGCACCAACAATGGGCCATCAGTTGTGAGCACAGCCTCTCGCTGCTCAGGGTTTAGGCCCTTAAGATAAGGTGGTTCGTTGCCTTGCAAGGCTCTGGCGCTGATTGATTTATGGTCTGTCATTAGGGATCATGATTCTCTGATCCCTTCTATAGCAAAGATTCCGCTTTTGTTCAGGTGTAACGGCGCAAGTTGGAAAAGTCTATATTGGCCACTTGTGCTTGTACTTTGCGCCAAGTGTCTGCTGTTTCCGTGTCGCCAGACCGTTCGCACAGCAGCGCATGGCGAGCGGCTTCGCAAGCAGCACGATCACCATGCGCGAAAACTAAAGCTTCAGCGAAATGGGTGTAACCAGTGTTTTCCATTTTTGATTCTCCCGTGGTGATTTCTTGTTTGAACCACCATGGCGACCAACTACGCCTGAAATTTTACGGGAGTGTGACGATTATGGGGCGGGGATTGAAAGCAACATATTTGGATCGGTCATTAACTCAATTGCTTATTGCCAACACAACCCTTGCGCCATAAACGCATCAAATGCTGAAACCAATATCTGTAACGCTTGCGGCATATAATGCTGAATGGCCCGCGATTGCAGCAAAATACATTTTGGAATTGCGGACCCTCAGTTCCGTCGTTTTGGATGTGCATCACATCGGTTCAACATCTGTGGCGGGATTGGCTGCCAAGCCGATCATTGATTTGATTCCCGTAATCAAAAGTTTGGCTGAACTTGATAATCTCCAAACTCAAATTGAAGATCTCGGCTATCAATGGCATGGTGAATTTGGGATTTCTGGTCGGCGTTATTGCACTCTTTCTGACGGAACGGGAATTCGTCAAGTGCAACTTCATTGTTTTGAAGAAGGGTCGCCACACATCGAGAGGCATTTGGCTTTTCGAGACTATTTGCGGGTGCATACTGCGGTGGCCAAGGCTTACGAAATTGAAAAACGTCGCGCGGCGCGGCTGCATCCCGATAATTCACATGCCTATTCCGATGAAAAGGGGGAATGGATTCTCAGTGTGGAAACTGAAGCGCTAACTTGGTATTTGCTGAAGCGTAATAGGGCAAGGAAGTAGTCTATCAGCGACACTCCAAATCAGAAAATCTGACGTACATGCTGGAAAGCGAACTTGTGAGTTTGAACCTTGGATTGGTAAACTCTTCTGGACTCCACTCTTGACATAATGACTTTGAACGTCCATTTTAAAATGAATGTTTTAGAATGAGTCACCGATGCCTCGATCAATTGAATTTCAAATAGAACCCGTTTTAGTTGCTGCGATGGAGCAGTTTAGGCACAGTGGGTATGGCGGAACTTCAATCAAGGCGCTTGAACGAGCGACCGGCCTCTCATCGGGGAGCCTGTATAATAGCTTTGGAGATAAGGATGTTATCTTCCAGAAGGCGTTGACACATTACAATCAGATGGTTGTCGCTGGACGTATTGAAAAACATTTGACCGGACGTCCGCCAGTGGAAGGTCTGCGGTCGTTGTTTTTGTCACTGCTTGACGAGCCAGATGGTGGATCAAGTGGGTGTCTGTTGACCAATAGTGCAGTCGAATTTGGCAGTGATGATTCAATCGCCAAGAACAGCGTACAAGCGGGATTTGAAATGCAAGAGAAGGCATTTCTGAAAGCAATCGAGCAATTGCACCCTAGTGTACCCGATATTGAGCAGAACGCCCTCAGATTTCTCACACTCTACCAGGGCATCCTCGTGCTCTTCCGCTCTGGTTACCCAACGCTGAAATTGCGTAACATGATCAACTATGAATTCGATAAACTTGAAGGAGAAAAAAATGACAAAAAAATTGTGGGATAAGTATTCAAGGAGTTGGTCTATGCCAGAAACAGAACGGCTCGAACGACTTATGGAAACAGTCTCGCCCGAGATCACCTATACCGATCCGAATATCTCACTCACCGGCATTGCCGCTTTTTCGGAGTATATGGCAGGGTTTCAAGCCAATGTGCCCAATACTAGCTTTCAAATCAGGGACGTACTCGATCATCATGGCCGCACGCTTTCGCATTGGAATATGGTGAGTGCCGACAATACCGTAGTTGGAACTGGCACCAGCTTTGCCGAACTAACAAGCGACGGCAAGCTTGCGAATATTACTGGGTTCTTTAGCATTCTATAAGCAAATTTGGCATTCAGAGAAACACGAGAGAATGAAGCGAGTCTTAACTCTTTCTTGGAATGCCAATTTTGTGACCTACTTGCTTGGGTAATGTAATCACTTTATGTTCCGCCAGCATTGCGTTGATTTGTGTTTGAATATCTGCCGGAAATGGTGCCGTCTTTTTCGTCGTCAAATCCACATGGGCCACCATCACTTCTAGCACGCAGCTTAGAAAACTCTCTTCAGCATGATACATTTGCTGCACATAATGCACACGCTTCATGTCAGCGTCGATGATTTGGTTTTCGATTCTGACTGAATCTCCGGCGTGAATTTCGTGGGCATAAGTGGTGTGCGTCTCTAATGTGAAGAAACTGCAATTTGTTTGGCGTACATAATCAGGCCCCAAGCCAAAAGTTTCAAACATTTCTTCGGCTGAACGGTCAAACAGCACAGCATAGTAAGCCATGTTCATGTGGCCGTTATAGTCGGTCCATTGGTCTTCAACTTTTTGTGTCGCTCCAATCCATGGTGAGGGCATGGTAAATCCTATCGCTTGTGTTAGTTTCGCTGACATGGATACACTAGTTCTCAAGAACAGCACACAGCAAGCAATTGCCGACATTCGCAATCTGCTGGGCGACAGGCTTTCAACGGCGATGATTGTGCGGGAACAGCACGGCAAGGACCAGACATGGAACCCCGCAGCAGCGCCGGATGCAGTCGCTTTTGTGCAATCCACGTTGGAAGTTCAAGCGGTTGTAAAGATCTGCGCACTTCACACGGTTCCGATGATTCCGTTTGGAGCTGGCTCATCATTGGAAGGGCATTTTACTGCTCCTCTTGGCGGAATATCTATTGATTTGAGTGAGATGAATCAGATTCTTGAAGTGAATGCTGAGGATATGGATTGCCGGGTTCAAGCTGGTGTCACGCGCAAGCAACTCAATGTGGATTTACGCGACAAGGGATTATTTTTCCCGATTGATCCTGGTGCCGATGCCACGCTGGGTGGCATGACGGCGACGCGGGCTTCCGGCACCAATGCTGTGCGCTACGGCACGATGAAAGACGTTGTGATGGGGCTTACAGTGGTGGTGGCCGATGGCGAAATTGTGCGCACTGGAACTAGGGCGCGAAAATCATCAGCAGGTTATGATCTCACACGTCTGATGGTAGGCAGCGAAGGCACACTCGGGATCATCACCGAAGTGGCGTTGAAGCTTTATGGTATTCCAGAAGCGATTAAGGCTGGAGTGGTGGCGTTTCCTTCGATTGAGGCATGTTGCAACACAGCCATCCAAACTATCCAAATGGGCATTCCCATTGCTCGTATTGAGCTTGTGGATGTGGAGCACATTAAAGCGATCAATGCCTATTCGAAATTGACTTTAGCCGAGGCTCCCACCTTGTTTGTGGAGTTTCATGGAACGGAAGCTGGCGTTGTTGAGCAAGCCGAAATGTTCGCTAGCATTGCTGGTGAATTTGGCGCCGGTGTGTTTGATTGGGCGACGCGGGAAGAGGAACGCACTAAGCTTTGGCAAGCACGGCATGATGCCTTTTGGGCAACCAAATCATTAATGCCGGGCAAAGAAGAATCGATTGCAACAGATGTGTGCGTGCCGATCTCGCGACTGGCCGAATGCGTTGTGGAAACGCAAAAAGATTTAGAACGTAACAATATTTATGGTCCGATCATTGGCCATGTTGGCGATGGTAATTTTCATGTGGTGCTATTTTGCGATCGTGATGATGCTGACGAGGTGAAGCGCGTGAAAGCAGTTTATGGGCGGATGATCGAGCGTGCGCTGGCCATGGGAGGCACATGCACCGGCGAACACGGCATCGGTGCCGGTAAGCGTGAATATTTGACGCTTGAGCATGGCAATGGCGTAAACCTTATGCGCGATATAAAATTGGCGCTTGATCCGCTGAATATTATGAACCCTGGCAAAAATGCAGGGCCATAATGAGCATTTGGAAATCACCTATATTCTATTTCGGAATTTTTCTACTAGCCCTCCTCGGCTCTGCGTTGGCGGCACCCTTCATTGTGAACTGGAACGCTTACCGCGATAATCTCGAATCCTATGGGCGTAATCTTACAGGCCGCGACGTTGTAATTAACGGTCCGATTTCGGTGCGCCTGTTTCCATGGCCGCGATTGGAGACAAATGATGTGAGCATTGGCAATCCAATTGGTCTTGAAGGTGAGCCCTCTGTCCATGCTCGCGACATCAATGTTGAACTGGCACTTGCAGGATTGTTTGCTGGAGAAATTCGAGTGGAAAGTATCACACTGGATCATCCTATCATAAGTCTTGTGCGTAATCCTGATGGGACGGGAAATTGGAATTTTTCTCCAGATGAGTCACTGCAAAACTCAAAGCTGCTTGATCAAGTGAAATTAGAGCGCATCACAATTGTTGATGGTGAAGTGCGCGTTGAAGATAAAGTACACGGTTATGACACAACGGTGAAGACTGTGAATGCAGTTCTTTCGGCTTCGGTTTTGGAAGGGCCATGGCGCGTTCTAGGGAGTGCAAAAATAGGAGATATTCCGGTTGATCTGATTTTTTCCAGCAGCGTCTGGAATACTGGCGAACCGTTTAAATTCGGTATTAAGCTCACACCACAAGATGGAGCGCTGCCCGCCTTTGCATTTGATGGACAAGAACTGCTAGGCGAAATTACGGGTAGGATGAATTTGCAACCCGTTGTCACCGAAGATGGACGTGAAAGTTTAGAGGGCAGTTTCAAGCCGTTGCAAATGCAGGCCGAGATTAAGGCCAACTTTGAAAGTTTGGCTCTCGATAAAGTTCATATTGTGCCTGCTGATCCTAAAGATAGCGGCACGTTGATTGAAGGCACCGCAGCAGTGACACTGCAAAATGGCGTGAAGGCGCAAGTCAATTTAAGTTCGCCACGTCTGGATATGGACAGTCTTGCAGGCTCGCAATCGCTTCGTGTCTGGCGGGCTGGTGGTGCCATGGCTGTTTTAAATAGTTTGATTAAAGACTTTCCTCAGAAGTTGGATTTGGTCGCGACATTAGAGGTGGCTACCCTTTCTGCAGCCGGTGAAAAGCTTGAGAATGTGAAACTCTCGGCCAGTGCTGAACAAAACGCTATTCGCATTCGAGATTTCACGGCAAATTTGCCGGGACGTTCGCGCATGAAGTTTGATGGTATTATTTTTCCCGGAGAAATGGCCGCCGAAATGGGCGGCACGCTAGCGTTTGAAAGTAATGACACGCGACAATTTGTGGGTTGGTTATGGCCTGAAGCAAAAGTAGACATTGCAAATATTTGGACGGGTAACCGCGGGCGCATGAAAGCACAAAGCGATGTCACATGGTCCGGCAAGCGCTTTGGCTTTCAGAATTTGAAATATGAGTTGGATGGTGAGCTGGGTAAAGCTGAATTGGCAGTGCGTCTCGGAGCCTTGCCTGCAGTTGATTTGAAACTCAATTCGCAGTCGCTCAATCTCGATAATTACGTGCAGAATGATGCCTTACAACTTTCCACAAGTTCAGCTTTGTTGCCGTTTTTGCAGAGCGATAGCGGTTTTGAAAAGCGGTTAAATTTCCAAAGTGCCAAACTCCATTTCAATCAGGTGGAAGTTCAAAATGTTGTACTCGAATTTGCCTCAAGTGTCAGTGGTTTTGAAGTGAAAAAATTTGATCTGGGCTCGATTGAAGGGGCTCATGTGGTGGGGCAGGGCTTGGTCCTTCAGGGGCCAGACGGCCCGTCAGGCGACATTAAAGTTTCGATCAACGCTGAAGATCCACGGGGGCTCTTGCGGTTGTTGGGTTTTGGTTCACCAGCTTGGACGGGTGTCTTAGGGCAAACTGATCTGCAAGGCGGAGTGTCGATAAAACCCGGTGCCGCACAACCATCGATCAAATTTGATGCCGCTGGCCAGAGCGGACCTTTGCATATTTCCACATCAGGTGATGTGAAAGATGTGGCCAAGGGAATTGATAGTACCATTGGCGTGTCGACGGAGATCACATCAAATGCCAGTGGGGACCTATTGCATTTGTTTGGGTTCACACCCACCGTGAGTGGAGGTGCCGGAAAATTAGTTTTAACAGCTTTCGGATCAACCAGCACAGGGTTTCAAACAGCTTTAGATGCAACTGTTTTTGACACAAAAATAAATTACGATGGGCGCTATAAAGCGTCGCCTACCTTGCCTCAGTTTGATGGAAAATTTTCGGTGGTGGTTGAGGACGGAGCGTTAATTGGCCAAGCCATTGGATTGCCAATTCCTGCGGCTTTGTCAGGGCCACTGCATATTGATGCCACGGTGGCGCCAAAGGATAGTGGTTTAATTGTAGCTTTGGGTTCGGCGCACTTTGGAGGCCAAGATATATCTGGTGAACTGGGGCTCAGTGCCGACGGTCTCATGTCGGCGGATCTGGCTCTACCATCATTGAATTTGAAAAGTATTTTAACAGCGAGTTTCATGCCTTGGAACGGTAAACAAGCGATAATGGAAACTGCGTTTGCTGATCGTGTTGGGTTTGCGACATCGGGTGAAATATGGTTGCGCCCCTCGGCACTGCAAACAGGGTTTGGCGATGATTTAAAGGAAGCTGTTTTGGGCCTAGCATTTGATAGCAAAGGCCGCAGCGTTTCAATCGCATCGCGGGGGGCTGATGGCGAACCTTTTAAGCTGGAGTTTGCTGTGAAGCCCAAGGCCAGCACATTCGAAGTTTCTGGGTCAGGGCATTTTGCTCTCGACTTGTTCAAGAATTTTAAACTGCGAGACGGCAATTCTGTCGCCAGTGGATTGACGATTTTTGATGGACGAATTTCAGGCGAGGGGCGCAGCCCGCAAGCCGCACTTTCCACACTGAATGGTAAAGGCAGCTATATGATGCAGGATGCAGCACTCACCATGGTTTCTCCACAAAATTTCTTCAGTAGTTTGAAGGGCATTAAAGATGCTGGCACATTAAAAAATGCGTTTGATATTTTGTTGCAAGGGCCGGGTATGACGCTGAGTGCTGAACAACATAAAATAGATATCAGCAATGGCACCATTATTGTGGAACCGCTCATCGTTGATACGGCCGAGGCTTCTGTGACATTTGCTCCTAATTACGATGTGCACACAGGTGACGTCATTGCCGATGTGACTATTGCCCCGAAATCAGATGCGGGCCTGCCAGCCATGCGCATTACCTATGCGGGGCAGGCTAGCGCTCTTGATCAACGCAGTGACACTTCGGCCCTTTCTGCAAAATTGGGCTACGCGATTATTGCCAAGGACTTGAGTGAGTTGGACCGCGTTCAAAAAGAACAGGCTAAACTGGTGGCCAACGAAGAGGCCCAACGCAGGCTTGATGAACAAAAATTTGCTGCGTTTCAAGCCCAGCGCGGCGAGCTGCGGTTGCGCCAGCGCGAGCTTCGTGTTCATGCGGCGCAGCGTTTGCTTGATGCAGCAAAACAGAAGGCAGAGTGGGATAAGATTTTGGCAGCAGGTGCTGCGATCAACAAATCAGAAATCACGAAATTTAAGCGCCAGTTTAATTTACAATAGGCGCTTCAGAATCCACACGCGAATGGCGCTCGAAAGGTTTCTATCGCCACGCGCGTTGTCAATTTCACCCACTAAAGTGGCAAGACTTTTGCGTTCGTCAGTTGCAATTTTGCGCAAGGTTTCCCAGAATTCCGGTTCTAATGAAAGCGATGTGCGGTGGCCTGCAATGGTGAGTGATCGTTTCAAGTCTTTGGCCATTATTTGTCCAGCTTGTGACCTTGGTGGATTTTTGCGTTGCGCTCTTTGTCAAATTCAGAGAGTTTCTTTTCAACCTTATTGCGACCAAATTTAACGCGATTGGCATCGGCTTTTTTATCTGCCTCTTGTCGCGCCAAATTTTTCTTAGCGCGACGCAGGTTGATAATTTCTGCCATTTAGGATGGGCCCAACATATTTTCGGGGCGCACGATGGCGTCGAAATCTGCAACATCAATACCGTCCTTCACGGCTTCTTCGCGCAAGGTGGTGCCGTTTTTATGGGCGGTCTTGGCAATTTTTGCGGCTCGATCATAACCATATTTAGGAGCAAGTGCTGTGACCAGCATCAATGAGCGATCCAATGCCGCTTTGATATTATCTTCGCGCGCTTCAATGCCTTGCACGCAATTTTCGGTGAAGCTGGTCGCGGCATCGGCCATTAGTTGCACGGATTGCAGGAAATTATAGGCCATCACTGGATTATAAACATTGAGTTCAAAATGGCCAGACGCACCAGCGAAGGTGATTGCCGCATGATTGCCGAAAATCTGCACGCACACTTGGGTCAGCGCTTCGCATTGCGTGGGGTTTACTTTGCCGGGCATGATGGAGGAGCCCGGTTCATTTTCTGGCAAGTTCAACTCACCCAAGCCTGAGCGCGGGCCGGAACCCAAAAAGCGAATGTCATTGGCGATTTTGAACAGTGATGCGGCCACCGTGTTGATGGCTCCGTGCGTCATTACCATGGCATCATGGGCGGCGAGGGCTTCGAATTTATTGGGCGCTGTGGTGAAGGGCAGGCGGGTGATGTTGGCAATGTTTTCGGCCACCATTTCTGCAAAACCTTTAGGCGCATTAAGGCCCGTGCCCACGGCGGTGCCGCCTTGTGCCAGCTGCATCAACATTGGCAAAGTTTGCTCAATACGGGCAATGCCGTTTTGCACTTGTTGGGTGTAGCCTGAAAATTCTTGGCCTAGCGTAACAGGTGTTGCATCTTGCGTGTGGGTGCGGCCGATTTTTATGATCTTGGCAAAAGCCCCGGCTTTATCATTCAGCGCATTGCGCAAATGTTGCAGGGCGGGCAACAGGCGGTGGTGGATTTCTTCGGCACAAGCAATGTGCATGGCGGTGGGATAAGTGTCGTTTGATGATTGCGACATGTTCACATGGTCGTTGGGGTGAACGGGTTTCTTCGAGCCCATTTCACCGCCCAGCATTTCAATGGCGCGGTTTGACACCACCTCGTTGGCATTCATGTTGGATTGGGTGCCGGATCCGGTTTGCCACACGGCCAGCGGGAAGTGGTCATTGAGCTTGCCCTCGATCACTTCCTGGGCGGCGCTGACAATCGCCTTGCCGATTTTCGGCTCGAGGCGGCCCAGCGACATGTTCACTTCCGCCGCGGCGCGTTTCACGATGCCAAGGGCGCGCACCACGGGCAGGGGCTGCTTTTCCCAGCCGATCCTGAAATTGCCGAGGGAACGCTGGGCCTGGGCTCCCCAGTAGCGCGTGGCATCGACTTCGATCGGGCCAAAGCTGTCGGTTTCGGTACGGGTCTTTTTCATAGGTCCAGATTCTGCCGGGTTGTTTTCCCATGATTATCATGGCTAGAAAGAAGAATGCAAAAAATTCCGCACGGGGTTTGGGTCCTGGGCTTTGTCAGCCTTTTCATGGATATTTCCTC
>JANPGD010000137.1:0-17610 GCA_031423845.1 Hyphomicrobiales bacterium | reverse complement strand
CCGCGCGGCCACTTGCTCAATATGCGTGGATTTGCCAGTGCCATGATAACCAGTGATCATCACGCGGCGATTAAACGCAAAGCCTGCAAGAATGGCCAATGTGGTTTCTTTGTTGAACAGATAATCAGGGTCCAATTCCGGCACATGTTCTGCAGTTTCCGAAAACGCCATTACTTGCATGTTGGATTCAAAACCGAACAACTGACTCACAGAGGCTTTTTTATCGGGCAGACCGGAAAGATTTTCAGAGGCGGACATTTATGTTGAACTCTTTACGAAGGATGGACGGTTGTAACGGATTGAACCTGTAGCTGCAAGATTAGCAGAAACCTGTGGCGCGCAGTGTGTCATACGCTTTTATAACTGCATTCAACGCCGTTTCATTGGCGCGGCTGCCATTGTTGGCATCGGGGTGAAGGCGCTTTACCAGTGATTTGTATTTGGATTTCACTTCGGCTGGTGTTGCATCTTCCGGCAAGCTCAAAGCATTGAGAGCTTCAATCTCATTACGGCGCAAAGCGCGGCCGTGCTTGGCATTCGATGTGATTTTTTCTTTGAGCAACATGTTCAAAGGATCATCAATATCCTTGGCCGTGCGGCGGGTGCTGCCCGCATTAGGTGCGGCGCCTTGACCACGCTTCCATGTGGGGCGATGGCCCGTTTGCGCTTCCTTGCGAAAGGCTGCTTGGTCTTCGTCCTTCATGCCGTCAAAATAATTATAGGTCTTGTTATATTGCTGCACGTGGGCTGTGCAATAATTATGGAACAGACCTTCAGCACCCCGACCTTTGGGGGCTTTGTGTTTTGCAGGTTGGTCGCAGCCAATCCATTCACACATAAGAACGGAGGCATCCGCCTCGCGCTTGATGCTCGCGGCAGATTTGATGCGGATTTTATCGAAAATTTTTGAATCGAGTTTCATGGGCTTTTGATTATGATGGTTGAGACAGAATTTCGCAACCGGGAACGACATAAAAATGCAAACAGATTTGGGTCCAATTGGAAAAATCATGGAGTCCAAGCTGGCTGCGGCATTTGCGCCCAGCTTTTTGGCAGTGATTGATGAGTCAAACCAACATCACGGCCATGTTGGCGCTCATCCCAGTGGCGAGAGCCATTTTAGAGTTCGTATTTCATCGCCTGAATTTCAAGGTAAATCGCGCGTGGCACAACATCGCTTGGTAAATGCGGTGCTGGAGGCAGAATTAAAGGGTCGCGTTCATGCGCTGGCGATTGAAGTGATTTAACCCTCTTCGGCGTCCGCCTTCACGGGTTCAATTTTACTCACCTTCAAGAGTGATAGCTGTTGCTTACGCTTCTTCAGCACTTCGAACCTGAATCCATGAAATGTGAACACTTGGCCAGCATCGGGGATCATGCGGGCTTCGTGGATCACAAGGCCTGCGACTGTGGTCGCTTCCTCATCAGGCAAGTTCCAATCGAAGGCCCGGTTGAGATCGCGCAGGGGCACGGCCCCTTCAATGTTGTATGATCCGTCGGGCTGTTTGCGCACACCCGTGGTGACCGCATCAAACTCATCTTTAATATCGCCAACGATTTCTTCGATGATGTCCTCAAGCGTGATCAAGCCTTGCACCTCGCCATACTCATCAACCACAATGGCAAAGTGAGTTTTACGACGCAGGAAGGCGGTGAGCTGTTCGTTGAGGGGGCGCGTGTCTGGTACAAACCAAGCCGGCGTTAAAACATCTTCAAGCTTGAGTTTAGATGTGTCGCCATTATTTTCTTGCGCGGCTGCAAACAGATTTTTAGCATGCAGAATGCCAATAATGTTGTCGGGATTGTCTTTCCACACGGGCAGCCGCGTGCTGCCACTTTTTAAGACTTGCTTGATAATATCAGGCATTGGATCTGACACATCAAGCATGGTCATCTTGGTGCGGTGGACCATGATATCCATCACTTCCAACTCTTTGAGATCAAGAATGCCACCCAGCATGTCACGATCTTTTTTGACCATTGAGCCTTCCTTTTGATGAAGATCAATGGCACCGCGAATCTCATCATGGGCCGAAAGGATGCTTTCAACATTGCTGGTGTCGACGCCAAACAACATCAAAGTTTTTTTGACGATATATTCCACTGTCATCACAATAGGGCCGAGAATTGCGACGATGAATCTCATAATCGGCGCCACCGCCAATGCCACACGGTCGGGATAAGCAATGGCATAAGTCTTGGGCATGACTTCTGCAAAAATGAGAATAACAACGGTTAGAATGATAGAGGCGATCACAGCGCCGCTATCACCGAAAACTTTTACTAAAGCTGCGGTTGCTACAGCAGACGCTGTGATATTTGCTAGCGTATTGCCAAGCAAAAGCGCGCCAATCAAGCGTTCGGGCAATGCTGTGAGTTTCAATACAGTCGATGCACGTTTGCTACCGCGCCGTTCCATTTCATTTAGGCGCGCGCGCGATGCCGTAGTGAGGCCGGTTTCAGAGCCAGAGAAAAATGCAGAGACGAATATCAATGCGATGATTGAGCCCAGCGCAATGGTGACATCATAGTTCATCATAAGTGTTCGTCCTTATTCAGAAAACTCAAAACGGCATCTCCATCGACATTTTTAGCGATAAAACTTTCACCGATCGATTTGGCTAGTATAAAAGTGAGCGTGCCTGCTTCGGCCTTTTTGTCTTGGCGCATTAGATTTATCAGTTCAGAATTTGGCGGCAGCGCGCCAGAAATTTGGCTGCGGTGCGTCGGAAGGCCTGCGCGCTTTAGATGCTCTTCCACTCTATCAGCCGTGCCACTTGCACAATGGCCTAATTGTTCAGAAAACCGAAAAGCCTGCACCATGCCAATGCTCACGCCTTCGCCATGCAATAACCGATCAGAATAACCACAGGCGGCCTCTAGCGCGTGACCGAATGTGTGGCCGAGGTTGAGCAGGGCGCGAACGCCCGTTTCAGTTTCGTCGTCAGCCACAATGCGGGCTTTCATTTCGCAACTGGTTCTAACAGCGTGGGCAGTGGCAGAAATATCATTGCCTCCTTGCACAATGGCTTCAACGTTTTTATCGAGCCAATCAAAAAATTGAGCGTCGCCCAGCAAGCCATATTTAGCGATTTCGGCATAACCAGCAGCACGTTGGCGTTGTGGCAAAGTGTTGAGCACATCAAGATCAGCCAGAACCAAAACAGGTTGATGAAAGGCACCGATTAGGTTTTTTCCAAGTGGGGAGTTAATGCCGGTTTTGCCACCCACTGAACTATCGACCTGCGCTAATAACGAAGTGGGGATTTGGATGAAGTTTACACCCCTACGCAATATGCTTGCGGCAAAACCAGTGAGATCACCAATCACACCGCCGCCCAATGCGATGACCACATCGCGGCGTTCTACTCCGGCGGAAAGTAAGCCATCGCAAAGCTCTGCCAGATATCTATAGCTCTTGGTGGACTCACCTGCGGGCAGAATAATGGATTTGAACGTGATGCCATTTGAAGTGAGCGACGCCTCCAAATTTTTGAGATGCGCTTTGGCAACATTTTCATCAGTCACAATTGCTACGAAGGAGCGCTTTAGGTGAGGTGCAATAAGTGCGCCAGCCGAGGCTATGAGATTTTGGCCAATCAGAATTTCGTAACTGCGGTCGGCAAGGTGAACGGGAACGCGGTGTAAAATATTAGTCATCTGTTTGCTTTTCTTCCCAGCCATCCCAATCGACAATGGCCTTGATTACATCATTCACCATCTGCCCGTGTTGCACATCACGGCTCTCAACCGTGATGTTGGCTTCGGCATAAACGGGATAACGCTTTTCCATCAGGTTTTTCATCACGGCTTCGGGGTTTTCCTTCAGCAGCGGGCGATCATTGCGTTTGGCTACACGCTTTAAAAGCACATCCAAATCTGCCTTCAGCCACAGTGAAACACCAAGCGCCTTGATGCGGGCGCGGGTTTCATCATTCATAAAAGCACCACCACCTGTGGCCAGAACCTGTTGACCGTTTTCGAGCAATCTGGTGATCACACGGCGCTCGCCCTCGCGGAAATAGTCCTCGCCGTGTTCGGCAAAAATATCGGGGATAGATTTTCCGGCAGCCAATTCAATTTCATGATCGGCATCAACAAAGGGTACATTCAGTTTTTCGGCCAAGCGCCGGCCCACACTGGTTTTGCCCGCCCCCATGAGGCCAACCAAAACAATAGCGTGATTGCCCAACAAGTGCTTGGCAATTTCGGCATCTCTAGCGATTGATCTTCTGGCCATGTTCCATTTCTCGCGGTGCTTTTAACGCAAGCTTGTGCTAAGCGCAAAGCATGGTGTATTTATTTATTGTGGAGCGATTTTAGGCTGTGCCAGATACTTTGCGTTTTCTTATCGTGATTGGAATTCTTGGCGGCATTATCTATGGCGGGGCCTTGGCTTTGGCCAGTTTTCCGCCGGAACAAACTGAAATCATAAAGCCTTTGCCGCATGAAAAGCTCCGCACTCAATAGTTTGGACGCGCGTTTGATTGGTCGTTTTTTGGAGATGATGAGCGCTGAACGCGGTGCAGCGGCCAACTCGCTCTCTGCTTATGGTCGTGATTTGCAAAGTTACTTAGAGTTTTTGATTGCAAAAGGCGTGGCGTTGAAGGCGGTTGGCACGGATGATGTGCGTGGTTTTCTGGCCGATGCTGAATATTTGGGGTTGGCCCGCACAACTGCGGCTCGCAGATTATCGGCGGTTAAGCAGTTTCATTTGTTTTTGCAGGCTGAGGGACTAGCTTCAGAAAATCCAGCGGCCATCGTGGAAGGTCCTCGCGCTGCTAAGCCCTTACCCAAAATGCTCTCTGATGCCGAAATGATTGCATTATTGGCGGCGGCGCAAGAGCGGGTGCAAAGGACTGAGAAAAAGGCCTTGTTTAAAGCATTGCGGTTGCAGTGTTTGTTAGAACTGCTGGCGGCAACCGGGCTTCGGGTGTCGGAATTGGTAGGCCTCTCTTATCGGGCCGCACTGACAGATGATGCTTTTCTCACTATTAAGGGCAAAGGCGGGCGGGAACGCATTGTGCCCTTTTCAGACCGAGCGCGGGGATTCCTCATAGCTTATGTGAAGGCCCTGAAGGCCGAAACCGAATCGGAACCGAAATGGTTGTTTCCTTCCCATGGTGCTGGAGGAATGCTGACGCGGCAACATTTCGGCCTCGAATTGAAAGCGTTGGCCCGCGAAGCTGGGCTTGATGCTGCCACAGTTTCTCCCCATGTGCTGCGGCATGTGTTTGCCAGTGATCTTTTGGCCCATGGTGTAGATTTGCGGGCGGTTCAACAAATGTTGGGTCATGCTGATATCTCGACGACGCAGATCTATACCCATGTGCAGGCTGAACGATTGAAGGAAGTGGTTGAAAAATTTCATCCACTCTCGAAAAAGAGCTAATGCAAGAAAGATTGACTTTGGTTGCAGTCCTCGCCAGAAACTGCGCCACATAATAAGATTTGAGGGATCATGCTCGCATTTTTGGATTTTGAGGCCCCAGTTGCCGATTTAGAAGGTAAAATTGCTGAGTTGCGCAGTCTGGCGCAAAGCGATGCCAAGATTTCTATCGCAGATGATGTGAAATCCTTAGAGAAAAAAGCCACTAAAATTTTGGGTGATCTTTATCAATCACTTACCCCATGGCAAAAAGCCCAAGTGGCGCGTCACCCCGATCGCCCGCATGCGCTCAATTATATTGAAACTCTGATTACTGATTATGTGCCACTGGCAGGCGACCGCAAATTTGCGGAAGATGAAGCTGTAGTTGGGGGTCTTGGCCGGTTTCAAGGTCAACCGGTCGTGGTGATCGGTCAAGAAAAAGGCTCGGACACCGCAAGCCGTCTCAAACATAATTTTGGTATGGCCAAGCCCGAAGGCTACCGCAAAGCTGTGCGGCTGATGGAAATGGCGGACCGCTTTGGTTTGCCAGTGATTACGTTTGTGGACACATCGGGGGCCTATCCTGGAGTAGACGCTGAAGAGCGTGGTCAAGCCGAGGCCATTGCGCGGTCAACTGATTGTTGCTTGGCGCTGGGTGTGCCGATGATTTCGGTGATCATTGGCGAAGGGGGATCCGGTGGTGCCATTGCCATTGCAACCGGCAATACTGTGGTGATGTTGGAACATTCAATTTACAGTGTGATTTCGCCGGAAGGTGCCGCATCGATTCTCTGGCGTGATCCGGCGCGGGCCAAGGATGCGGCTACGGCTCTCAAAATAACCGCACAGGATTTGAAGAAATTTGGTGTGATTGATGAAATAGTGCCTGAACCATTGGGCGGTGCACACCGTAAACCTTTGGAAGCAATGGCGGCCGTGGCTGAAGTGATTGCTCGCACCTTGAAAGCTTTCGAAGGCCTATCAGCTGATGTTGTTCGCACCCAACGCCGCGAGAAATTTTTAGGAATTGGTCGCAGCCTGTAAGGGATTGAGGATGAAACTTTCGCGTCGTGGTTTTGTTTTAGGTGCAGCCATGGCGGCAGTTTCACGCCCCAGTGTTGCAGCGTCTCCCATTTTGCAGATTGGCACTCGCATTTTAGATGTGAAGGGCAAGGCGGCAAAAGTTTATGGCATCATGGGTCCATCCGGAAAATCCGGACTAGAAATGGTATTGGGCCAGCGCTTTAAATTTGAGTTACAAAATACGCTGGCAGAAGAAACTGCCATTCATTGGCATGGGCTAACACCTCCCACATCACAGGACGGTGTGCCTCATCTTTCTGCCGCAGCATTAGCTGCGGGTGAAATACGGACTTATGATTTTGAGAATAAAAAAGCGGGCACACATTGGATGCATTCGCATCTGGGTTTGCAAGAGCAGTTACTCCTTGCTGCTCCTTTGATTGTGCGTGAAACTGCTGAACCTGTGTTTGACGAGCAAGAGCATGTGATAATGCTACATGATTTTACGTTCAAAGATCCCAAGGAAATATTGGCCACGCTAAAAGTAGGTGGTTCTGGGATGGATATGAGTATGCCAGGAATGGTTATGGGTGCTGACGTGAGTTATGATGCGATGCTGGCGAATGATCGCACACTTGACGATCCTGAAATTGTAAAAGCTGAAAAGGGTGGGAATCTTCGCCTTCGTATTATTAACGCCAGTGCCGCCACAAATATGTGGATTGATTTGGGGACGCTGCGGGGTTCGTTAATTGCGGTCGATGGTAACACCATTTTACCATTCAAAAGTTCTCGCTTTCCTATTGCGATAGCGCAACGGTGTGACATTCGTCTGGAGTTACCTTCTGGCTCTGGCGCTTGGCCGATATTATTTCAAGCGGAAGGTGATATGCTCCGCTCTGGCATTGTCATTCAGGCCGGAGACGGAAAGATTAGGAAGCTCAGTGATCAGGGTGATGCCGGAGATGCACTCGATCTCGACATCGAATCGAAAATTAAGTCAGTGGCACAGGTATTGGCAGAGCCTGTCACGCATTCAGAAACGATTGCTCTGACGGGTGACGAGAAAGCTTATGACTGGGGCTTTAACGGCAAAGCAATGATGCATGATGTGTTGTTTAATGTGCGCTCAGGTGAGCGCGTTGAAGTGACCATGCAGAACACCACAAGCATGGCACACCCGATGCATTTGCATGGACATTATTTTAAAGTCGTTGCGATTGGCGACAAGCGCATTGATGGCGCGGTGCGGGATACAATTTTGGTGCCCGCGGGCGAGCGTGTGGCCATTCAATTTGATGCTGATAATATTGGCACATGGGCGTTCCATTGCCACCATCTCTACCACATGAACTCCGGCATGATGGCGAGCATAGGTTATATTGGAGCGGCTTAGAGCAACTCTTGTAGATGTGGGATCAGTGGCAGGTCAGCGGGGGGCATGGGGTAGTCGCGCAGGTTTTTAGCGAAAACCCATTTCAACTCTTGGCCTTCCATCGCCTGAGCTATGCCTTTCCAACGGCGGCAAACATAAAGCGGCATGAGCAAATGAAAATCATCATAGGCATGGCTGGCAAATGTTAAAGGAGCGAGGCAAGACTGCTCGACGTCAATGCCGAGCTCTTCTTTGAGTTCGCGGATCAGCGCCGTTTCGGGGCGCTCTCCTGCTTCAACTTTACCACCTGGAAATTCCCACAGGCCCGCTAAAGTTTTTCCTTCTGGACGTTTGGCCAATAGGATACGACCATCAGGATCAATTAGAGCCACCGCCGCAACGAGGACGATTTTCATTAGCTGCGATAGGAGCCGTTAATGTCGATGTAGCGGTGGGTGAGATCACAAGTCCACACCGTTGCTACACCTTTGCCCACACCCATGTCAGCTTCGATTTTAATATCGCGGCCTTGCATGTGGGGCATAATATCGGCTTCTTTATATTTGGCATCTTTCATGCCTTTGGCGGCCACTTGAATGCCGCCGATTTTAATGCGCAATTTATCGCGGATAGCTTTTTCACCAGATTTTCCGATGGCCATAACAATGCGGCCCCAATTGGCGTCTTCACCCGCAATGGCCGTTTTGACCAGTGGCGAATTTGCAATGCTCATGCCAATTTTTTTGGCGGCGGATTCTGATTCCGCGCCGGTGATTTTTATTTCTACTAATTTCTCCGCCCCTTCGCCGTCTTTCACAACTTGCAAAGCGAGATCAAGGCAGAGTGCAGAAAGTGCCTTGGCGAATGGTTTTAGTCTTGCATCATCAGATGATTTGAGAGCCTTTAGGGGCGTTCCAATTTTCCCCGTTGCAAACATCAACACCGTATCAGATGTTGAGGTGTCGCCATCAACGGTCGTGCAATTGAAAGATTTCACAACAGCTTGCGACAAAAGTTTTTGCAAAATTTTAGCGGGCACGGCGGCATCCGTAAAAATGAAGGCCAGCATGGTAGCCATGTCTGGCGCTATCATGCCGGAACCTTTGGCAATGCCATTGATAGTGACAGTTTTGCCACCCAATTTCACTTGCACAGTGGCGAGTTTTTGAAAGGTGTCGGTGGTCATAATGGCGCGGGCTGCCACATCCCAAGCTGACGCGGATGCATCATTTTTTAATTGTGTCAGGGCACCAATAATCGGAGCAGGATTTAAGGGTTCACCGATCACCCCAGTCGAGGCTTGGAAAACTTCACCCGGTTTACAGCCAAATGTTTTCGCCGCAGCAGCAGCAACGGCCTTAACAGTAGCAACACCCTTTTTGCCTGTGAAGGCGTTGGCATTGCCAGCGTTGACCACGAGTGCGCGGCCCACGCCTTTTTTCAAACTCTCGGCGCACCAATCAACGGGTGCTGAACGTGATTTGGAGTTTGTTAGGCACCCAGCGACAGTTGTGCCTGCATCCATTAGGGCAACAAGAACGTCAGGTCGGTTTTTATAGCGAATGCCGGTTGCAGCCGCTGCTAACGCAACACCTGCTATTTCAGGAAGATGCGGGAATGCCGCCGGAGCCAATGGTGAAACCACGTTAGACATCAGGCAACCCTTTGCATGTTAGAATTATTGTTGTGGTGCATCCGGTAATGCGAGATCGCCCTTGCCACCACCATCTGCCGGAGCAACAACCGCCGCCGCACCACCCTGCTGTTCTTGAATAAGCTTTTGTTGGGCTTGCGTTTCTTCTTGAGCCTTTTTCAAATCAGGATCGAGAATTTCCACTTTGGCTGTGCCTTGCAAACCAGCGAGCAAGGCTTGAACTTTATCGCGCACGAGAACGTTGCGAATTGCACCCTTCACTTGGTCATAAGGTTGGGCTGCGCCCATCTTACGATCGTCCATGCGAATGATGTGCCAGCCGTAATCGGTTTTTACAGGGTTTGAAATCTCGCCCACTTTAAGCTTGAATGCCGCATCAGAGAACGCTTTCACCATTTCGGGAGCCGTGAAATATCCTAGATCGCCACCATAGTCTTTAGAACCATCCAAACTATATTGCTTGGCCAAGTCCTCAAACTTTTCGCCTTTGGTCAGTTTGGCTTCAATGTCATCGGCTTCTTTTTCAGTCGCCACCAAAATGTGCCGGGCTCTTACGCGCTCAGTCGCTTGGACTTTTGACGATTCTTTTTCATAAGCCGCTTTGATTTCTTCCTCAGTGACGGAAGGGCTAATTTTTTGAGCCAAATAAGAATCGCGCAAGGCTTTGGCCTGATAGGCTGCTAAGCGCCGCTTATAGTCGTCACTTTCTCCAACACCATCTTTGGCTGCCACTTGGGCGAGCAGATGGCGCTCAATCAAAAATTCCACAACGAATGGAAAACGCAATTTTTGTGGCATGTTTGGCAATTGGCCAATCACGTCATCAAAAGCCATACGCACTTCAGATGTTTTGATTTCATAGCCATTGACGGTGGCCACGGTTTTATCGTCGCCCGTTAGTGCATCAGCCGCAGTGCTTTGGGCCTGAGCAGAGGCCAATAGCGTTAAAGCAAACACGCCGGACAGCAGTGTGGTCTTCAATATATTGTGAATGCGGGGCATGTAATCCATCAAAAAAAATACGCGTAAGTTGTTCCGTATATGCAGGCCTTGCCGTTGAAACAAGGCGAGAATAAGCCTTTTGGAGAGCTGTTGCTGCTGTGCAACAGGTTGAAAACTGACGAAATCGACCTTATTTGGGCATTATTACTCAATTGAAATGTTTGCCAGCGCGGAAACCTGCGCTAGAAGACCGCGAAAACCGGGGTCCACCCCCATGAAGGAACGAATCACATGCTCGGATTGCGCAAGCTGGCCGCAAAAGTTTTTGGCACGACAAATGACCGCAAGTTGGTCAGCTTTCAAAAGCGCGTTCCACAAATCAATGAATTGGAAGCCCAGTATGCCGCACTGAGCGACAATGAACTTAAGGCTCTCACGCCTGCTTTCCGCGCTGAAATCGCCGCGGGCAAAACTGTGGACGATTTGTTGCCGCAAGCTTTTGCCGCCGTGCGTGAAGCATCAAAGCGGGCTTTGGGCCTGCGCCATTTTGATGTTCAAATGGTGGGCGGCATGGTTCTCCATGCCGGTATGATTTCAGAAATGAAAACCGGTGAAGGCAAGACTTTGGTTGCCACATTGCCAGTTTATTTGAATGCGCTTGAAGGCAAGGGTGTTCATGTGGTGACGGTCAATGATTATCTGGCCAAACGCGACTCTGGGTGGATGGATAAAGTTTACAGCTTTCTGGGTCTCACAACAGGTGTGATTGTTCACGGTTTAGAAGATTCTGAACGGCGTGCGGCTTATGCCTGTGACGTGACCTATGCCACCAACAATGAGTTGGGTTTTGATTATCTCCGCGACAACATGAAATATCATCAAGAAGAGATGGTGCAACGTGGACACCATTTCGGCATCGTCGATGAAGTTGATTCTATTCTTATTGATGAAGCTCGTACTCCGCTGATTATCTCTGGTCCGGTTGATGATAAGTCTGATCTTTATAATACTGTCGATCAATTCATTCCGCGTCTTGTGCCCGAAGATTACGAGTTGGATGAAAAGCAACGCCAAGTAACATTGACCGAAGCTGGCAATGAACATCTTGAACAATTGTTACTCGCAGCAGGCGTGATGAAAGGCGGCACCATGTATGATGCCGCAAACATAAGTATCGTTCATCATATCCAGCAGGCGCTACGCGCCCACACGCTTTTTCAGCTTGATAAGGATTATATCGTCAAGGACGGTGAAGTTGTTATCATTGATGAGTTCACGGGACGCATGATGTCTGGTCGTCGCTATTCAGAAGGTTTGCATCAGGCCATTGAAGCCAAGGAACATGTGACTGTACAACCTGAAAACGTGACATTGGCCTCTGTTACTTTCCAAAACTATTTCCGCATGTATAAAAAATTGGCGGGCATGACAGGTACTGCTCTTACGGAAGCTGATGAATTCCAAGATATTTACAATCTCGAAGTGATTGAAATTCCGACCAATGTCGATGTGGCGCGGAAAGATGAAGATGATGAGGTTTACCGCACCGAAAAAGAAAAATATGCAGCGATCAGCGATACCATTCGCGCTGCGCGGGGTCGCGGGCAACCGGTTTTGGTGGGCACAACTTCAATCGAAAAATCTGAAGAACTTTCAGCGCTGTTCAAAGCTACTGGCATTGAACACAGTGTGTTAAATGCACGTTTCCATGAGCAAGAAGCCACTATCATTGCGCAAGCCGGTGCGCCGGGTGCTGTGACGATTGCAACCAATATGGCTGGCCGTGGCACGGATATTAAGCTGGGTGGCAATTTGGATATGCGCATTGCAACGGAACTTGGTGACGTGCCTGAAGGCGCTGAACGTAAGCGCCGCATTGCCGCTATTGAAGCTGAAATTGAGGCCCACAAGCAGACCGTATTGGAGGCGGGTGGCCTGTTTGTGATTGGCACCGAACGCCATGAAAGTCGCCGTATTGATAATCAGTTACGAGGTCGGTCTGGCCGTCAAGGCGACCCTGGCCAGTCGCGATTCTATCTCTCACTACAAGATGATTTGATGCGGATTTTCGGATCGGATCGTTTGGATGGAATGTTGCAAAAGCTTGGCCTTAAAGAAGGGGAAGCGATTGTCTCTTCATGGATCAACAAGGCTTTGGAAAAAGCTCAGCAAAAAGTTGAAGCCCGAAATTTTGATATTCGTAAGAATTTGTTGAAATTTGATAACGTGATGAATGATCAACGCAAGGCGATTTTTGATCAACGGATTGGCATTATGAATGGTGAAGAAATTCACGAAACCGTGGATGACATGCGCCATGACATTATTGGCGAATTGATTGCCAAACATATTCCAGAAAATGCCTATGCTGAAAACTGGGATGCGTCTGGTTTACGCGAGCGATTGCGAGAAGCAGTGGGTGTAGATTATCCCATTGAAGACTGGGCCAAAGAAGAAGGCATTGCGGATGAAGAAATTCGCGACCGCGTGACGAAGACCGCGGACAACTTCTATACATCCAAGCGCGAAAAATATTCGTCGGATATTATGAAGCAGGTTGAAAAATCTGTGTTGTTGCAAACACTCGACAAGCTATGGCGCGAGCATATTGTTGCGGTGGACTATCTGCGTCAGGTTATACATTTGCGCGGTTATGGCCAACGCGATCCTTTGAACGAATATAAGACCGAAGGCTTCACCCTGTTCTCGGAAATGATTACGCGGCTGAAAGAGGCGGTCACGGGTCAATTGATGCGGGTTGAAATTCAAATGCGTGGCGATGAGGATTTGCTGCCCGATGAATCGCAATTGCCGCCGATGCAGGCTCATCACATTGACGCAACCACAGGGCAGGATGATGTGGGCGAAGGTTTCACCTTGTTCCCATCAGCCGCACCCACGACCAATCGCGATCCAAAAAACCCAGAGACGTGGGGCAAAGTCGGACGCAATGATGAATGCCCCTGTGGATCAGGTAAGCGCTACAAGCATTGTCATGGGGCCTATGTTTAAGGCTGGGGCTTAAGAATATCGGCCAAGCGATGACTGGCACTGCCGGGTTTTAACGGCTTTTGCTGGCTATCATGCGGCCGCCAAGCCATTGCCCAAGTGATTTCCAGAGTGGCACGAATGCGACCATCATCGTCACTATTGTTTGCATGATAATGCTCGGCCATTTTTGTGAGAAACCGTTTCGAAATAAAACCTGCGCTGCGGCCTTTCAGCGGATTTGAATAACCGAAGGATTTTATTTCACGCATCAATGCAAACACATCAGCATAGCGCACGGTACTGTGGTCGGTGTCGGCCACGGGTAGAGCAAGGCCGGCACGCTGCATGAGGCCACCGAGTTCTCGTACTCCGATCATTGGGGCCACGCGAGGGGAAACGCCACTGGTGATTTCAAGTTCAGCATTCAGCCAGCTTTCGCGAAGTTCGCACAAAGTGTCGCCCGCGAAAAAGGCAACAACTAACAATCCGTCGGGCTTCAAGCTGCGACCCAGCTGGGCAAGGTGGCCTGGCACATCATTCACACAATGCAAATCAAGCAAGCTGAAGACCGCGTCGAATTTATTTTCAGTAAGACCAAGGCTATCTTCATTGGCGGGAGTTGCAATTTCGAGTTGTTCGATCTTCCCAGAATTCTGCAATGATTGCGCAATAATATTAGGAAATTCGGTGATCAACAAAGAGTTAGGAAATGACCGCATGATGAAAGACAGGCGCTCGCCCAGTTCGGTTGCCACATGGGCTTGCAAAATTTCAGTGCCACTGGCGCGTGATTGTCTAGCCAGATAGAGTGCGCGGTCAAATATCTCAGGGGCATGCTCGGTCATGGATGATCAGCTAGCGGAAAAAAGCAGATGGTTCCAGCGTGGTGCGGTGGTTAATTTTTTTCGCGCCATGGTGGATATTGTCACGCCGCCTAAATGTTTGGCGTGTCGCGGAGAAGTGTTGCAAGGAGCCAGCCTGTGCACGGCGTGCTGGCAGAAACTCACTTATTTGGAGGAACCAGTTTGCGATGTGCTTGGCACACCGTTTGCCTATGACGAAGGGTTGGGGGCTTTGAGCGCTGCGGCTTTGGCTGATCCCCCTCCGTGGAACAGGGGGCGGGCGGCTGTTTTGTTCGACGATGCGGCCAAAGGCTTGGTTCACGCATTAAAATATCGGGATGTTTCAGAAGCTGGGCTCTTTATGGCGCGAATGATGGCGAGGGCCGGACGGGAATTGGTGGCAGAGGCTGATGTGATCTTGCCTGTGCCGCTGCACAGGACTCGACTTTGGAGGCGGCGCTTTAATCAGGCGGCTTTTTTAGCCAAACCCATTGCCGCCTCAGGGGCTAAAACCATGGCCATTGATATTTTGGTGCGAAACCGTGCGACCAAACAACAGGTGGGGCTAAAAGTTGACGCTAGGCGTAAGAATGTGCGGAAAGCCTTTGAAGTTCCGTTTGAAAAATCGGCTTTGATTTCAGGCAAAACGATTTTATTAATTGATGATGTGCGCACAACCGGGGCGACACTGGCCGCCTGCGCTGAGGCGCTTAAAAAAGCAGGTGCTGCCCGTGTGAATGTGCTCACCTTCGCCCTTGTGAAAGAGCCACACCGAATGCATATAGAGGCTTAATGGAAGTGATCATGCCGAAGATTGAAATTTACACGACAAACTCTTGCGGGTTTTGCGCAATGGCCAAAGGCCTTTTGAATAAGAAGGGCGCAAAGTTTGAAGAGATTGACGTAAGCTATGACGCAGCGGCACGTGAGCGCATGATGGCGCGCACGGGTGGCAGGCGCAGCGTGCCACAGATTTTCATCGGTGAAAAACATGTTGGCGGTTGCGATGATCTTCATGCGCTAGATTCAAAGGGCGGGCTTGACACTCTGCTGGTACAGCCATGAGTTTTAAAGCGGGCCTTATTCAACTGCGCTCCTCGCGCGAAATGGCAACAAATTTGACGGAAGCCTCAAAGCTCATCCGCCAAGCCGCCTCGCAAGGGGCCACGTTTATTTCTACACCTGAGATGACCAATATATTTGAGCCTGATCGTGAGCGGCTAAAAGCTGTGGTGATGACGGAAGCAGAAGATTCATCCGTGCACGGATTTGTTGAACTGGCAGCGAAATTGAAGATTTGGCTGCATCTTGGTTCGTTGGCGCTGAAGGGCGACGATGGCAAGTTGGTCAATCGCACTTTATTGTTGAACCCCAAGGGTGAAATTGTGGCGCGCTATGACAAGATCCATTTGTTCGATGTGGATTTGCCCAACGGCGATAAATATCGCGAGTCTGAAACGTTTACGGCAGGCTCGGAAGCTGTGAAAGTTGCGTTGCCATTTTGCCAGCTGGGCTTGTCGATATGTTATGATGTGCGGCATCCGGCTTTGTATCACGCACTGGCCAAGGCTGGCGCTGATGTTCTGGTGGTTCCAGCGGCGTTTACAGTTCCCACTGGCAAGGCTCATTGGCATGTGTTGCTGCGCGCCCGTGCTATTGAAACCGGAAGCTATGTGATTGCCGCAGCGCAAGGCGGCACCCATGATTCTGGCCGTGAAACGTGGGGCCACAGCAAAGTTGTAGATCCATGGGGCAAAGTGATTGCCGAGGCGGGCGTTGATCCTGAATACTTATTGTTTGAAATCAACCCTGCAGAATCAGCGGCAGCCCGTGCGCGGATTCCGGCTTTGGTTCATGCGCGTGAATTTACGTTGTCTGAGGTCAAGGTTTGATTCGTTACGATCTCATCTGCGCTAAGGGCCATGAATTTGATGGCTGGTTTTCTGATAGTGCCGCTTATGACAAGCAAGCCAAACGGGGGTTGATTTCGTGCACCCATTGCGGCGTTACTAAAATCGAAAAACAAATTATGGCGCCGGGGATACCCACCAAGGGCAACCGTAAATCTGACTCACAAGCCATGACGGCAGGCCCCGTTGACCCGCGTGCTGCCGCATTGATGCAAGTGATGCGAGACTACCGTAAACATGTGACCGAGAATTCTGAAAACGTGGGCAATAAATTTGCCGACGAAGCACGCAAGATTCATTTCAAAGAAGTGAAAGAGCGCCCCATCTATGGCGAGGCCACGGCTGACGATGCCAAGGCATTGATCGAGGAAGGGATTGATGTGCATCCGATTCCGAGATTGCCTGAGGACGGGAATTGAGCCTAGCTCAGCTGCGCCACCAGCATGTAATTCACATCCATATCTTTGGCTCTGCGCCATTCACCTGCCAAGGGGTGATACGTGACTCCGCTTTCAGCTTTGGTTGCTGCACCTGATGCGCTCAACCAGTCTTTCAACTCCGAAGGCTTGATGAATTTTTCCCATTCATGAGTGCCACGCGGAAGCCAGCCTAAAATATATTCTGCGCCGATAATGGCGAGGCCGAAGGATTTTAGGGTGCGGTTCAAAGTAGCCACGAACATCAATCCATTAGGCTTCATCAGGCTCACGCAGGTTGCGGTGAAGTTTTGAGGGTTGGCCACATGCTCAATCACTTCCATATTGAGAATCACATCGAATTTCTCGCCAGCGGCAGCCAAATCTTCGGCGGTGCCCACTCTATAATCGATGGCTAATTCCACTTCAGCGGCATGAACCGAAGCAGTTTTGATGTTCTTCTCTGATGGGTCCACGCCCACCACAGTTGCACCTAATCTGGCCATGGGTTCGCATAAAAGGCCGCCGCCGCAGCCGATATCTAAGAATCGCAAGCCCTTAAATGGTTCGCGCTCCATGGGATCCATGCCTAAACGGGCGCAAACTTGCTCCTTTATATAAGCCAGCCGTACCGGATTGAATTTATGCAAAACTCCGAATTTGCCCTTCGGATTCCACCATTCGGCGGCCATTTTGCTGAATTTTTCCACTTCTGCTGGGTCTAGGCTGGAAAGGCTTGGGTTTGTATCTATTGTCATTGCAAATTGTTACCTGAAATTGATGCTCACATTATTGCATATAAGTGTGCCCTCACCTAAGAGTACGCCGCGCCGCACCTTGCGGCTGTTATTTTTATGAGGACGGGCTGATGGGCCGTTTGGTTATGAAATTTGGTGGAACGTCGGTTGCGGATATTGAACGCATCCGTAATGTTGCACGCCATGTTGAACGCGAAGTGAAAGCTGGCAACCATGTGGCTGTGGTGGTTTCAGCCATGGCAGGCACGACCAATCAACTTGTTGATTGGTGCAAGCAAGCATCTGCCGTGCATGATTTGCGTGAATATGATGCTATCGTTGCATCGGG
>JANPGD010000136.1:0-5109 GCA_031423845.1 Hyphomicrobiales bacterium | reverse complement strand
TATCTGGGTGAGCGTGAATGCTCAATCCAGCGGCGTAATCAAAAAGTTATCGAAGAGGCGCCATCACCTTTGTTGGATGAAACCACGCGCAAAGCGATGGGTGAACAAGCAGTGGCACTGGCCAAGGCTGTGAATTATGATAGCGCTGGCACCATAGAATTTGTAGCTGGCCAAGACCGCTCTTTTTTCTTTTTAGAAATGAACACGCGGTTGCAAGTGGAACATCCGGTCACCGAATTGGTGACGGGCGTTGATCTGGTTGAGCAGATGATCCGTGTTGCCTATGGTGAAGCGCTGAAAATCAAGCAAGCTGATGTGAAGATGGAGGGTTGGGCAATTGAGTCCCGAATTTATGCTGAAGACCCTTATCGCAATTTCCTACCCTCAATTGGTCGACTGGTTAAATATCGTCCGCCTACGGAGCAAATTCTTGGCGATGTGACCGTGCGTAATGACACGGGGGTTTATGAGGGCGGCGAGATTTCAATTCATTATGATCCAATGATTGCTAAACTCTGTACCCATGCACCCACGCGCGCAGAAGCGATTGCGGCGATGAGTGCAGCACTTGACGAATTTTATATTGATGGCGTTCAGCACAACATTCCATTTCTAGCGGCGATTATGGAGCATCCGCGTTGGCAATCAGGGCTGATATCCACTGGGTTTATTGCTGAAGAATTTGTCGGTGGGTTCACGGGTGTTGAGGTTCGTGAACCTGAAAAGTTTGTTCAGGTTGCCAGTTTGCTTGACCATATTGAAAACTGCAGGAAGCGGAAAATTTCTGGCCAAATGAATGGTCGCACTGTTAATTTTGCCACGACGCGCGTTGTAACATTGGGAAAAACTTGGCACACTATTCAGGTGACACCTGAATCTGATTTGCTGGCAGATCAGTGCGGATGGCAGCTTGGTCACCACACCATTACAGTTGGCAATGTTACGATGCAGGTACGAAAATTGGCCAATGGCTATCGCCTCAGTCATCGGGGGACCACAATTGATGCTTTTGTCTACACGCCGCGCGAAGCAGAATTGGCTCGATTGATGCCCATCAAGAAACGTGCAGATACGTCGAAGAAGCTGCTCTGCCCAATGCCCGGATTGGTTATTTCACTGGCTGTGAAAATGGGCCAAGAGGTGAAAATCGGAGACACGCTTGCCATTGTGGAGGCCATGAAGATGGAAAACGTGTTGCGTGCTGAACGTGATGCCACAGTGAAATCAATCAACGCCAAAGTGGGTGATAGTTTGGGCGTTGATCAGGTAATTATGGAATTTATCTAATTTTGACTTTCAATCAGTCGTTCAGAAAGTTCAGGCATTCGGCTTGCATCCACGTTTGCAAATGCCAAACGCAAATAGGATTCTTGATTTGCTCCAAACATGCTGCCGGGCAGGCATAGTAAATCATTGTCTGCTGCCAGTCGTTTAGCCACGATTTTTGATAGTTCTGCATACGGATGTTTTACATAAGCGAAGTAGGCACCACTGCTGACCAACTTGTAGTTCAAACCCGGTGCGTCGAAACTTTTGCGCAAAGCTTCGAGGCGCAGTTTCATCACCTGTTTTTTCTCTGTCTTCCAGTCCTCAAGTTCAGTGAGGCCAAAGACAACGGCGCGCTGTGTGATATGCGGCGGGCAAATGGTCATGCAGTCGAGGACTTTTGCAACTTCAAATAAAATCTTCGGCCCGGCTATCATTGCTCCTAAGCGATAGCCGGCGAGGGCATAGATTTTTGAAAAACTGTAGAGCTGAATGAGGGTGTATTGCCAATCCGCGCGGTTAAAAAGTTGATGCGGGGCAGCCGAGTGTGGCCTGAAGTCCTTGTAGGTTTCGTCCAGCACCAGCATAATTTCCGCAGATTTGGCTAAATCGTAAAACGCTTCCAGCTGTGAAGCGGGGTAGATTGCGCCGGTCGGATTATTCGGAGTGCACAGCACAATGGCGCGGGTGCGGCTGTCAATTAAGGGGGCAGCATCATTGGCAAATGGATGGTCAGCACTGTCTGAAAAGGCAGGGATGGTGCGAATTTCAATGCCCATCATTGAGAGCCACATTTGATGATTAAAATAATAAGGGGCTGGGATGATCACATTGTCGCCCGCTTTGGCAATGGCCATAATTGCGGCCGAGAATGCTTGATTGCACCCGCTGGTGATGGCCACTGCAGCAGCGTCAATTTGGGTCGCGTAATCTATGCTCATGTGTTTGGCATAGGCAGCGCGGAGGGGGGCGATGCCGTAAATATCGGTATAGCCGCCCATGTCTGGTTCAAGGGCTAGTCTGGCAATTTCTGCTTGAAGTGTGTTTGCAGGCGGATAGCTGGGCACGGCTTGGCACATGTTCAAAAGTGTTCGGTTGCCAGAACTGGGCTTTACCCAGCTCATCGCTTCAGCAATCGGCGGGAAAGCCACATTTTCCACTAATGATGAAATTTTTTGTGCCAATTTTCTTCCCCTTGGAATGTCCAAATCTTTAGGGCAATAATGGCCTTATGAATAGCACCAGCATTGATCTAATTTTAAAGGAACGCGGCGCGTGGTTGAAAAGCGTGCACGGTGACGTTCAATTGGCGGCTGATCATGCGCCCTTGTCACGGTTGATCGCAAGTAACTATGGGTTATTTGAAAAAGTGCGTGACCGTATTTTTAAATCCACTGAAGATTTCTTGCGTCACGTTGAAATTTCACCCTCAACTTTGGATGAAGATGGCCACCAACTTTTGGCGGAATTGCAGAAGTATGGCATGGTTATTCGTGAAGAGCATGGCCATGCCATCTGTGAAGTGAAGGGCAGGCGCTATCTTTCTGGCGGCTGGCTTGAGGAATTGGCGTGGCTCGCAGTAATTGATGCAGGTGCCCATGAGGCGATATTTGGTCAAGTTTTAGGCTGGCAAGTTAAAGGCTTCACGGGTGAAAATGAGATTGATCTGATTGCGCGACAAGGCAAACGGTTGAGTTTTGTATCATGCAAGGCGTTTCGTTCAGAACTAGACATGCAAGACCGTAAACACCGCAACCGTTTGATGGATGCTGTGCATGAGGCCGATAATCTGGGAGATCATTTTGGCAGGCCAGGTGAAAGTGTGGGTGTGCTGGTGACAACGGATCTCTTTGACGAGATTAAAAATAGCCCCCGTTACAATGCACTGATGGGCAAGGCAGCGGTATTAGATGTGCAGTTGATTGCCCTGGAGGACTTAGGTTGGGATAACTTAGTGGTCGCGATGCGCAACTTATTATTAGGAGATACCGCTTGAAAGCCATTCGATTTGAAAAAGTAGGCGGACCAGAAGTTTTAGAATTTCAGGACGTGGAATTGGCCCCACCAGCGGCTGGCGAAGTGCGTCTCAGGCACAGGGCTATTGGTCTGAATTTCATCGACACCTATCAGCGCAGTGGCCTTTATGCGGTGCCATTGCCTAGCGGCCTTGGGTCTGAAGCGTCGGGAATTATTGAAGCTTTGGGTGAGGGGGTGGCTTCTTTCTCAATTGGCGACCGGGTGGCTTATGGCACGGGCACACCTGCTGCTTATGCTGAAGCGCGGAATTTTCCTGCCAATCGTTTAATAAAACTGCCTGATTCAATCAGCGATGAAACGGCGGCAGGCATGATGCTGAAGGGCATGACGGCGCATTATTTGTTGCGCTCCAGTTACAAAGTGAAAGCGGGTGATACAATTTTGCTGCACGCCGCTGCGGGCGGTGTGGGGCTTATTTTGTCACAATGGGCCAAGGCATTGGGCGCAAATGTCATTGGTGTAGTTGGGTCGCTTGAGAAGGTGGATACGGCATTGGCGCATGGCTGTTCCTCTGTGATCAATTCAGCGACTGAAAATGTGGTAGCGCGGGTGCGAGAATTGACTGAGGGCAAAGGTGTGCCTGTAGTTTATGACGGCGTGGGGCAGGCGACGCTGATGATATCGCTCGATTGTTTGGCACCGCATGGAATTCTAGTGAGCTTCGGCAATGCTTCGGGCCCAGTGAAATCACTGGATTTAGGGTTGCTGGCGGCCCGTGGATCGCTCTATGTCACACGGCCAACGCTTAATAGTTTTGTGAGCACAGACAATGACTTCCGCGAAGTTGTAGAGGATTTGATTGCGGTTGTAAGCTCAGGAAAAGTGAAAATTGCAGTGAACCAACGATACGCGTTGAGAGACGCTTCAGTGGCGCACCGTGATTTAGAAGCGCGCAAAACGATGGGGGCCTCGGTCTTAATTCCTTAGCCGCAGGCGTCTATCGATTTTGATGCCACGGCACTCCATGCCGCGTTACACGACGTTTGCGAGCAGAGGAAGTTGCCCAAAGCAGTGGCCGGAATGGCATGGGCCAAATTAATTGATTGACCATTGGTATCTGACAAAGTGCTCACCACCATACCGATCAGGCGGCCATTGCCGTCAAACACTGGCCCTCCAGATTCGCCACGTTGGGTTCCCATGTGGAGCACCAACGCATCTGGATAGCCAAACTTGCCATAGATAACGGGGCGGCCAAAATGCTTGGCTTCGAGGGCACCGACTCGGGCCGTGTCGCCTCCGCCATGGGGCTTGCCTAAAGTGTAAACCAGATCGCCTTTGGCCAAGCAGCCCGGAGCCGCTGGCATCACCGAACGACCAGAGAATGTTCGCAATTTGATGATCGCCATGTCATTGGTTGGCAAGATTGCGACAACTCTACCTGAATAAATTCGGCCATTGGCAGCACGGGCCGAAACGTCGTTACCTTTGGCGACGCCGACATGGGCCGCTGTCATCACGTAGCCATCTTCGCTCACGACAAATCCGCTGCCGGATGTGATGGCAGTTTTTGCATCCTTTAAACTGCCTGATGATTGAACGCTATCTGCTTCAGAAATGGTGAGGGTGACATAGGTCGGGCCGGTGCTCGGCAAGAGATGGGCAACGGAGGCTGCGGCAACCTGGCCCGCTGCGCCAGCAGGTTCAGCATTTTGGTCAACCGAAATGGGTCTGCTTTCGAGATCGACTTGGTCGGCTGTTACACATCCTGACAAGGCGACTGCTGTAGCAACGAATAAAAAGGTTTTAAAACAATTCAAAACTGCACCCCGTCAAACAAGCGTTGTCTTTAGTTCAAAACAGGGG
>JANPGD010000135.1:0-20563 GCA_031423845.1 Hyphomicrobiales bacterium | reverse complement strand
GCGATCAACGATTATGAAGGCGCTGTGGTTCTGATCTCACATGATCGTCACATCATCGAAACCTGTGTGGACCGCTTGTGGATTGTGAACAACGGCACCGTGCAACCTTACGATGGCGACATGGATGAGTATACCGATTTGGTGCTAGGTCGAAACAAGCCGCGCAAAGCTGCAAAAGTGGAAGCGGTTGCTGCGCCCGTAGCACAGAAGCCAAAGCTTGCTGCACCCATCATTAAAAAGATGATCCAAGAGCTTGATATTAAAATTATGAAGGCCAAGGATAAGTTGATCGTTCTCGATCAAGTGTTGGCTGATCCGATGATCTACAAAGACGAACCCAAAAAAGCCGCCGACTATGGCAAGCTGCGCACTAAGTTTGCTAAAGAGTTGGAGACGTTTGAAAATGAATGGCTTGAGCTGAGCGAATAATGATTCAAAGCAACCTTTCTTACTCATGGGTCGGCATCTTATCGCTTGTGATATTTATAGCGTCATATGCTTTCGTGATTTTTGAAGAACAATTGCACTTGAAAAAATCAAAGCCCGTGCTGCTGGCGGCTGGATTAATTTGGGCTTTGATTGGGTTTTATTTTGCGGGCCTTGGCAAAAGCGCTGAAGCTTCGCACGTGGCCTCCGAGGTCATCGGCGAATTTGGCCAATTGTTTTTATTTTTGCTGGTCTCCATCGCCTATGTCAATGTGCTCGAAGAACGCCGCGTGTTTGAATGGCTCCGCACTAAATTGAGTGGGCTTGGCATTTCTTATCGACAACTATTTTGGTTATTGGGCAGCTTTACATTTATATTGTCAGCCTTCCTCGCCAACATGACGACGGCTTTGGTGATGGGTGCTGTTACGTTGGCAGTTGGTAAAAAGGCCCAATCTTTTATTACAGCAACGTGCATTTCAGTGGTTGTTGCTTCAAACGCAGGCGGAGCCTTCAGCCCGTTTGGCGATACGACAACGCTCATGGTTTGGCAAAAAGGCAAGCTTGGTTTTGCTGAGTTCTTCGTTTTGTTTTTACCAGCTTTAGTCAACTGGTTGATTCCCGCCTTCTTGCTCCAATTTTCTGTCCCAAAAGGCTTGGCCGAAACGGAAGATGATAATGTCTCGCTAAAGCCAGGCGCAGCAATAATATCAGTGTTGTTTGCAGTGACGATATTCATCGCTGTTGTTTTTCAAAACAGTTTTGGCCTGCAACCCGCCTTGGGCATGATGTTGGGTTTGGGCTTGCTACAAATCTATGCCTACATTTTAACATTTCGCGGCAAGCGGCGTAAAAATGCCGATATGGTTTTAGATTCATTTTCCGAAATTGCCCGCGTCGAATGGGATACGATGTTATTTTTCTTCGGTGTCATGTTCGCTGTCGCAGGCTTAAGCGCCTTGGGTTGGCTAGCGCTGGCCAACCAATCACTCTATGGCAGCTATGGACCCACTATTGCCAACACAACATTAGGAGCAGTCTCAGCTTTGCTTGATAATATCCCAGTCATGTTTGCTGTGCTCGCTATGGATCCGCAGATGGATCATGTGCAATGGCTGCTCATCACCTTAACAGCGGGAACCGGTGGAAGTTTGCTCGCCATCGGCTCTCCCGCAGGTGTGGCGCTGATGGGACTGGCTGGAAAAAACTACACATTTATGAGCCACCTCAAATGGACCTGGGCAATTGCGCTCGGTTATGCGGCGAGCATTGGGCTGCATTTATTTATAAGCGCTGCTCCGTAGAACAATTGCCTGCGCTACTATACACTTCTTGCCGTTAAATGTGATCGACGGCGAGCCATAAAGTTCATAGCCTTCTTCCAAGGCCTTCGACACACGTTCACAAAACGACTTATCATCTGGGCCAGTGAGTAATCGATATTTTAGTTTTGTTTCGCTTGGTTCTGCCATTTTCCGTTCTCGTCTTGCTTCCAATAACTAATATCATGGCCAGCGGATTTTTGAGTTTTCCATTCGGCGCGCGCCGCTTCAATGGCTTGAGGATCATTGCCATCAAACATCAGCACAGCGCGAGTGAGGTTTGAAATATCAACAGGTTTCGCGCCATCAAGCAGCACACGCACTTGCGCCTTGTTTGGATTTTCGCTCGTCGTGGTGAGCCACACGGGTTGATGTTCAGGTAAAGGCTCACCTTCAAATCCATGCGGCAGAAAGGCAACATCTTCGCTGGCCCAGAGCAACTCAGATATTTTGCCAACGCGTTCTGGCACAGCAGTTTCAATCACCATGCGCCAGCCACGCGCTAATGAACTGGTCATAATGCGCGGCAGCACATGATCTAAGGGCTGCTTATCGAGATGAAAAAACCATACTTCTGCCATGAGCCCATTCAGCCCATAGCAGAAGTAAATTCAAGTGTTGTTATGCAGCGAGTGCAGGATAATCCGTGAAACCTGCCGCACCACCGCCAAAGAATGTAGCTGGATTAGCCTCATTCAATGGCGCCTTCTTTTGCAGGCGGGCCACCAGATCAGGATTGGCTAGTGCCATTTTGCCAACGGGAACCAAATCGGCCAGACCAGATTTAACATCTTGATCCAGATTTTCGGGTGTTGCGTTTGGACGGTTGACCAATAATGGATGTGTCCACAATTTGCGCAAATCTTGCACCAGCTTTTCATCGCCAGTGTGCAAAATGTGCAAATAGGCGAGATTGAGTTTGTTAAGTTCTGCCACCAGATAACGGTAAAGATCTGGCGCTTCAGGGCCTTCAGCAAGACCGCCGGAATTGCCAAGCGGCGAGAGGCGAATGCCAGTGCGTTCTGGGCCAATTTCAGCGGCCACTGCTTTGGCAACTTCAATGGCAAAACGCGCACGGTTTTCAATCGAGCCACCATATTCATCGGTGCGGGTGTTGGCATTCGGTGCAAAAAACTGCTGGACGAGATAGCCATTTGCGCCGTGAATTTCCACACCGTCTGCGCCAGCTTCAATGGCGCGTTTTGCGGCGTAAGCAAAGTCTTTTACGGTTTGCTTCACTTCTTCATTGGTCAACGCGCGCGGGGTCGGTGCTGCCTGCATGCCTGTTGGTGTGAACATTTGAACGCCTTCTGGTGCAATGGCAGAAGGAGCCACGGGTTGGCGATGATGCGGGGTGTTGTCTGGATGAGCAACGCGACCGACGTGCATCAATTGGATATAGAGATGGCCACCAGCTTTACGAACAGCATCGGTCACATTTTTCCAGCCCTTGACGTGGGCATCAGTGTAAATGCCTGGGGTGGTGGTATAGCCTTGGCCATCGTCACTCGGCTGGGTTCCCTCAGATATCAACAATCCAAGTGAAGCGCGTTGAGCGTAATATTCTGCGGCCAAATCGCCGGGTGAACCATCTGCTTTGGCGCGGCTGCGGGTCATTGGGGCAAGGCCCAAACGATGCTTCAAATCCAGTTTCCCAATTTTGACGGGGCTCCAAAGTGCAGTCATGTTATCCTCATAAGGTTGAATTCAAGGCCACGGTTGCTATTTGTGACTAGGTAAACTAATGTTACCGACATCAGATAGGTAAACTATATCTGTAATGCAAGAAGGCACATTTATGAAACTCGGTAACAACCAGGAAACTACCGCCTGCCGCGCTGTCGCAGACGTGCTGGCGCGCATTGGCGACAAATGGACGGTCTACATCGTAAAGTTGCTGGCCGATGGTCCGATGCGCTTCAATGAGATGCGCCGCGCCGTCCCGGCGATTTCGCAGCGTATGCTGTCATTGACGCTTCGCGGTCTTGAGCGCGATGGCTTGGTGACACGCACCGTCACCCCGAGCATTCCGCCACGTGTTGATTATGAGCTGACACCAACAGGGTTGACGTTGATTGAACCTTTAAAAGCGGTGGGAGCATGGGCCATCGCCAATCGAGACTTCGTCGAAAATTCACGCGCGAAATATGATTTGGTCAATGCTGGAAGCAAGACGGTGGAAGAATTGGAGCGCAAACAGCGGATTTTGCCGCCTAAGAAAAATGCCGCAGACTCACCTGATCCACAGCATCTTGAATCTTAGTTGCACTATTTTTCGTAGTGATCGGCCACCAGTTTATTCAGCAAGCGCACGCCCCAGCCTGAACCCCAGCTTTGATTAATCGCGTTTTTCTCGGCATCCATTGCTGTGCCGGCTACATCCAAATGCGCCCAAGGAACTTTATTCACGAAGCGCTGCAAAAATTGTGCAGCCGTGATGGAGCCCGCAAAGCGACCACCGATATTTTTCATGTCGGCAATGTCGCTGTCAATCATCTTGTCATAGGCAGGTGTCAGCGGCAGACGCCACACTTTTTCGCCCGTTGCATATCCCGCAGCAGAAATGCGCGTTGAGAGTTCGTCGTTGTTGGAGAAGAGGCCTGCATGTTCCTTGCCGAGGGCAACAAGAATAGCGCCCGTCAGCGTCGCCAAATTCACCATGAACTTCGGTTTGAACTTGTCTTGAACATACCAAAGCACATCAGCCAGAACGAGCCGACCTTCGGCATCGGTGTTGAGAACCGCAATCGTTTGGCCACTCATCGATTTCACAACATCGCCGGGGCGTTGGGCATTGCCATCGACAGCATTTTCAACAATGCCGATTGCTCCGATAACGTTCACCTTAGCTTTGCGTTTTGCCAGAGCGAGCATCAATCCGGTCACACAGGCCGCACCGCCCATATCACCCTTCATATCTTCCATTCCAGCTGCTGGTTTTATTGAAATGCCTCCCGTGTCAAAAGTCACACCCTTGCCAACAAAGGCCACAGGCTGCGCACCTTCCTTGCCGCCATCCCAGCGCATTACCACGAGACGCGCTTCAAATGGAGATCCTTGGGCCACGCCCAACAGCGCTCCCATACCAAGCTTTTTCATTTCCTTTGGAGTAAGAATCTCAATTTTCACTCCAGCCTTGGTCAAAGCTTTGGCGCGGTTCGCAAATTCAGCAGGGTATAAAATATTAGCCGGTTCATTCACCAAATCCCGCGCCAAATGCACACCCTCTCGGATTGCCGATAGAGGCGTAAACGCCGCTTTGGCTTTGTCTGGCGCTGCGCAATGCAGGGTTATCGCTTCTAAAGCCGTGATTTTCTCTGGTTTCTTAGTCTTGTACTGATCGAAACTATAAACCCGCAACGAGGCACCTGAGGCCATCAAAGCCACAGCACGAGCCTCAGTTATATCCTTTAGTCCAGGTGCCGCAAAAGCGATGGTTGCTTGTTTGGCTTTCGCAGTCTGCAAAGCGCCAGCAATAGTGCCGCCCAGCGATTCTATTTCATATTCAGTGATGGATTCCGTTTTTCCCAGTCCAACGATCAAAACACGGTCAAGTCCGCCAGCGGGTGCGATAACGTCCAATACTGAATCGCGTTTTCCTTCAAATGCAGCCGCTTTGATGGCGCGGCTCAATTGGCCTTTGCAGGCTTTGTCCACTGCCGCAGCCGGAGCAGTTAACTTGCCGCCTTCAGTTACAAATACAGCGAGAATGCCAGTTTTTGGTAAAGTGGCGCTAGCAAAACTTACTTTCATCGGAGAATCCTTGGTTTTCGTTATGCGTCTGCATAGCGGGCCAAATGAATGGCGGCAACTATTGGCGTTAAATAAGGCTTTACCATAAGTTAAAACACAGCTCAGATTGCCCGAATTTAGCCCCTTCCCCAGTTAACAATAACAGCACTTCACGGCAGCGATGAAACCCGTTAATGAAGTGTAACGATACGTGATTTGAGTGAGGGTTGGGGCATCAAGAACGCTTCAAAAAAGTGGCGAAATGGCCTTTGGGAGAGTGTTTCTTCCCGAACCCTTTTGCTTGCTTTGGCGTCAGTTTCCCTAATGATAGCGAGCGGTCCTGCCTCGGCCATTGTTCACAAACCCCTCATTAAGCCCATTACAACCCAGCCAGTTGTCGGCACTGCAGTTGATGTAGAAGCCGATAAGATCACCTTTGATCCGAAAACAAAGAATGCGACTGCAACAGGCACAGTGACCATGAGTTATGGCCCCTATTACCTTGTGGCAACCCATGTTGAATACAATCAGGAAACTGGTGCATTCGAGGCAAATGGCTCAGTCGAATTGCGCGAACCCAATGGCAACATTCTACAAGCCGATAAAATAGCACTCACCAATAAATTCAAACAGGGTTTCGCTGAGCATGTGAAGGCCCTCCTCACAAACAATGCCATCATCAAGGCCCGCTATGTTCAGCGCGTCGATGGCGATATTACAATTTTCGAAAATGTCAGCTACACAGCCTGCAAGGAAGTTTCTGGTGAAGATGCACACCCGGTTTGGGAACTCGTAACCGAGCAGACCACCCATGATAATGCCAGCCACAATCTTTACCACGTAAAACCGAGGCTTAAAATTGGGGGTGTGACCGTGTTGGCAGCACCCTATTGGACGCAGCCTGACCCAACTGTACATCGCCGCACCGGGTTTCTGTTGCCTTATGTTAAGTTCAGCGAACTTTATGGCGTTGGCGTCGTCGCCCCCTATTTTTGGGCACTGGCTCCAAATTACGACATTACATTAACGCCCGTGGTCACCAGCGCTCAGGGGCTTTCTGGCGATGTGGAATGGCGCCACCGCCTGCAATCAGGCTCATACAACCTTCAAGCCTTTGGAGCTCACCAACTCAATCCCACAACCGCAACTGCAGATAATCAAACTTGGCGTGGCGCGATTAAAACCAAAGGTGATTTCAACATCAATCAAGATTGGAACTGGGGTTGGCAAGGCACTTTCGCCAGCGACAAAATGTTCCTCAATCATTACAACTATGACAACAGCATCATTGCTGAAAACAATGTTCATGTGACTGGCTTGTGGGATCAGACTTATGTTTCAGCCCAATTGCTTGATTTTGAATCTCTAAATGAGGGCATCGATCCAAATTATTTACCTTCGGCATTACCCTATGTTTCTGGAGAAAAAATAATCCAGGATACGGTGTTGGGTGGCAACCTGAAATTCAACTGGAACGCCTATTCAATTCATCGCAAATCAGCCAACACGCCTTATACCAATGTTGATCATGGCACCGATCAAACGCGCGCCTCGTCAACAATGGAATGGAAAACCCAATTGATCAGCGAAGCTGGATTAGTTGTGTCACCATTCGCTAGAGTACGTAACGACGTCTACATCACCAATAATGTTCCAGACCCCACAGTGGTGGGGGGACTTCGCGATAATGAAACAACAATGCGTGTCTTGCCCACCGTGGGTGTTGATATGCGTTACCCGCTTATTTCTAACTCTGATTTCGGCCAATCAATTATCTCACCTGTGTTCCAGTTGATTTCAGCCGCTGATGAAACCGAAGCCAATAAAATTGGTAATGAAGATTCAGTGACTGTCAATTATGACACCAACAGCATTTTCCTGACAGACAGGTTCACCGGACTCGATCGCTATGAAGGCGGGACCCGAGCCAATCTCGGCGTCACCTATTCTTACTTCGGCAATAATGGCAATTTCTTCCGCGCCAGTGTCGGCGAGTCAGTTCATCTTGCCGGACAAAACAGCTTCCTCGCGGGTTCGGGTTTGGACGGCACACAATCAGATCTTGTGGGCTCGGCCGTATTTCAGCCATGGGATCATTTGTCATTGTCTTATGAAGCGCGGGTTGAAGAAGACCTTTCGCAGATCAATCGACAAGAGGCCAGCGCAAGCCTCAATTTTGACAGTTTCTCCGGTTCAATGAGCTACTTAAATTTTGGTGCTGAACCTTCATTTGGTCGCCCTCTCGCTGAGCATTTTTTGGCGGGCGATGTTCGGTTTCGACTAAACGAAAATTGGTATGCCTTTGGCGGCCTGAGTTATGATTTCCATAACAAGTCGCTCACGCGAAAAACTTTAGGATTGGAATTCGATTGCGACTGCATGAACTTCAAAGTGTCATATATCGGCGCACAAGACCCGATCAGCTTGGCCAACACCAACACATTGGCACTATCGATCGAATTAGCGACACTGGGCGGCAGCAACATATCGTCAAAGTTCTAAGGTTGAAATTCGTCATGTTGAAGTTTTTCTTTGCAGCCACCATGATTGTTGTGTCTCACCTTGCCACACCAGTTTATGCGCAAGAGTCAGCCGTCATCGCCACAGTCAATGATCAACCTGTTACAAGTTTTGACATTGATCAACGCATTCGCCTTTTGAAAATATTAGGGCAAACGTCCTCAAACCGCGTCAAAATTGGGAATGACCTAATCAATGATGTTATCAAGATTGAAGAGGCCAAGCGCTTCCGTATTGATGCCACCGAAAAGGATATTGATGAACGGCTAAAGCGGGTCGCGGAAAGTCTAAAAACTGATGAGGCTGGCTTGGCGGCGAAACTGCGTGCCCAAGGAATTGCCATGTCAGCCTTTAGGCAATACACAGCCGCGCAAATGGACTTTGGTCGTTTGCTCATTGCCAAATACAAAGAAAAAGTAACGGCTGATCCTGCTGTTGTCGACAAACGCATGAATGAAATTAAGTCTGAGATCAATGGCAAGTTAGCCAAGATCAAGGCTGATCCCAGAATGCAAGCCATCACCGTCTATTCCATTCTTGAAGTCGATTTTCCGGTTGAGAGCAATGACCCGCAGCTTTTGCAATCGCGCGCCATTGAGGCTGGCCAGTATGCTCAAAAATTTAAAAGCTGCGCCAACCCACGGGGCCCAGCTTCTGGAATTTTCAATGTGAAAATCGGCAAAAAACTTGAAGCTGATGGCCGTAAGCTTCCTCCGGCTTTGCGTAAATTGTTTGATAGCCGAGGCCCTAACAATGCTTATGGTCCCTTGCGTGGGCCGGGTGGCATTCAAGTCATTGCATTCTGTTCAAAGCGATCCCTCAGCCCGCAAATGCCAAAAGCCCAAATGCCAACCCGCCAACAAATTGAAAATGCTATTCTCAATGAAAAATATGACTCGGTTGAACAAAAATATGTGGCCATCATGCGCAAGAAAGCCATTATCGAATATAAAGATCAGTCCTACGCGCAATGATCAAGCCCTTAATATTAACACCGGGCGAACCTGCTGGTGTGGGGCCGGAGATCACAGTGCTGACGTGGGAAGCCTTGCGCCATCAACCAGATAAAGTTTTCTGTTTGATAAGTGATATCAATTTTCTGCAATCGCGCTTGCCGAATGCAAAGTTTAAAAATTTGGATCGCCTTGATCAAACGACTAAAGTTTTTGAAAACGCAATTCCCGTTCTTCATCGCCCCATGCGGTCACCGTCAGTGGCGGGTGTGCTTGATTCAAAAAACTCGAGTTGGGTTATCTCAGCAATTGAAGTGGCGGTGGAACTTTGCTTGGACAAGCAAGCAGCAGCCGTCGTCACCAACCCAATTCAAAAAGAAACACTTTATGATGTGGGTTTTAAATTCCAAGGCCACACAGATTTTCTAGCGCACCTCGCTCATTGCGAAGGTCGTGATGTGATGATGTTAGTGGGCGAAGGCCTGCGGGCGGTGCCCATCACTGTGCACATTCCCTTGTCCGAAGTGCCAAAAGCTTTAACTACTGAAGCAATTGTCAGTCAGGGCAAAACCGTGGCCGCCGCTCTGCAAAAATATTTCGGCATCGCGAAGCCGCGCATCGCCGTCACCGGCCTTAATCCACACGCTGGTGAAAATGGTGCCATGGGCCACGAGGATCAAACCATCGTGGCTCCCGCCATCGCCGAACTCCGCAGCACTGGCCTCACAGTGCAAGGCCCCCTGCCCGCCGACACCGCTTTCCATCCCGAAGCCAGAGCGACTTACGATGCCATCCTGTGCATGTATCACGACCAAGCCTTGATCCCGGTCAAGACCTTAGATTTTCATGGCGGTGTGAATGTCACATTAGGGTTGCCCTTCATCCGCACCTCGCCCGATCACGGCACGGCATTAAGTTTGGCCGGCACTGGCAAGGCTAATCCTTCCAGCCTCATCGCCGCCATAAAACTCGCAGCCTCTATGGCGGCCCATAATGGATGATGATGGCCTGCCTCCTTTGCGTGAGGTGATCGCGACGCATAATCTTGCTGCAAAAAAATCTCTCGGCCAAAACTTCCTGTTTGATCTCAATCTCACCCGCCGCATTGCCAGAGCTGCAGGTTCGCTGGAAGGATACACAATCGTTGAAGTGGGCCCAGGCCCCGGCGGATTGACGCGTGCTCTGCTCATGGAAGGCGCCACCAAAGTGATTGCCGTCGAGCGCGATGAGCGCACACTTCCTGCACTGGCCGAAATTCAGGCGGCCTACCCCGGCCGCTTGGACGTGATCAATGCCGACGCCCTTGAAGTGGATTGGGCCACCACGATCAAAGGCCCCGCCAAAATCGTCGCCAACCTGCCCTATAATGTGGCCACGGCCTTGCTGGTGGGCTGGCTCACACCCAAAGAATGGCCGCCATGGTTTTCATCACTCACACTGATGTTTCAAAAAGAAGTGGCCATGCGCATCGCCGCCAAAGCGGGCGATGACGCCTACGGTCGGTTATCGATCCTCAGCCAATGGCGCTGCGAAGCCACAAAAATGTTCGACGTAAACCGCAGTGCATTTACGCCTCCCCCGAAGATTACAAGTTCAATCGTCCATCTAGTGCCGCGAGCAATCTGCGAGCCGCCCTGCAAAATGGAACTGCTAGAACGCGTCACCGCAGCAGGGTTTGGTCAGCGGAGAAAAATGCTCCGATCAAGTTTGAAAAGCGTTTTCCCAAATCCCGAAGCCGTGCTGGAACCATTAGGCATTGATCCGACGACACGCGCGGAGCAAGTGAGTGTGGCAGACTTTGCAAGGCTGGCGATGGTGTTGGAGCAATCATAGCCACCAACCCTTCGAGGCTCGCAAGAGCTCGCACCTCAGGGTGAGGTAAATTTAATTTCCCTCATGCTGAGGCGCTCGCAGCGCAGCGAAGAGCCTCGAAGCATTGTCAACCAAAGGGACCTCATCAGTCGCGTTGCGACAGCTTCTCCAAAGGAGAAGCGTGAGTTGGAAGCCATTCCTTCAGGTACCATTGCGCGTTTCCAGAGATAGAAATTTCCAACGGTGGATTTCCAAAGACCTCTTCGCCAATCTGCCAACTTGTATGAATCATAGCCATCATCATTTCACTTTTTACTTTTTGGCTCGAACCAGGCTCCCCATCAAGTATGTTTCCAAGAGACGTTGCAAGATGGAAAACTTCATAACCTTCAAAGTGTCTTGCATTTATGAGTTCAAGATGGCCATTGATTTTGTATGCTGAACTCAGATCACGATTAGCAGGACTATATCCCTTCTCATAATTGATGCAGGACAATTTTATCACGCCTGTCTTCTGCTGATTGTATCGTATTTCAATTTCACGCGCAGCGCCGGACTCACTGCCATATCCAGAGTCAAGCCAACCATTGTTTTCAAAACTCCAAGGACTATCTGCATACCAAGTGTTTAACAAATCCGCCACTTTTGAGAAATCTTTAAAGAATTGTATTTCGTAACCTTCTTCATTTCCTGACAGCTTATCGGGCTTATGTTTGGGTAAGTATCTTGGACCATTAATAGCTTTTTTCCACTTTCTCGTTGGAATTAAATCTTCCATACGGAGATGCTTCCACACCTTTATTAGTCCCCAAATAGAACTAACAGAAAGTGCCAGCGCCAAGTTTGCAGCCAAGTGATACCAATTCCAGTCCATTCAGATAATCTCCCAGCTTCCAAAATCAGAAGCTCTTCAGGGCGGTAAAAATCTTCTTACAACCCCATCATCAAGCCGCGCACAAAGTCCGTCAGCCCGAGCTGCCGCCTGCGCTTCAATCTTTCCGCAGTTAAAATCGCCACCACTTCCCTGTGCGCTACATCCACATTCTCAGTCACCACCACATAATCATATTCCGGCCAGTGGCTGATTTCTCGTCCCGCTTCGGCCATGCGTTTGGCGATTACGGTGCTCGCATCTTGGTTGCGGCCGATTAGACGGGTTCTCAATGCATCAGCATCCGGCGGCAAAATAAACAGGCGCACCAAATCATCTTCCATCGCTTGCGCCAATTGTTGCGTGCCTTGCCAATCAATGTCGAACAACACATCGCGGCCTTTGGCCAATGCATCCTCAACAGGTTTGCGTGGTGTGCCATAAAGATTGCCGAACACATTGGCCCATTCCAAAAGTTCTTTCGCAGCGACCATGGTTTCGAATTTTTCTTTGGTGATGAAATAGTAATCGCGGCCATCCACTTCACCGGGCCTTGGTTTCCGTGTGGTCACCGAGATAGACATAGCGATGTTGCCATCAGCTTCGATCAGTTTTCTCGATAGAGTGGTTTTGCCTGCGCCTGAGGGCGAGGACATGACGAATAACAATCCGCGTCTTGAAATCTTACTCAATGTTTTGCACCTGCTCGCGCAATTGATCGATGGTGGTTTTAAGCTCTAAGCCGATTGTCGTCATCGCCTTGTCGCCCGCTTTGGAACACAGCGTGTTGGCCTCGCGGTTAAATTCCTGCGCCAGAAAATCGAGCTTGCGACCTACAGGTTCCTTGCTCATCAATAAATCACGCGCGGATTCCACATGGCCGATGAGGCGGTCCACTTCTTCTTGAATATCCGCTCGAGTGGCGATGATCACTGCTTCCTGATGCAAGCGCTCTTGATCAAAGGTAGCGCCCGTTTCCAATAGTCGCGTCACTTGATCTTTGAGCCGTGCCCGAATGGTTTCTGGTGTGCGACTGGGATTGTCACGCGCTGCGATGGTGAGTTCTTCAATGCGATTAATTTGCGCAGATAGAATTTTATGAAGCTGCGCCCCTTCCGCCAGACGCGCCTTGGTCAAAGCCTTCACGGCCTCATTCAACGACCCGAGAATTTCTCTATCAAGCGCTGCTTGTTCTTCTTCACTCACCGGAGTGGTCGCATATTCAAACACGCCTTTGAGCGTGAGGAAGGCTTCAGCGCTGAGATTTTCGCCACCAAGTCGGGCGCGGAGTTTTTCCGCCAGCGCAATGTAATTATTTAAAACCACTTCGTTGATGGCAATTTTTTCTTCCGTCTCTGTGCCCACTGTGGAAAGCGAGGCCTGCACATTGCCGCGCTTGAAGCCTTGCATCAAAGTGCTGCGCGCAGTGGGTTCAATGTGGTCGAGGCCTTGCGGCAAGCGCAATTTGGCATCAAAAGATTTGCCATTTACACTTTTCAGTTCCCATGCCCAAGTGAAAGTTCCATGGGCGCCTGCGCTTCGCGCAAAACCAGTCATGCTGGAAATGGTCATAGGATTTGGTCTGCTTCACGAATCATCATGGACGCGACTGTAAAGCGTTTCGCAGTGGGATTGAACTCACACTACTTCTTTGGTTTCTTCAAAACCGGGATGGGAACCTTTTTCCCATCCACCATCACAATTGAACCGGGCTTTACCGCTTTCGTCGGATCAACAGGGGTTGTCTCAGCGGGCTTAACTTCCACAACGGGAGCGGCCGGAATTTTTGGTAGAGTGTCAACAGGCTTATCAACGGGTACGGCGGGAACCGCAGGGGCTACTACCGCTGGAGCAACAGGATCAGCACCTTGCTGCGCGCGCCATTTTGCAACATTGTTATTATGTTCATCGAGCGTTGACGCGAACGCATGACCGCCTGTGCCGTTGGCTACAAAATAGAGGTAGGGCGTTTTGTCGGGATTGAGCGCAGCTTCCAGCGCCGCCTTGCCGGGGTTGGCAATCGGCCCCGGTGGCAAGCCATCAATCGTGTAGGTGTTGTAAGGTGTGGTCGCATCAATATCCGCTCTGGTGAGCGGGCGATCCAATTTGCCCTTGCCGCCGACAATGCCATAAATAATTGTGGGGTCTGATTGCAGGCGCATTTTTTGCTTCAAGCGATTAACAAAAACTGAGGCCACTTGGGGGCGTTCCTCAGCAATGCCGGTTTCCTTTTCAACAATCGAAGCCAGCGTGATCCAATCTTGTTTGGTGGTGATCACTGAGTCCGCAGGTCGCGTTTTCCAAAGTTCATCGGTCAATTTAATTTGAGCGGCTTGCATATCTTCAATCATCTTGGCGCGTGTGAGATGACGACGGAAAACATAAGTGTCCGGCATAATTGAACCTTCGGCTGGTGGCGTGGTGATTGTGCCATCCAACTCTGGCTGCTCATCCAAACGCGCCACCACCATTTGCGAAGTCCAGCCTTCCGGAATGGTCACTTTATAAGTGAGGAAGCGGCCTGCCGTGATTGCAGCCAAAACATCCTGCATGGTGGCACCGGCTGCAAATTCATACTCGCCAGCTTTCAGCTTGGCCCCGCGAAACCCGCTAACTGCTGCAGCCGCACTAAACACCCGTGCATCCGCAATAATGCCTTGGTCCAGCAAGGCAACGGAAAGATCGGCGCGGCTCACACCTTTAGCAATTTCATAAATCTTCTTCTCGGCCAAAGGGCCCGGTGCCGTGAAGGAAAGGTAAGCCCAAAAACCCACTCCTGCCACAATGGCGGCCAGCGCAAAGAACCAAAGTAATAGCGAACCGAATACGCGCGTGAATACCGGCCTGCGAATTTTTGGAAGTTCAGGCTCGGAAACGCGAGATGGGGGTTCATAGTCGCTCAAGCTTTGGCCTCCGATTAAATCACATCATGCGGTGAAACGACGCATGAGCAGTGATGCATTGGTTCCACCAAAACCAAAAGAATTAGACAAAACTGTGTTGATGACTTTTTTCTTCGCAACTTTCGGCACCAGATCAATCGCCGTTTCAACCGATGGATTATCGAGATTCAAAGTAGGTGGGCAAATATTATCCCGCATGGCAAGAACCGAGAATATGGCTTCCACCGCACCAGCAGCACCGAGCAAATGCCCAATCGATGATTTCGTCGAGGACATTGAAAGTTTCGAAGCATGATCACCCAGCAAACGCTCCACCGCGCGAAGTTCAATCTCATCACCCAGCGGTGTCGATGTGCCATGGGCGTTAATATAATCAATATCACCAGGAGAAATGCCTGAACGACGAAGCGCCATCTTCATGCAACGATAAGCACCATCACCATCTTCGGCAGGTGCTGTCACATGGTGAGCGTCACCCGACATACCATAGCCGATAATCTCCGCATAAATATGCGCCCCACGGGCTTGAGCGTGTTCAAGGGCTTCCAGCACCACAACACCAGCGCCTTCGCCCATCACAAAACCGTCACGGTCTTTATCGTAAGGGCGCGAGCCTTTGGTGGGGTCATCATTAAAACCAGTTGATAGCGCTTTGCACGCAATGAAGCCTGCAATGCCAAGACGGCAGATTGTGGCCTCGGCACCGCCCGCCACCATCACATCGGCATCATCCATCATAATAATGCGCGCCGCATCACCAATGGCGTGGGCACCAGTCGAACAAGCCGTGACCACGGCATGGTTAGGGCCTTTCAGGCCGCAGGTGATGGAGATGAGGCCAGAGGCCAGATTGATCAGAGAGCCCGGAATGAAAAACGGGCTAATGCGGCGCGGGCCTTTTTCATGCATCAGCATTTGTGTAGCACTTATGCTGGGCAAGCCACCAATGCCAGAACCCACCAGAACGCCAGCGCGATATTGCTCATCCGGCGTTTTCGGGCTGTAACCCGAATCGACCAAGGCTTGCTTGGCGGCGATTAAAGCAAACTGAATAAAATCATCAAAGCGGCGCTGTTCTTTCACATCGACATAAGTGTCACGGTTCAGCGTATTATTGCTGCCGTCGCCTTCTTTCACTTCAAAGGCAATGCGAGCCGGAAGGTCTGACGCATCAAACTTGGTAATCGGACCAGCGCCAGATTCGCCAGCCAAAACCTTTTTCCACGTGCCTTCAACCGAGGCAGCCAGCGGAGAAACCATTCCAAGACCTGTAATAACGACACGACGCATGATGAGACCCTATCAAAAGTGGAGTGCAAACATGAAAACGCGGAGCAAAAGGGTTATGTGCCCTGCCCCGCGCGGTATTTTCAATCAGCCTTTGGTTTCCCAAAGGCCAATGTCTTAGGCCTTGGCCTTATCGATGAACGATACAGCATCGCCCACCGTTTGAATTGTCTCGGCAGCATCGTCTGGAATTTCAATGCCAAATTCTTCTTCGAAAGCCATCACGAGTTCAACCGTGTCCAAGCTGTCAGCACCGAGATCATCAATGAAGCTCGCTTCTGTTTTCACCTTGTCGGCATCAACGCCCAAGTGTTCAACAACGATCTTCTTTACGCGGTCAGCAGTATCGCTCATGTGTTCTATTCCTCAGTTAACTTTTCAGTGCATAGGGGAATGCCTTAAGGCCCCCACCCTATGCCGCGCCACTTCCCTAGCACAGTTTCTCATGCCGTCAAAAGGGGGAATATTTTGTCTGTGTAGTAAAGATTGTTAGAATTTAAATTCCTATTATAGAAATTAAAGCTTGACACCGTACGGTGAAGCTGCTAATTTTCGGATAGTCCGCAATTAGGTCCAAATTTCCCCGCCAACAAGTCTTGCAAGCCCAAGAAGACGACGTTGAGAGGAGGATCAAAGATCGCTAGAATCGATGTGGTAGTATTTCTTGCCCATATCTCACAATTTATTATTTAATCACCCCCGATAATATGGTTGCTTGAAAGAGTCATAAAACAGCTGAGTGAGAATAGGATCGCCTACCCCAAAACCAAATTTATTTTCCCACTCAAGCCGTTTCTGCTCCAACCATGGCAAAGTTGTTTCAATTTTGCTTTGCGGATATTCGTATGTGACTTCTAGGGTCACATTTTTAAGTGCGTATAAACTGCCATATATTTTTGAAACTCCGTCAGGTTGAACTACCTGAACTGAATCTGGATTTGTCAAATCCTTAAAAGAAATAAGCGTTGGCAGGTTTTCAAATGGAACATTAACAAGTCCTTTTGCGCGCGCTTCTTGGACTTGAACTATGAGTGAACGTTGATCTCCTATTTCCCAGTGTAAATCTAAAGCTTTAAGTGGAAGCTTAAATGCGTCTAATGCACCCTCGGGCCGATGGAAACTTTCGCTTAAATTGCGACCGGATGCTCGGTTCGTAAGCATCAAAAATAGATTCTTGCCCGAGCCGAGATCGATATAAGGGGCCTCGCCAGTCATATGCAAATTAGGTGTTTCTCCACCGCCCCAATCCCCATTGTGGGAATAACTAACCTCAATCACACTCGATCCCGTCTTCACACCCTCAGGCGTATTCACTTCAGCAGTGAGTTTGTAGCGGAAGGTGCAGGTGGGATAATTGATTTGGATATAGGCCCAGCCCAAGAACCAAATGACCGCAATTGGTGCCAACACCCATTTTATAAGTTTGATCAAAATGAAAACTCCCCCTAATTCTCAAAATACTCCACACCCGGCAGCCACTTAAAATGCGCACTATTGTCGATTAAAAATACGAATGATTCAGCTTGGGCTAACGTCCTTTGCGATGCCAGCTACCTCTTCCGATTTTAGCACGTGAACAAGCTCAACACCTTTGCCGCGTGAAATAAGGACAAACTTCTGACCCGGCTTCCAGCCTTCTTTTTCACGCAAATACTTTGGGATTGTAACGCGATACGTTTTGGAAAGGATCGAGGCTTTCATGTTACTGCGCTCCGTATTCGATTAGGAGGACGAGGGTAGCAGTGAAGTTTTGGAAATTCAAATAAAGAACCACACCTATCGCTTCCATCAAGCTCCCCCTCCGCCCTTCGGGCATCTCCCCCAGCAAGCTGGAGGGAGGGAAGAATTTATTGCGCTCTCCCAACTTGTTGGGGGAGCTGTCCGAAGGACTGAGGGGGAACTGGGCAGACGCCCTCAAATCATCGCCATGCCGCCATTCACGTGCAGGGTTTGGCCTGTCACGTAGCCGGCTTCATCCGAGGCCAGATATAAAACGGCTGCTGCAATATCGTCTGGTCCGCCCATGCGGCCTGCGGGGATGCGGCTTAAAATGCCTTCTTTTTGTTTTTCGTTCAGCACATCGGTCATCGGTGTGGCGATGAAGCCGGGGGCTATGCAATTCACTGTAACGCCTCTGGTGGCCAGCTCTTGCGCTAATGATTTGGTGAGGCCGATCACACCGGCTTTAGACGCCACATAATTGGCTTGGCCGGGGTTGCCTGTCACACCCACAATCGAAGTGATGTTGATAATACGGCCTGCCCGCTTCTTCATCATGCCGCGCATGGCGGCACGGCACAGACGGAAGTTGGCCGTGAGGTTCACGTCAATCACCGCCTGCCAGTCATCATCCTTCATGCGCATGGCAAGGCCATCTTTGGTGATGCCCGCATTGTTGACCAGAATATCCAAGCCCCCCATAGCGGCTTCGGCAGCGGGGATGAGTTTTTCCACATCCTCGGCGCTGGAGAGGTTACACGGCAACACATGCACATTTTCGCCTATTTGGGCTTTCAATTCTTCAAGGGCCGCAACGCGGGTGCCGGAAATAGCAATGGTCGCCCCCGCTGCATGAAGCGCCTTAGCAATGGCCGCCCCAATGCCGCCGCTGGCGCCCGTGATGAGCGCGGTTTTTCCGGTGAGATTGAACATAGGTTTAGTCCTCATTTTACAATTAGTTATTCCAACTATCCGTCACCCCTGCGAAGGCAGGGGCCCAGCTAATTGCAAGCATAGTTGCTTGTGGCTAGCTGGATCCCCGCTTTCGCGAGGATGACGGGTTTAGTGTGGGTTTAAAGTAGCAACCACGTTAGCAATATCATCTGGCGTGCCAGCCGCATAGCTTTGCGCATCCGGCGCATTCTTTTTAGCTAACCCTGTCAAAACTTTACCAGCGCCAATTTCAACAAACACATTAACGTTGTGGGCCACCATATAAGCCACACATTCACGCCAGCGCACGGTGCCTGTCACCTGCTCCACCAGTTTTTGGCGGATCATATCAGCGTCGGTCAAAGGCCCCGCCACCACGTTGGCGATGACCGGAACCACGGGGGATTTCATCGTTGCTTTCGCCAAAGCTTCGGCCATAGCATTGGCTGCGGGCTGCATTAAAGCGCAATGGAACGGCGCTGACACAGGCAACAGAATGGCGCGCTTGGCCCCTTTGGCCTTGGCAATTTCGCACGCGCGGTCCACCGCTGCTTTGCTGCCGGAAATAACCACCTGCCCATCAGAATTATCATTGGCCGCTTGGCACACATCGCCCTGCGCTGCTTCTGCTGCAACCAAAGCTGTGGTAGCAAAATCCAAACCGAGAATGGCCGCCATCGCCCCTGTGCCCACCGGCGTTGCCGCTTGCATGGCCCTGCCCCGAATTTTCAAAAGCCGCGCTGTGTCTGCAATTGTAAATGTGCCCGCCGCCGCTAATGCGGAATATTCCCCCAGCGAATGCCCCGCCACAAATTTGGCCGTGTTGACCACCGTAATTCCATGCTCAGCGTTAAGCACCGCAAGAGCCGCCATGCTCACTGCCATTAATGCGGGTTGCGCATTTTCAGTGAGCGTCAAATCCGCTTCTGGCCCGTCCCACATCAATGCGGAAAGTTTCTGTCCTAGTGCTGCATCCACCTCATCAAACACCGCGCGCGCTGATGCGAAATTATCAGCCAGCGCCTTGCCCATGCCAACAGTCTGGCTCCCCTGGCCCGGAAATACGAAGGCAATCGCCATATCAAACTCGCTCCTGATTCATCTTGAGCCACGAAACATGGGTGACGCGTGGGAGTCAAGTGCAGGTCTCTTTAACTGCGTTATTCGAGGTTCTGCTTTCGGCCAGAAGCAGACTCTCAATCCTCCGGGATGAAATCTTCAGTGGCAGGTCTTAAGAGTTCAAATCTCAATTTGGCCAGAGGCGAAACATTGTTCGCTTAAGGCGCTTGCCCAGTCTCCATTTTCGCAAGTGCATTGACATCTTGAACTTCAGGCCCGCAGTTATCTGGCGCAGGTCTAATTCCACAAGTTGTCGGACCAACCGGTGCGTCTGCCCATGCATTTGATGTAATAAGAAACGCGCTTGTCAAATCCTCGGGTATGAACATGTAGCGCCTTCCAGATCATCCCGAGAACCAAGTCGTGCGGCGCAACGCAATCGCTCGAAGAGGGGCTTGCGCGTCACTTCGGCCCAACCCGCGAGAGCTGCGAGGTAGTGGGGGTTTGGGCAGGTCAGGTGCGTTCGATGCCATCGAACGTGTTGAGGACGTGGACGGCGTGGTCGGTGGGGTCGTAGGGCGGGTTGCCGATGCCCTTCGTGGTGGGTTCAGCTGTCACGGCGTCCCACATGTCGTCGATGCTCCCCTCAGCCAGTGCGAGGACAGTGTCGCGGACGAAGGTGTCGCGGACGATTTGCTCCTCGCTGGCGCCCGGGCGTTCCTGCCCCACAATGCCGTACATCTCCGTGCCGTGCACGGCTGGCGCACCTTTGACAGGGCCGACAGAGAGCAGGTATGCGCTTCCTCCGGCAGCGGCGTGCGCGAGTGCGCCACGCGCCTGAGGCAGGGTGAAAGAGAAGTCGGTGAGCAAGGCTCCGCGGACCTGGACCGGTGTGCGCCCCTCGATGTCGTACGCGGCAATGATCTTCCGGGCGCGGCTGCGCGGGATGCGGTTCCGGGTTGCAAACTCCTCCACCAATCCGTCGATACTACCGGGATCAAAATCCTGGGTCCTGTGGAGGACCCA
>JANPGD010000134.1:0-7586 GCA_031423845.1 Hyphomicrobiales bacterium | reverse complement strand
CCCAGGTTCTTCGAGATACATCTTAATAGCTCCCAAGAACTCCGCGCCCAGCGCACCATCAACAGCACGATGATCGGTCGAAAGCGTCACACTCATCAACTGCTCAATCACAATCTCATTGCCGCGCACCACTGGACGGCGTTCGCCTGCGCCCACAGCCAAGATAGTTGCTTGCGGTGGGTTGACAATGGCTTGGAAGTTTTTCACCCCCATCATGCCCATATTGGAAACTGAGGTGGAACCACCAGTATATTCCGATGGATTGAGTTTGCGTGATTTGGCGCGGGCCGCATAATCTTTCATCTCAATTGAGATTTGCGCCAAGCCTTTGGTTTCGGCCTTGCGCACAATTGGTGTGATCAAGCCGCCAGGGATGGAGACGGCCACGCCCACATCGGCGTGGTGGTGTTTCACCATGTTATTGTCGGTCCAGCTCACATTGGCTTCGGGCACTTTGATCAGCGCCATGGCCATGGCCTTGATCACGAAATCATTGACTGAGACTTTCCATGCGGGTTTGCCGTCTTTATCTTTGGGTGCCTGCGCATTGAGGCGCTCACGTAAAGCCAATAAATTTTCCAATGAAATATCAACTGTCACATAGAAATGCGGAACGGTCTGTTTGGATTCGGTGAGGCGGCGCGCAATGGTTTTGCGCATACCATCATGCGGCACCAGATCGTAGGAGCCTTGTTCAAAGAGTTTAAGCACCGAAGCTTCGGAAGGTGATGCGGCCATGGCGGGTGCAGCGGATTTAGCGGCGGCGGCACTTGGCGTGAAGCTCTCCACATCCTTCATCACAATGCGGCCATACGGGCCTGATCCGTGTACGGATGATATTTCGATGCCTTTGGATTTGGCGAGACGGCGGGCGAGTGGGGATGCGAAGACGCGGGCCGACCCCTCATCCGCCCTACGGGCACCTTCTCCCTCAAGGGGAGAAGGAAGAGTCGCACTTGTTTTTTTCTCCCCTTCTCCCCTTGAGGGAGAAGGTGGCGCTTTTGCGCCGGATGAGGGGGTGGCAACTGAGGGCTCCCCAATCACCGCAATTGGCGCATTCACCAACACATCTTCAGTGCCTTCAGCCACCAAAATCTTGGTCAACACACCATCGTCAATGGCTTCCACTTCCATCGTCGCCTTATCGGTTTCGATTTCAGCCAGCACATCGCCACTCTTCACTTGGTCGCCCTCTTTCTTGAGCCACTTTGAAAGCTTGCCTTTCTCCATGGTGGGCGAAAGGGCGGGCATGAGGATGGTTGGCATGATGAACCTTTATGTGTTCGAGAGTACCGATGATTTTGCGGCGGCCTTGGCAAGGTCGTCGTTTAAGACTTTGCGAATTTCAGCGAGGTTAGCAGAGGTAGTGCCGTGGCCCATTTCTTCCATGGAGGCAGCAACCTGCTGCGCCATGCCAGCCAGAACATGGCCCCACATATCCGCCTTGCCGAAGGCCATAGAATGCAGAGCCAAACTCAGCTGCCCATTGGTGATCCAGCCGCGTACAATTTCGCCAGCATTAGCATCGTGGAACACTTCATGCGGCGGTTGCAATTGATGCGGGTGGGTGTCGTGGGAATGGTCGTGGTGGTGGTGATCGTGATCAGACATAGAGAACTCCTTTAACAGCGGCCACCACGTCATCGACAGTGGGCAAGGCCAGTTTTTCTAAATTTGCGGCATAGGGCATGGGCACGTCTTTTCCGGCGACTCTTGCAACAGGTGCGTCGAGATAATCAAAGGCATGCGTCATAATTTCGGCAGCGAGTTCAGACGTGACGGAGAAGCGCGGATAGCCCTCCTCCACACACACGCAGCGATTGGTTTTTCTAACTGACGTAAGAACCGTTTCAATATCCATCGGGCGAATGGTACGAAGATCAATCACTTCACACTCAATGCCTTCAGCGGCCAGCTTTTCAGCAGCGGCCAAAGCATAGGTCATGCCGATGGAGAAGGAGACGATGGTTACATCTTTGCCGCTGCGGGCAATGCGGGCCTTGCCAATCGGCACCACCCAATCTTCCACATTCGGCACTTCAAATGATTTGCCATAGAGAATTTCATTTTCGAGAAAGATGATCGGGTTAGGATCGCGGATGGCGGCCTTCATCAGGCCCTTGGCATCAGAAGCGGAATATGGTGCCACCACTTTCAGGCCAGGGATTTGGCTATACCAAGCAGTGTAATCTTGGCTGTGCTGTGCGCCCACGCGAGCCGCAGCACCATTTGGGCCACGGAACACAATCGAACAGCCCATTTGCCCGCCAGACATATAAAGCGTTTTGGCGGCGGAATTGATGATGTGATCAATCGCCTGCATAGCGAAGTTGAAGGTCATAAATTCTACGATGGGTTTGAGGCCCGCGAACGCCGCACCCGTGGCAATGCCTGTGAAACCATGTTCGGTGATGGGTGTATCGAGAACGCGCTCTGACCCGAATTCATCCAACATGCCTTGAGAGATTTTGTAGGCACCCTGATATTGGCCCACTTCCTCGCCCATCAAAAACACATCTTTGTCGCGGCGCATTTCTTCGGACATGGCCGAGCGCAAGGCTTCCCGCACGGTCATGGTGATCATTTCGGTGCCGGCTGGGATTTCGGGGTCAACAAGCCCCTCTCCCGCCCTTCGGGCACCCTCTCCCGCGAGGGGAGAAGGAAGAGGCGGCGTCGCTTCAGTCTTCCCTTCTCCCCTCGCGGGAGAAGGTGGCGCGCTTGCGCCGGATGAGGGGGCGGCTGCAACCGAAGCCTCCCCAATCACCGCAATCGGCGCATTCACTTTCACGCCCTCAGTGCCTTCCGGAACCAGAATAGCCGTGAGTGTACCCTCATCAATGGCTTCCACTTCCATGGTGGCTTTATCGGTTTCGATCTCGGCTAAAATATCGCCGGACTTCACTTGGTCACCCACGGCTTTGAGCCATTTTGAGAGTTTGCCCTCTTCCATTGTTGGAGACAGGGCCGGCATGAGGATGGTTGGCATGGTTTTGGTTCCTCAAGCTGTCTTATAAATATCGGTGTAAAGTTCAGACGCATCCGGCTCAGCATCGGCCACAGCAAAGTCCGCGGCAGCCGTTACAATCTCGCGAATATCAGCATCCATCTTTTTCAAATCGTCTTCAGTGGCACGATTGGATTTCAGTAAGCGGGCTTTCACCTGCTCAATCGGGTCATGCTCTTCGCGCATCTTCTGCACTTCTTCTTTTGAGCGATACTTTGCAGGATCCGACATCGAATGGCCACGATAACGATAGGTCATCATTTCTAAAATATATGGCCCCTCGCCCGAGCGGCAATGTTCCATGGCTCGGTCGGCGGCGTCTTTCACGGCGCGTACATCCATGCCATCCACTTGCTCAGAAGGAATATCAAAGGCTTCACCGCGCGCACCCAGATGATCCGACGCAGCGGTTGAACGCTGAGCCGACGTGCCCATGGCATAGCGGTTATTTTCGATCACGAAAATCACTGGTAGCTTCCAGATGGAAGCCATGTTGAAGGTTTCGTAGACTTGGCCTTGGTTGGCCGCACCGTCACCAAAATAGGCCATGGAGACATTTTTATTGCCGCGATATTTATTGGCGAAGGCCAGCCCTGCTCCCAATGGCACTTGTGCACCAACGATTCCGTGGCCTCCGTAAAAATTCTTTTCGCGGCTGAACATATGCATTGAGCCGCCCTTGCCGTGGGAATAGCCGCCTTTTCTACCAGTAAGTTCGGCCATCACACCCTTAGGGTCCATGCCGCAAGCCAACATGTGGCCGTGATCGCGATAAGATGTAATGCGCTGGTCGCCTTCAATGGCTGCCATTTCAAGACCGACGACAACAGCTTCCTGGCCAATATACAAATGACAGAAACCGCCAATCGACCCCATGCCATAAAGTTGGCCCGCTTTTTCCTCAAAGCGGCGAATGAGGAGCATGTCGTAATAGGCTTTCATTTCCAGCTCGGCTGAAAGGCCTGAATTTTTTAAATCTGGTTTGGCCTTTGCAGGTTTGTCACCCTTCTTCGCCAAGTAAGCTGATCTCACCGCCATGAGCCGTCTCCCGTTAAATTCTTGGCGGAAACCTAGCAGTAAACGCTTATTAATGCTTCCAAAAAGTTCAATTAACCGGATTTTGGTTTATCTAGTGGATTTTGCAGTAAATTCAATCGGACAATTTGATTGTCAATTCATTGCTGGCAGCAAGATCAAGCGTCTTACGCGCCAACTCATCAAGCATATCGGGGTCAATGCTCTCGGGTCGCATGAGTGCCACACGAGATTCAATTGCTTTGCGTTGCTCAGAAATATCATCGAGCTCGGTTGTCAAAACGGCAATGCGTTTTTCAAGCAAGTCGCGATACGAGTATCCGCGTGGACCATAGAAAGCAGTCCAGGCAAAATAACCCAGCAGAACCAGACAGCCAAAGCTGACAAGAAACTCGAATCTTTTGAAACCCATAATGCGCATGAAGCTTTTTTGATCGATCACAGTTAAGACTTGGTAACTAATTTCGGACACGACTTGATTTTTAACGATTAAGCGCCGATTTAGAGGGAGAAGGAAATAATATGCTCTCTAGCAGTCGATTTGTAGTCGCCGTCCATGTTCTCAGCTTGCTCGCACGCGCGGCCGGCAAAGGGCCTCTGTGTTCACATGTGATTGCGGAAAGTGTGCACACCAATCCCGTGGTTATTCGCAGGCTGATGTCAGAGTTGGAAAAAGCTAAGTTAGTTCGCTCTACTGCGGGCCGTGCTGGTGGATTTGAGTTGGACCGTGCAGCATCTGATGTAACTTTAGCCGATATTTATGGCGCGGTCGAAGATGAAACCGTTTTCCGCATGCACAAGCTTGATCCTGAATCGGAATGCCCGGTCGCATCGCAAATGCGTGATGTGCTGGTGCCAAAATTGCGTGCAGCAGAAATTGCGCTAACCAATTCGTTGCAGACAACAACACTGCATGATGTATCTCTAGCCATTCATTAGAATAAAACACGCTCAAGTCAAAAAGACTTGAGCGCTGATAACATTTAGCCCTTGAGAATTGAACGGCCAGCATACACGGCTTGGCTGCCCAGTTCTTCTTCGATGCGCAGAAGCTGGTTATATTTGGCCAACCGATCAGAGCGCGCCAACGAGCCAGTTTTGATCTGACCGCAATTGGTGGCAACAGCCAAATCGGCAATCGTTGAATCCTCGGTTTCGCCAGAGCGATGTGACATCACAGCGGTGTAACCTGCCTTATGGGCCATTTCCACAGCTTCCAAAGTTTCAGTGAGCGAACCAATCTGGGTCACCTTCACCAAGATCGAATTGGCGATATGTTCTTTAATGCCGCGCTTCAAACGTGTGGTGTTGGTTACAAACAAATCATCGCCAACCAGTTGATGGGTTTTGCCGATCAAATCTGTCAGCTGTTTCCATCCATCCCAATCGTCTTCAGACAAACCATCTTCGATCGAAATGATCGGATAGGTCTTGCCGAGATGAGCCAAATATTCAGCTTGTTCTTTGATTGAACGGGTCTTGCCCTCGCCTTCGTAAACATATGCACCGTTCTTGAAGAATTCAGTCGCAGCACAATCGGTGGCCAAATAAACATCATGGCCCGGTTTGTAACCAGCTTGCTCGATGGACTTCATCACGAAATCCAAAGCAGCCTCTGCTGACGGCAGGTTTGGCGCAAAGCCGCCTTCATCACCCACGTTGGTGTTGTGGCCTGCCTTTTTCAAAGCGCTCTTAAGTGTGTGGAAAATTTCTGCACCCATACGAAGTGCTTCACGGAATGAACTGGCCCCCACGGGCATAACCATGAATTCCTGGAAATCAATGGGGTTATCCGCATGAGCACCACCATTGATGATGTTCATCATGGGAACTGGCAAAGTGCGGGCCGATGCGCCACCAACATAGCGATAGAGCGGCAAGCCACACGATTCAGCTGATGCTTTGGCGACGGCTAACGAAACGCCGAGAATTGCATTCGCACCAAGGCGCGCTTTATTCGGCGTACCGTCCAAAGCGATCATGGCGCGATCTACAGCGATTTGATCTTCGGCTTCCATGTCGGCAAGCGCTTCGTAGATTTCGCCATTGACCGCAGCCACGGCGTTTAGAACACCTTTGCCACCATAGCGTGACTTATCGCCATCACGCAGCTCCATGGCTTCATGGGCCCCTGTTGAAGCACCGGATGGCACAGCAGCACGGCCAAACGCGCCGTCTTCCAGTGTTACATCGACTTCAACTGTGGGGTTGCCACGGCTATCGAGAATTTCGCGGGCGGTAATATCGAGAATGGCTGTCATGGTAGGCTCCAATAATTTCTATGGGGCGCTTATGAATACTTAAAATGACGATTGCAAGAATTTTGAGGGGCGCTCATCAATTTTGGGCTGAACCCTTATTTTGCGCCGACGAGAACCTGTGTAGGTTTCTGCGCCAAACTCACCCACTGCTTTGGGTTTTGCTGTGATTGGCGCTTCAAAAACTTATAGTGGGTTTGGTTCCAACGCAAAATTTCATTGCGACGATTATCCAGAATAAAGTCACCTTCGTCAGAAGCGACTGTCAAAACAGCATGGCCTTCGCCATGCTCATCCAGAACCACGGTAATCAACAATTCTCCGGCATTGAATCCAACACTTCCTAAATAGCGCTTTTTAAGAAGTACATAATCTTCGCAATCGCCTGCATTTTCAGGATAAGTCCATTTTTCAGCAACTTTATAAAGGTCAATATCGCTCGAAGGGGTGATCTTGCCATTCACATAGGTGTTGACTTGGTTGAGCACTTCCCATTTTTCAACTGACATATCAAAGCGCGCAACACGGTCTTTGACCATTTTGCACTCATCTTGGCCACTGGCGCAAAACTGCACATATCCCACTGGCGGCGTGGCTTTTCCAAACTGGGGTTCAACGGCACTCACGGTCGGTTTCGAAATAACGTCATAGCTAAAAGACGGCGCACTGAACACCAAACTCGCTACCAAAACTAACGCTGCCTTGAAAAACACTTAAAATAACCCCGAACAAACTCAACAGTTAACAAAACGTTAACGCGAGGTTTGTGAGGTGTAAAGAGTCTATTACGAAATATGCTTAACGGGCGAACTTACCGCATATTGCCCGTGTGTCCGAGAGACATGCGGCCGGGTTGGGGCCACACTGTGAGGCCATGGGGTTCAATTCCCACGTTGATTTTAATCACAGCGCCAGTGGTTGTATCAATGGCATAGACTTCGCCATCATAGCGCCCCGCCAGCCATAGTTCTTTGCCATCGGCAGTCACATTGCCCATATCAGGGCTGCCGCCGCCGGGGATAGGCCATTGGGCCACAACCTTGTTCGTTGCAAATTCAATCACTGAAACACTTCCCGGTCCACCAGCTTTATCTGGCATACGATTGGAACCGCGATTGCCAACATAAAGCTTTTTGCCATCACGGCTGGTGGTGAGCCCGTGCGCACCTTTGCCAGTTGCGATAAACCCAGTTTCCTTGAAGGTCTCCGCATCCACCAGAAACACGCCGTCATTCATCATGTCAGTGACATAAAAAGTCTTCCCATCAGGCGAAAGTCGAACATCTTGC
>JANPGD010000133.1:0-11396 GCA_031423845.1 Hyphomicrobiales bacterium | reverse complement strand
AGCATCGCCTTCCTTCACAACGTCAGACACTTTGTTCACGCGGTGTGGAGCAAGTTCCGATACGTGAACGAGGCCGTCTTTTGCGCCGAAGAAATTGATGAACGCGCCGAAATCGACAACCTTCACAACCTTGCCATCATAGATCATGCCAACTTCTGCTTCTGACGTGATTGACTTGATCCACTTCACAGCAGCAGCAATCGCTTCACCTGAAGATGAAGCCACTTTGATTGTGCCATCATCTTGAATGTCGATCTTAGCGCCAGTCTTTTCCACGATTTCGCGGATGACTTTGCCACCAGTGCCGATCACTTCGCGGATCTTATCAGTTGGGATTTTGAAGGTTTCAATGCGCGGTGCATGTTCGCCAAGACCTGGACGGGCTTTTTCTAAAGCTTCGGCCATCTTCTCGAGAATATGCAAACGGCCATCCTTGGCCTGCCACAAAGCAACCTTCATAATCTCTTCGGTAATACCGGTGATCTTGATGTCCATTTGCAGTGCTGTCACACCATTGGCAGTGCCTGCCACTTTAAAGTCCATGTCGCCCAAGTGATCTTCATCACCCAGAATATCCGATAGAACAGCAAAGCGTTCGCCTTCCTTGATCAAGCCCATGGCAATACCAGCCACAGGAGATTTCAAAGGCACACCAGCATCCATCAATGCCAGCGAAGCGCCGCACACGGAAGCCATAGATGATGAGCCATTTGATTCAGTGATCTCAGATACAACACGCATGGTGTAAGGGAACTCATCAGCCGATGGCAACATCGGATGAATTGCGCGCCATGCCAATTTACCGTGGCCGATTTCGCGGCGACCAGTGGCCCCCATGCGGCCCACTTCACCCACCGAGTAGGGAGGGAAGTTGTAATGCAGCATGAACTTGGCTTTGAACATGCCATCGAGTGAGTCAACATATTGCTCATCTTCGCCAGTGCCCAAAGTGGTCACCACAAGTGCCTGCGTTTCACCACGGGTAAACAAAGCTGAACCATGGGTGCGTGGCAGAACTGAGGCTTCAGCAACAATGGCGCGAACGGTTTTCGTGTCGCGGCCATCAATGCGAAGGCCAGTATCGAGAATGCTATTACGCACTACATCTTTTTCAAGATGCTTGAACGCATCAGCCACTTTTTGCGCCGATGGAGCTTTTGCATCTTCTGCATCAACCAGTGAAGCCAAAATCTTTTCTTTCACTTTGGCAACAGCGTCTTGACGATCTTCTTTTTTCACAATCGCATAAGCCGCGCGAACGCCTTTTTCGCCGGCCTTCTTTACAGCCTTATAAAGTTTTTCTTCATCGGGCGGTGTGAAGTCACGGGCCGCACGCGATGAACGTTCAGCCAAGCGAATGATCGCATCAATCACCGGCTGGAAGCCAGCATGACCGAACATAACAGCAGCCAACATTTTCTCTTCCGAGAGTTCTTTAGCTTCTGATTCAACCATGAGAACAGCATCAGATGTTCCGGCCACAACCAAATCAAGGTCAGATGTTTTCATCTGGTCTTGGGTTGGATTCAAAACAAATTCACCATCAATCAAACCAACGCGCGATGCACCAACTGGGCCCATGAATGGAATGCCAGATAGTGTGAGCGCAGCAGAGCAAGCCACCATGGCCACCATGTCTGAGTCATTTTCCATGTCATAAGAAAGCACAGTTGCAACAACTTGTGTTTCAACACGGAAGCCTTCTGGGAACAAGGGGCGGATGGGGCGGTCGATCAGGCGAGAAACCAATGTTTCTTTTTCTGATGGGCGGCCTTCACGCTTGAAATAGCCACCGGGAATTTTGCCAGCGGCATAAGTTTTTTCTTGGTAATTTACAGTGAGCGGGAAAAAGTCAATTCCAGGCTTTTCCGAGCGAGCGGCAACAGCAGTGCCGAGAACTGTGGTTTCGCCGTAAGTGACTAGGATTGCAGCGTCAGCTTGGCGGGCAATGCGGCCAGTTTCGATGCGGAGAGTGCGGCCTGCCCACTCAATTTCTTCAACGTCAATTTTAAACATTCATATTTTCCTTAATGTCCTTCTCCGCCACTTTGCTCACCAACCTCTGGACGGAATCCCCTTTGGACAAGTGACCAAAGCCCTATTGCTGTGATCAATTTGTGGGGACGCAAAGCGGCAACTCGGTGATCCGCTTTACTCATATGTACTTGCTGAAAGAGCCCTCATCCGCCTTCGGCACCTTCTCCCACACGAAGACGCGCGGGCGAAGGCTAACTACATGTGCCTTCTCCCGTCCCTCTTTGGATGGGAGAAGGTGCCGAAGGCTAAACATTTTTTATCAAAAATGTCTTGATGAGGGCTCTTCGGCAGAATGTGTGTTTTAGCGGCGGATTTCCAAACGCTTAATCAGCGATTGATAACGTGCTTCATCCTTGCTCTTCAAATAATCGAGCAAGCTGCGGCGCGCGGCCACCATTTTCAAAAGACCACGGCGGGAATGATTATCCTTCTTGTGGGTCTTGAAATGTTCGGTCAGGTAAATAATGCGGGTGGTGAGGATAGCAACCTGAACTTCAGGTGAGCCGGTATCGCCAGATTTGGTCGCATATTCTTTAACGAGAGCAACTTTGCCCTCTGCAGTCATAGTCATGTCTATTCTCCGGACATCGGTTAAAGGTTGAACAGTCTTTTGGTTTTTAATGAACCTTGAGATATTTCGCAGATGCCCAAAGGCCTGCCATCATGGTTCACCAGAACTGCGTCGCAATTGATGGGAGCATTTGCTCCGCGTAGCAAAACCGATTGGCCTTGCCGCAATTTTGCAGCGTCCTGATCCATTACGGCCAGTGCCGGGATGCCGTCCAGCACGGTCACAATAGAGCGCAATGCGCCCTTGAGCGCGTTATCGCCGTCGGGTCTATGGCGCAATTCTTCCAAGGTTTCCAGTGAAATCATATCTTTTTCTGAAAAAGGGCCAACTTGCGTGCGCCGCAACAGGGTGAGGTGCCCAAGGCAACCAAGGGCGCGGCCAATGTCGCGCGCCAAAGCCCGAATATAAGTGCCCTTGCCGCACACAGTTTCAAAATCTGCATAGTCAGGGTTTGAGGCATCGAGCAGGCGAAGCTCTTCGATTATTACTTGACGCGGCGTCATTTCCGGCTTTTCGCCAGCCCGCGCTAAATCATAAGCCCGTTCACCGTCAATTTTGAGGGCTGAATAGATCGGTGGAATCTGAGTTATTTCGCCCGTGAACTGTTTTAGTATCGAATCAATACTATTTTGCGAAGGTCGCAATTCCGATTGTGCAGTCACAGCACCTTCCAAATCATCCGTCTCAGTTTCAGCGCCCCATTTGATGCGAAAGCGGTAGGCTTTCCGCCCATCCATAGCCCATTGCACAGTTTTGGTGGCTTCGCCCAAGGCAATGGGCAATAATCCGGTAGCAAGTGGGTCCAATGTCCCCCCGTGCCCTGCTTTCTCAGCATCAAACAACCAGCGGATTTTGCCCACCGCCTGCGTGGATGACATATTCAAAGGCTTATCAAAAACCACCCAGCCATGAACTGGCTTGCCACGCTTTTTCAATCTTCGCTCTCGACGTCCCGTTTAACCACAGGACTCCGCAAAATTTCATCAATTTTACCCGCATAGTCTAAAGCAGTATCGATTCGAAACCGAATATCGGGCGTGTATTTCATGGCCAGCTTTGGTGTCATCAACATGCGAATATATTTACGATTACGGTTCAGCGCTTCCAGTAATTGCGGTTCCTGCCCCACAATCAAGGTGCGCACAAAGGCCGTGGCAATCTTTAAATCCGGCGAAATCTTGACTTCAACAATGCTGGCGGTCAGCTTGTCCAGCTCCGGATCATTGGTTTCCCCGCGCAACAAAATCTCTGCCAAAGCGTGGCGAATAAGTTCGCCGGCCCGCAGCATACGTTGGGAAGGAGCATCAGAATGGGCCATATTTAAATTTCGTCCAATTTTTTATAAGCAACCAGCCGCTCTTCCAGCGTGCCAGTGTGCAATTCAAACAAATGATTATCATAATCATGAAAATAAAGCGATTGCCCTTCGCCAGCAACGCGCGGGCGCGATTCACGCAAATCTAAACCAAGCGCTTCAATAGCAACATTGGCTTTAGAGAGTTGTTCAGGCGAAACTTTAAACGCCACATGATTGTAAGTCCGCGTTGGCAAGGCCTCACTCTGCATTATGACAACCCATAAGCCACCAACATCAAAGAATTTTTCAGGCGAGATGGAGTGTTGCTGGGCACCCGAAGCATAAACCTCGCGACCGCCAAGCACGTCAACAATGACTCGCGTCATCGCTTTGAGGTCTTTGACAATAAACGTGAGGTGAGAAAGCCCCTCTATCACGCCAGCGTCCGCTGCACCTTTTCAACACGGAAGCATTCGATCACATCGCCAGCGCGCATATCTTCGTAATTGGCAAAGGCCATGCCGCATTCTTGGCCGCTTTGCACTTCTTTCACTTCGTCTTTGAAACGCTTCAGTGTTGAAAGCTCGCCTTCATGCACCACAACGTTTTCGCGGATAAGGCGAACCTTGGCGCCGCGTTGCACGTTGCCATCGGTCACCATACAGCCTGCAACCTTGCCAACTTTGGTAATGTTGAACACTTCCAAAATCTTGGCGTTGCCGATGAAGGTTTCGCGCACTTCTGGAGCAAGCTTCCCACCCATCGCCGCTTTAATATCATCAACCAGATCATAAATAATATTGTAGTAACGAATTTCGATGCCTTCGCGCACCGCCACATCACGGGCCTGTCCATTGGCCCGCACGTTAAAGCCCAACACCACAGCACCAGAAGCCGCAGCAAGATTGATATCGCTCTCCGAAATTCCGCCTACGCCATAATGCACAACGCGCGAACGAATTTCTTCGTTGCCGATTTTTTCGAGCGCTTGCACAATGGCTTCAGCAGAACCCTGTACGTCGGCTTTCACCAATACAGGAAATTCAGCCCGGCCAGCTTGGCTGAGCTGGCTCATCATTTGTTCAAGTGAAGACCGAACTGATCCGGTGCCACGTGTGTCACGACGCTTGCGCTCACGATAATCGGTAATTTCACGGGCCCGGGCTTCATTCGGCACCACGTCGAAACGATCACCGGCTTCAGGTGCTGAATTCAAACCGAGCACCTCAACGGGAGCCGAAGGACCAGCCGTTTTAACTTGCTCACCCTTATCATTGACCAATGCACGAACGCGGCCCCAAGCAGAACCAGCCACGAACAAATCACCCAATTTCAAAGTACCGCGTTGCACCAGAACTGTTGCAACCGGACCACGGCCCTTATCAAGCTGCGCTTCCACCACAAGGCCAGAAGCCTCACGATTTGGATTGGCCTTGAGATTGAGAACTTCAGCTTGCAGCAAAATCGCTTCCAGCAATTTGTCGAGGTTGGTGCCCTTGGCTGCGGAAACTTCCACATCCATGGTGTCGCCGCCCATGCTTTCAACAACAATTTCATGTTGCAGCAAATCGGTGCGCACCCGCGTTGGGTTGGCAGATTGTTTATCCATTTTATTGATCGCAACGATAATGGGAACACCAGCAGCACGCGCATGTGAAATCGCTTCCACAGTTTGCGGCATAACACCATCATCAGCGGCAACCACAAGAACAACAATGTCCGTGGCCTTAGCACCGCGCGCGCGCATGGAAGTAAACGCTTCATGGCCTGGCGTATCAATAAACGTCACAATGCCACTATCGGTCTTCACTTGGTAAGCACCGATGTGCTGTGTAATGCCGCCCGCTTCACCAGTCACCACATTGGTTTTGCGGATCGCATCAAGCAGCGATGTCTTACCATGGTCAACGTGACCCATGATGGTAACCACGGGAGGACGCGGCAACAACGACTCTTCAGTGTCATCATCAGCACCCAAGCTATCAACCACATCAGCTTCGGAAACGCGGCGCACCTTGTGGCCCATTTCTTCAGCGATAATTTGCGCCGTGTCAGCATCTATCAAATCATTGATTGTGTGCATCTGGCCTTGCTTCATCAACATCTTGATAATGTCGACAGCGCGTTCAGCCATACGGTTTGAAAGTTCCTGAATGGTAATGGCATCAGGAATTGTAATTTCACGAGACATTTTTTCAGTCGGCTTGGTGAAGCCTTGGGCTTGTTTCTTCAGGCGCTCAGTGCGGCGCTTGAAAGCGGCAACTGAACGGACCCGGTCACCATCTTCCTCAGACGTAGCAGTTGCCAAAGTCAGCTTGCCACGGCGTTTATCGGCCTCGGCTTTGGTCCGCGTTGGTGCTGGAATTTTAACTTCGCGCTTGATCACGCCACCAAATGTACGGGTGACAGTTTTGGAGCGTTGCTCACCTTCATCATCTTGATTGGCGCGCATCGTAGCCGTCGATGGTGCAGATGATTTCGGAGCCAGCTTTTTAACAGCTTCTTCTGCTTTGCGCTTGCCGTCTTCATCAGCCTTATGACGAAGATCATCTTCAGCTTTGCGTTTTGCAGCGGCAACGCGTTCAACCGCATCGCGCTCATCTTGTTCTTTGCGGTGGATTGCATCCTCAATTTGACGCTGACGCTCTTCTGCTTCACGAACCTTCGAACCCGCAAGGGCACGTTCACGGGCTTCACGCTCTTCCGGTGAAAGGGTGCGTAAGACGACGCCGGGCCGAGCTGGTGCCGCTGGAGCAACCGGGCGCGGCGCAACAGGTTCAGCCACGCGAGGAGCCGGCTTAAAAGTCGGCCTTTCCGTAATAGTCGGCCTTTCCGTAATATTTGGCTTTGCCACTGGTGCCGCGGCTTTTGCCATTGGTGCAGAGACCTCAACCTCGATGGGCTCTTCAATTTCAACAACAACTGCGACCGGTGCTGGTGGCGGTGCCACAACAGCCGCAACGGGACGCTCTTCAGAAAAACGCTTGCGCTTGGTTTCCACAACCACAGTTTTGGTGCGGCCATGGGCAAAATTCTGCTTCACCTTGGTTTGTTCAACCGAAGGGCGCTTCAGGCTTAACGTGTTTCCACCAGCGCGCGGAGCACTTGGCTTTTCATTGGTATCGTTAATATCGCTCATGCTACCGTCTGTAATCCTAATCCTGTAACGCTTAAACTCTCGTACTGCGCGATCTTGCGCACATAATCCAGCAATTTCTCAGCCATACCGCCATTTGCTATGGCTGCATGTATCACATTTGACTTGCCAAAAGCCAAATCCAAATCGCCGCTGGCAAACAAATCTAAAATGACGACATTTGTCGCACATTTCCGGTCTAATTTCTGCCTGCCATCGACGGACCCGTCGCTGGCATGCAAAATCATGCGCACATTTCCCTTGGTCAGTGCTTCTTCCACTTTCATAAAGCCACTCAAAGCTAATCCCGCTTTGCGCGCCATGGAAAGGGCCGCCAAGGTTTCTTTACGCAATAACACGCCAACCAAATCGGCCAATTCTGGTCCAGCTTTGGCTTCGGCACCAAACCCGCGCGAAAACATATTACGTTTGATAGCGTCGTTTAACATCTTGCGATCTAACGACACCCAAACACCGCGCCCCGGAAGGCGGCACTTTAAATCTGGAACCACGTGCCCGTCCGGCGCCAGAGCAAAGCGAATGAGCTCATCCTCAGGTTTTACAACCCGCGTTACAATGCACATCCGGTCCACGAGTTCTGGCTCCAACTCCATAGAGATCAGCCTGCAACCTCTTCAGTAGCGGGCTCAGCTTCAATCCAACCGAGCTTCACGCGGGCCGCCATAATCAATGCTTGCGCATCAGCTGATGAGATTTCATGACCTGTGAAGGCCCCCGGATGCTTTGTGGTGTTGCCATCTTTGCGTTCGTTCCAACCGATGAGATCATCGGTGGCACAATCGGCCAGATCTTCAATGGTCTTAACACCCGCTTCACCCAGCGCCACAACCAATGTGGGGTTTAGGCCTTCCATATCCAAGAGTTCGTCGGAAACGCCAAGTGACACGCGCTTTTCTTCCAGCTCAGCCGATTGCTTGCCCAGATAATCGCGAGCCCGCTGTTGCAACTCTTCGGCAGTTTGCTCGTCAAGACCGTCGATTGAAGCAATTTCGTTGAGTTCAACGTAAGCCACTTCTTCAACAGTGTCGAAACCTTCGGAAGCCAAAAGCTGTGCCAAAGTTTCATCCACATCCAAAGCTTCCACAAAACGCGTGGTGCGGATTGCGAATTCTTTTTGACGACGCTCAGATTCGTCAGCCTCGGTCATAATATCAATATCCCAACCGGTGAGTTGCGAGGCCAGACGCACGTTTTGACCACGACGACCAATCGCCAAAGACAATTGTTCATCAGGAACCACAACCTCAATGCGTTCAGCATCTTCGTCGAGAACCACTTTGGCAACTTCCGCAGGAGCCAGTGCGTTCACTACAAAGGTTGCCACATCTTGTGACCATTGAATAATGTCGATTTTTTCGCCCTGAAGTTCATTGACCACAGCTTGAACGCGCGAACCACGCATACCCACACATGCGCCCACCGGATCAATCGAGCTATCTTTTGAACGCACTGCAATCTTGGCGCGGCTGGAAGGATCACGCGCTACGGAGACCACTTCAACAATGCCATCATAAATTTCAGGCACTTCTTGGCCGAATAGTTTGGCCATGAATTGCGGATGGGTACGCGATAAGAAAATCTGCGGTCCACGCGGTTCGCGGCGCACGTCATAAACATAAGCGCGAATGCGATCACCGGGGCGAATGGTTTCGCGCGGCAGCGCTTCATCACGACGGATGATGCCTTCGCCGCGACCAAGATCAACAATCACGTTGCCATATTCAACGCGCTTCACCAGACCAGAAATAATTTCGCCGATACGGTCTTTGAATTCGGTGAACATGCGTTCGCGTTCAGCATCTCGCACTTTTTGCACGATCACTTGCTTTGCACTTTGCGCAGCAATACGACCAAACTCGATCGGAGGTAATGGCTCCGCAATATAGTCACCAATTTGCGCTGCTGGATTTTTCTTTGATGCTTCAACAAGCGTAATTTGTGTTGCGTCATTGTCGATCACTTCAACAACCTGCAGCAAGCGATTAAGGCGCGTTTCACCAGTCTTCTGATCAATCTCAGCGCGGATTTCATTTTCCTGGCCGTAACGGGCTTTCGCCGCACGGGTGATGGCATCTTCCATCGCCTCAATAACCACTGATTTATCAATGGTTTTTTCACGCGCCACAGCATCGGCAATTTGCAACAGCTCTAAGCGGTTGGCTGAAATGGGTGTATTAGCCATTATCGTCTTCCTCATTTATTTCTGTAATTTGATCTTCGTCAATTTCAGCGCCATCGCCCATAGCCGTCTCAGGCAGGCGGGCTTTAGCAGCGGCTATCAATTCATCGGTGAGAACAAGATTGGCCTCAGCAATATCGGCAAATGGAACGCCGACCAGCAAAGGCTCTTTGCCACCTTCAGGATTTTCAATAAACAAACGCACTTCACCTTCGTGAAAGCCTTCAAGCTCACCACGGAAACGTTTGCGGCCGGCAACCGGCACCGACATTTCAATTTTAACTGTGTGGCCGGCCCAAGATTCAAAATCATTGGCGCGCACCAGTGGACGATCAATACCGGGCGACGAAACCTCCAGCTGATATTTGGCTGAAATCACATCGGCCACATCCATCATTGGAGAAAAGTCACGGCTGAATTTTTCGCAATCACCAATCGAGAACGTGCCATCGGGACGCTCCCCCATGATTTGCAAAACATTGCCAAACATTTTGACGCGAACCAAGCGGTAACCCATCGATTCAAGCACAGGCTCGGCCATTGCGGCAACGCGTGCGGCAGGTCCTGTTTCTTTAGAAAGTCTCATTTCAGTCATCTATCATTCCAAACAAAAAAAGCGGGCCCCTCGCGGGACCCACTCTCATTTTCTGCTTTCGCAGCTATGTGAGTGAATTTCGTAATTTGGCTTATAGAAGGTTCTCAATCTTGACGCAAGTGCCCTAAAATGAGGATTTTTAACCCCGCCTCCACTACCCTTTCCGCCGCCTCTTCAACAGAATACCACTCTCGTGTTCGTTCCAGTTTCTCCGGCCAGCGGCGCTTCATGTTAAAAACTTTGAGTGCATAAACTTCCACACGGCACTGTTTCTCGGTGCCGTTTTTCAAGCGCTTCACATAATCAAAATAGCCGATTGATTTTTTGCCTATATGGCCTTGCACTCCGGCTTCCTCAAAAGCCTCCTGACGCGCCGCATCATAATCGGTGAGTCCGTCCATCGGCCAGCCTTTGGGGATCACCCAGCGTTTTGTCTCGCGAGATGTTATCAGCAAAACCTCGACCTTGCCCCGCCGCTTTCGCATGGGCAGGGCTGCGATTTGTTTTGCTGGTTGTTCTGCTGTCACAACACGAAATGGGCGAGCCAGTAAAACAACGCTGCCATAATGCCTGCTGCTGGCATGGTGATCACCCACGCATACACAATGTTTGTGGCCACATTCCAGCGCACCGCAGAAACCCGCCGTGCGGAACCCACACCCACAATGGCCCCCGTGATAGTGTGCGTGGTGGAGACTGGCACACCCAGATAAGTTGCCATGAACAGAGTGATGGCCCCTGCTGTTTCAGCACAGGCGCCTTGTGTGGGTGTGAGGCGGGTGATTTTAGAACCCATGGTGTGCACAATGCGCCAGCCACCCAAAAGCGTGCCCAGACCCATCACGGTGTAACACGAAATAATCACCCAAGCGGGCACAGTAAATTCAGCATACATTCCGTGCGAGAACAGCAACACCGAAATAATGCCAGCGGTTTTCTGTGCATCGTTACTGCCGTGGCCGAGCGAATAAAGTGCGGCAGAGATCAATTGTAATTTGCGAAACAAACTATCAGCAAAGCTTGGATTGGCGCGCACGAACAGCCAGCTTACTAAAAGCATCAACAACATGCCGAGCAAAAAACCCGTGAACGGTGAAAGCACAATTGCATAAATAGTTTTACTGAGACCCGACCATTGAATGGCACTGAAGCCTGCCTTGGCAATACCTGCCCCCACAATGCCGCCGATCAACGCGTGCGATGACGATGACGGAATGCCCAAGCGCCAAGTGATGATGTTCCATGTGATGGCTCCGGCCAATGCACCAAACACCAGTGCGTCATCAATCAATTTAGGATCAACAATGCCCTTGCCCACCGTAGTTGCCACGTGAGTGCTGAACAAAAAGAAGGCAGCGAAGTTAAAAAATGCTGCCCACAACACCGCATATTGCGGTTTCAATACGCGGGTTGAAACAATCGTCGCAATAGAGTTTGCAGAATCATGCATGCCGTTGATGAAATCAAAAAACAGCGCCACCGCGATTAGGAAAACCAGCGTGAATGTTACAATACCCATAACCATCAGAAATTCTCCAATAGATCAACCTGACTTTTGAC
>JANPGD010000132.1:0-11585 GCA_031423845.1 Hyphomicrobiales bacterium | reverse complement strand
AGCAACAGTTTAACCATTGATCTCACGCGGGCCAAAACATTGTTGCAGCAATTATTCGCGAAAAATGATGGCGAGGACACGGGTCAAATCGAAAATTTAGGATGGAAAGTGGAAACCACAGAACGGCGCGGATTGGCTGTGGCCTGGATTCCTCTGAGTGACGCCATGATGCGCGGTGCGACTGAGGATACGATTAAGGCCAGCCATTGTGAAGCAAAGGCTCTTGGGCAATAGATTATTCCAATTCTTCAGCCGTGGCTTGATTGCGGCGGCTTGGCAATCGACGGCTTGGACGTCTTGCAGCGTCAGCTGCATCGACAAGGCGTTCATGGCGCACACCTGTAAAAACAATAACCTGTGCTGGCCCAAAGAATTTTTCTTTCCTTTGGTACTTTAATTGTTGCTTTGGAAACGCAATGACCGCCGCCATATTTATGCCTCTCATGTTCACAGTGCAAATCGACACCGCTTCAAAGCTGAATAAAGACGGACATGGTTAACAATCGCCTAAGGCCTAAATTATTTCTGGGGTCAGCCCAGCAAAACCTAGGCGGTCTTCAATTTCAACGGCCCATAAATCAGAATCAAATTTGAGTCGGCGCGCAACCAGCGCGCTTACGTGTTGCCAATCTTGTGGTTTTTCAAATTCAAGAAAAAATCGACGCTCACCCTCATCATCATAAGCTGGCCCAGGTGGAGGTGACAGGAGGTGATAGGTGCCGTCGAGGTGATTAATGTAGATGTAGACGGCCCCTGCATCCGCAGCGCCTTTGTTGATCACCGCACCATATTTGCCTTCGGCTTGGCAACGCCGCAAAAGTGCTGCAACCCAAATTTCGCTTTTTAAGCGAGACAATCAGTTGCCCGCAGTTTTGGCCAAGGCCGCCAGAAGTTCAGCGTTAACGGCACCGTCCATCGCCAAGCCATTTTCCATTTCATATTGCAGAATGGCAGTGTGGGTGAGCTCATCGAGTTTGCCCGAAGCTTCGCCTAAGTCATATCCCAAATTGGCCAAAGCCGACTGTACTCGCACTATATTCTTGCTATCATCGGGCACGATTTTAGCGGGAGCGGGATCAATGCTGCCTGTGAATTCAGAGGCTGCTTTAATTTTCTTCGTAAACATGATGTGAGTGACGAGTTCGGTTGAGACTTCACCCGTTACCGCCAAGCCATTGGATTGTTGATAGTGTTGAATGGCCTGTTTTGTGCGCTGCCCATTGACGCCATCAACCATGCCCTTGTAGTCGCCCATCGCCAAAAGTTCGCGCTGCACATCTTCAACGAGGGGATCATATTTAATAACGACGGTCGCCGCATCGCTGCTTGGCACCGACACTTCCATGCGGGTTGTGGCACCAGCGGGCACTTCTGCAAATAATTCCCGGCGCGGCGCAGTGCCTGCACCCCATACAGCGTTATAAATGATCATGCTGCCCAAAACTGCAGCTGTGGTGATCATAAGCAGTGAAACAGGTTTCACCTTGCGCTCATCATCATCCAATACATCACGCATCACAAAACTTCCAAATCTTCAAAACTCTCAATTCACTATGTGCCAGCGTTTAGGTTAACAGCGGCTTTCTTAAGGGCTTTTCCACACGCAAATTATGGCTTGGCGATGTCATGGTTAACGAACAGTAAATTTATGACATCGCATTTTACTAAAAGTTTGGTGTGAAGTTTCACGGCATTGCAACGCCTGTTCGCTATGAAAGATGCAGTGGGAAAACTATTTGGATTTTTACGATGGGACTTATTCGAAAAGCTATTGTGATTGGTGGGGCCTTGTTGGCCATGCCTTCTCCTCCTGCGCAGCTGCAAAATGGTGTAGCAGATTTAAGCTATCCCTCGACCAGTTGGACCTATATTGCGGCAGCGGCTGACACGGTTGCCGATCTTAAAAGTTTTTGTGAGCGTAAGCCGCAAGTGTGCACAACCGCGCAATATGTTGCTGGCTCGCTTGAAGGCAAAGCAAAATATAGCGCTAAGCTGGTTTATGAATGGGCCAGCGAGTCGAGCGCCTCGCATCCGCAAATTTTGGCCAAGGCTGATCCTATTGAAACAGGAACCGCTGATCACAAAGTTGCGACTTCATTGTCTGGCAATTCTACATTGCGCATCGAAGATCTAATTCCAGAATGGCGCGGCACGATTAAGGGTTGAGTTCCCGCTAACCCACGCCTATCTCTGCCCTATAATGCCAACACAGATCGATACACTCATTTCAGATTTCGAACTTCTCGACGATTGGGAAGAACGCTATCGCTATGTGATTGAATTGGGACGCGGCATTCCAGCCATGCCCGATGCGCTAAAATCGCCTGCGACCAAAGTGAATGGTTGCGCCAGCCAAGTTTGGATTCACTCACAATTGCGGGATGGGCATTTAGCACTGCAAGGCGACAGTGATGCGCTGATTGTCAAAGGCCTTATTGCCATAGCCTTTATGATATTTGCGCCTTTATCTTTGGCCGAAATTGAAAGCGTTGATGCCCAGGCGATATTTGCAAAACTCGGTTTGAAAGATCATCTGACACCACAGCGCTCGAATGGTTTGGCCTCGATGGTGGCCCGCATTAAGGCTGATGCTCGGGCTGGCTTGCTGGCCGGTTAATCGCTGGACGATAATCGTCGGTGGCCCAGTGGGCAATTGAATCAGATTTGCGCGGTTGATGAATTTTAATCAAACCATAGTGTCGTGCCAACCTCGTCAGCGCCAATGCCAGCACCGCCTTGCCGCTGCGTGCTGGCAAAGCCAAAACGCGTTCGGCCTGTTCGAAGCCCCCTGCAATGCAACATACCTGATAGAGTATACCTGATAGTTCAGGCCCCACCGCCGCAAATGCATGATGCAGGCGTTGCCGCGCGGCAATCGCGTTATCTGTGAGCTTGGCAATTGAATTATCGCTCAACTGCCAATGCCTGCCGCCGGAACCTCCCGATTCAGAATAAGAACTGGTGACGCGTTGGGCCAAGTGAGCGCGTTCAAAATCGCCGCGCAGTTTTTCACCAGCTAAAAATTGTGGCCCATCGATATAGGTTTTACCAGTTGAGTCTTTGCGTAAAAACAGCCGCGCCAATGGGCTTTCGCTGTCGTTGAATTCCGGAATCAAATTTTCAGAGTGCATGCTCTTCGTCCTTTGTTTCTTGTTTGCTACCGCAACAAGAAAAAGGAGTCAATATCTAATATAGGAATTTATGCTCCGATGGCGAGTCTGGCCTCTTCTAGGCGTTCAGACGCAGGCATGAAGTAATCGTAACACAGCACCATGGTTGCAGGCCCGCCTTCGACTTTAGCCAACGGCAGTCGCAACCAATATTGCACAATATGCTCTTTGTGGCTGCGCGGACCTTTGAGAATGCCTTGGGTTGGTGTTGCGTCATCGATGGTCCGGCGATAAGAGGCCAACCAATAATCGCGCTTATCGCCCCAATCGAGATCTTCTATGCAGAGGCCAGTAATTTCGCGATCATAGATTTCGCGCAAACGCGTTCCTGCAAGCCGCACCTTGCTTTGTCCAATCTCACCATCAACATCAATCAAGCTGATGCCGGGGAGAATTCGTGGAATTTCAGCGGGGCGAATATCATTGCGCAAAGGCATGACACGACCGGCGGCCTGGTCCAACCAATAGTCATAAAGTTGGCGCTGCTCAGGCACAATGAGTTGTGCACGAAACGCGCTGATATCCATTCGATTTGCCACTGTCGCCCTGCCGCCTACGAATCAGTGACCCCCACCGACTCACCTTCTTTATGAATCGGTGATTGCTGATCCGCAAGAGTCGTGGATATAGATTTGTCGCTATTTTTTCTTCGTAGATTTTTTACCCAACCCACTGCTCTTTGCCAGATTAGAGCGGGCTGTTGCATAATTGGGAGCAACCATTGGGTAGTCAGCTGGAAGATTCCATTTCTCACGGTACATTTCAGGCGTGAGATTATAGGCACTGCGCAAATGACGCTTTAACGATTTGAATCGTTTGCCATCCTCCAAACAAATCAAATAGTCTGGAAACACCGATTTCTTGTTGGAGCCTGCCACGCGCTGTTTCGATGCGGAAAGTTCGGCATTAGAAATGCCATCGACCGCATTCAAAAGTGATGCGAAAACATTTTGAACCAGCTTTGGTAAATCAGCTTGCTGCACCTCATTATTGCTGACGTAAGAAGCAATAATATCCGTGGTGAGTTCAGCAATTTTTTCGCGGTTTTGCATTTTGATGATTACACTCCGAAGCGCAGCTTATGAGAGTTAATGAACATAGATCAACTGAACAATTCTTGGTTTCAATTTTTCAATTCAAAGGTGCATAAGGGCCGGTCTTCAACACGGCCCAATCCCAATAGGTAAGAAGAATGCGGGCTTTGTTGAAGGACAAGGAATCAAACAAAGATTGAAGCTCGTCAGGATCACGAGCCGGATCAATTATACCGGACGACGACGACATCAGGCCGCGCAAAATATCGGCCATGGTGCTGCGTGGAATGCCTATCGCTTTAAACAATGCTGCAAGGGGGTCACCTTGTTTGTCAGCCAGAATGCGCGCGGCAGTTGCCGGATTAATTTGCGCGCACTCACCAATGATAACGGCGGCGTCATCAATTTTTCCGTCATCAGCCATTTGCAATGCTTCCTTAATCCGCTCAGGATCAGGGAATTCAACTTTTGTATTTTCATCGCCATTGGTGACAAGGGCGATTTTCAAAATTTTCGTCAGTGTTTCAGAATCGGTGAGGAAACGGCTGAGCAGGTAACGGCGCAATTGCGCAGGTGCTGCCCAGAACAATTCGAACGCGAAAGGCACTGGCAAATCGGCTCTGATGCAAAGTGGTGCAAGCAATTCTTGCTGCACAGCTGCATCAAAGACCAATTGCTCGAAGCTCTCATGGGGAATTTCAGCATTTTGATTGCGTACCAAGTTGAGCAACACTGATGGATCACCCGTATTCACAAGTTGTGCTGTGATGGCACGGCTCACACGACGGCGTCTGGCCATCATGCGGCGCTTAGCAGGTTCACCTTCCTGAATGACCATGCTCAAATCTTGGTCGGTAATATGACTGCACTCCTCCAAGAGCGGGCCCGCAACTTCAATACGCGGATCGCTGATAAGTTTGGCCACCAACAAATGCGGGGGCGTTTCCATAATGCAAAGGCGCTCCGCCAGCATGATCAGCGACTTTAAAGGCAGGCGCGGCAACATGCGCAAAAGTGTGTCAGCGGCCAATGCCCGTTCTTGCGGCAAGCCGGAACTGGCGCCAGAGGCCATCATATCAAGAAGGGAGCGGGCAAGTTCGGCTGACTCTTGTTGTTGCTCGGGTGTTTGCGCTGGAACAATTACAGGAGCAGGCTTTGGCTGCGACAATGCTGAAGGCGGCAAAGCAAAAGCATCACGCGGACGCGGGCGCGTTACTACTTTAGGAGCCACCGCTTCAGGCTGTGGAGTGGCAACCTCGACGACAGGCTCGATAACTTCAATCTCTGTTGCTTCGGCCTGAGCAACTTCAACAATGATCGGCTCGAGTTCAATAACAATAATTGGCGCTGGCTGCGCAATAATTGCTTCTAAAACGGGAGCTGCCAGTGCCGGAATTGGAGTTGGAACAAAATCGGGAATGACAACTGGCTTCTTAAGGAAAGCCGTGAGCATGCGGAATGAATCAGCCGAAACTGTTTTACGCACAGCCGCTTGCACACCATTTTCTGGTTGCGTCATTGTCACAGGGTTTTGCCCCTGCGGCACGGCGTACTCCGACATGATCTAAAGTTTTCTCCCAATGTCCGCAATCAGCAATGCGCAAAACTATTTCAAACTTGATTAATTGCGTAAGCTATTTCCACTTCCAAGCCTGTTCCTTTGTCGGCATGGTTAACATCCAGTAAATATTGCGTGTAAGACGCTTCACAAATCATTACTGATTGCCCACATTGGGCTAACACGACTAGGATGAAACATGACTGTAATTAGCAAACCCGATACAGAGTGGCGAAGGCAACTTTCTCCGGAAGCTTATCATGTAACCAGAGAACACGGCACGGAACGGGCAGGCACAAGCCCGCTTAACGCTGAAAAGCGCGACGGAATATTTATGTGCGTGTGTTGCGGTGCAGCCCTGTTCCCGTCTGACTCGAAATATGAATCAGGCACAGGCTGGCCGAGTTTCTATGAACCTGTTGCCCCTGATGCGATTGGCACCACGGTCGACCGCAAATTATTTATGACGCGCACCGAGGTTCATTGTGCTGATTGTCAGGCGCATCTCGGACATGTGTTTACCGATGGTCCCAAGCCCACGGGTTTGCGCTATTGCCTGAATGGTGTTGCCCTTGAATTTATTCCGGAAGAAGACGAAGCATGACTTTGAAACCACCACGCGCTGAAAAACGTGCCCATCCCTCAACTGTTCATGGCCTTGACAGGGTGGATGATTATCATTGGTTGAAAGCTGATAATTGGCAGGAGGTGATGCATGACCCCTCATTGCTGCCGCAAGATATTCGAGATTATCTTGAAGCAGAAAATGCCTACCACGAAGAAAAGATGGCCGACACTGCCACTTTGCAGGAGAAACTATTTGCTGAACTTAAGGGCCGCATTAAGGAAGATGATTCATCAGTGCCGGCCCCTGATGGTCCGTATCTCTATTATTCTGCGACTGTCACAGGCGGACAATATTCACGGTTCTGCCGCAAGTCGCGCAATGGCAGCAATGAACAGATTTTATTTGATGGCGACCTTTTGGCCAAAGGCCATGATTACTTTAATTTTGGTGGCATTTCAGTGTCGCCAGATCAAAGTTTGGCTGCATGGTCTTATGATAACAAAGGTTCAGAATTCTATGATCTGCGCATCCGTGATTTAGCGACGGGAAAAGATCACGACGACTTGCTTTTGAACACATCAGGCGGCGCTGTGTGGGCGGCTGATGGCAAAACGATATTTTATACAACACAAGATGAAAACCATCGCCCCTTAAAAACTTATCGACACACACTGGGTGACACCCAAGCTGAAGATGTTCTCGTGCATGATGAGAAAGACACGGGATTGTTCACAGGTGTTGGATCAACTTCATCTGAGAAGTTTATCATGGTCGATATTCACGATCACGACACCTCTGAAGTGTGGTTGATTGATGCCGACAAGTCAGCCGTTGCACCGCGTCTCATGGTTTCGCGGGACGAAAAAATTGAATGCGAAGTTGAACATTGGAATGACAAGTTTCTGATCAAGACCAACAAAGACGGTGCCGAGGATTATAAGATTGTTGAAGCACCAATAGCCGATCCCTCACCTGAAAATTGGACCGATTTTATTCCCAATCGCCCCGGTGTTTTTATTGTGAGCATGTTGGTGTTCAAAAATTGGTTGGTGTTGATGGAGCGTGAAAACGCCCTGCCCCGCATCGTGATTCGAAATTTGAATTCAGGTGAGCAGCACAGCATTGCATTTGATGAAGAAGCTTACTCATTGGGCTTTGGTGAAATGCGCGAGTTTGAATCAGACACATTGCGCTTTAGCTATGGTTCAATGACCACGCCGAACCAAGTTTACGATTACAACATGAACACCCGCGAACGGGTTTTGATGAAGACCCAAGAAATTCCTTCAGGGCATGATATTTCGCTTTATAAAACGCGGCGCATTCAAGCCACGGCCCATGATGGCGAACAGATTCCTGTGACGTTGCTTTACCGAAACTCAACGCCGCTCGATGGTTCGGCGCCGCTTTGGCTTTATGGCTATGGCTCTTACGGAATTTCCATGCCTGCAAGTTTCAACACTGGCATTCTATCGTTGGTCGATCGCGGCTTTGTCTATGCGATCGCCCATATTCGTGGCGGCCAAGAAAAAGGCCGGGCTTGGTATAAGAATGGCAAGCTTGAGCACAAGATGAATACCTTTAAAGATTTCATTTCGGTCGCGCAACATTTGATCGAAGCCAAATTTACATCGGGCGGAAAGATCGTGGCGCAAGGCGGCAGTGCTGGCGGCATGTTGATGGGCGTGGTCAACAATCTTGCACCAGAACTCTTTAACGGCATTGTAGCCGAAGTTCCGTTCGTTGATGTGCTGACAACAATGCTGGATGACACGCTGCCGCTAACGCCGCCAGAATGGCCGGAATGGGGCAACCCGATTGAGAGCATCGAGGCTTACAAAAATATCGCGGCCTATTCACCAGTCGACAATGTTGTGGCCAAAAACTATCCCAATATTCTGGCGGTGGGCTGTCTCACCGATCCGCGCGTCACCTATTGGGAGCCTGCCAAGTGGGTGGCGAGACTTCGTGAACTCAAGACCGATAAAAATCTTCTGTTGTTCAAAACCAACATGGGTGCTGGCCATGGCGGAGCATCAGGTCGGTTTGACCGGTTGAAGGAAGTGGCCTTTGTCTATGCGTTTGGATTGAAGGTGGCGGGGAAGGTTTAATGCTGCTGGACGCTGCAAAAAGTTCACTCCTCATCGTCGACATTCAAGCCCGATTGCTACCCGCGATGATAGAACCTGAGCGGGTCGTCGCTCGCGTTGGAATTTTATTAAAGACGGCCGAGGCTTTGCAAATTCCTGTTACTATCTCGGAGCAATACCCCAAGGGTCTTGGTCACACAGTTTCTGAACTTGCGACAAACTTAGCAACGACTTTCGAAAAGCTTTCATTTTCCTGCTGGAGCGATGCTGCGATGAAGGACCATTTTATCAAGCAGCATGAGAGCGGGCGGCCGTTGGTGATTGTGGCTGGCATAGAGGCGCATGTGTGCGTCTTGCAAACATGCATTGATCTTTATAACGCCGGGTTTGGTGTGTTTGCAGTGGCAGATGCGATGTCGTCGCGGTTGGCTTCATCTGCCGATTTAGCTCAGCACCGCATGAGCAATGCCGGCATTCAGATTGTGAACACAGAAATGGTGGTGTTTGAATTGCTTGGGAAAGCGGGGACGACCGTATTCAAATCACTCTCGGCACTGATCAAATGATTGAAATAAAGCGCGCAGACTTGCGAAACTTGATTCCCTTCAGTGTTTTTAAGGGAAAAGAGCTCTAAGCGGATTTTCTGGATCAAGCAGCAGCTTAGTCGCCATGGCGCAACAGACCAAGACCAACAGCGGCCTGATAATTTTGGCGCCTTGCTTCATGGCCATGTGAGATCCCAATTGTGCGCCCAAAAATTGGGCCACACCCATAGTGAGACCTGCCATCCAAACAATTTTTCCTGAAAATGCGAAGACTAAAAGCGATGCAATGTTGGATGTGAAATTGAGCATCTTGGTTTGTGCTGTGGCTTGCACGATGCCGAGGCCCAGCAGCGTGACCAATGCCAACATGAAGAATGATCCAGTGCCCGGACCGAAAATGCCATCATAGAATCCAATGACGGGTGCAAGACCAAAGGTGAAAGCCGCTAACGGAATGCGTGGGTGTTTGGTTTCATTCGTGAGTTGTGGCGACAGCGCAAAGTAAATTGCAATGATAATCAGTAAAATAGGCAATGCCGCATTGAGCAATTGTGTGGGCGCATATTTAATAGCCGCCACACCCAGACAAGCAGCCAAGAATGTTGTGAGAATGACACACCAATGTTGCAGCGGATTGATATGGCCTTTTCGCCAATATGCATAAGTGGCCGAAGCCGTGCCGAAGCTGCCTTGCAGCTTATTGGTGGCCAAAGCAGAAACAGGATCGAGGCCTGCCAGCAACAACGATGGCAGTGCTATCAAGCCGCCGCCGCCCGCTATGGCGTCCACAAAGCCAGCGAGCAAAGCGGCCATCGCTAATAATATCAAAGTGGTAATTTCCATCAGAGTTCCTTGAGGCCTGCAATCATCATGCGCAATGTGTTCTCTTCTGCAGCATGGAGCATAAGATGTGGGGGAAGGCGGCGCTCCGCTTTCAACATCGATAATCCGTGTACGGAAGACCAAACGTGAAGTGCTCCATTGGGCGCAAGATTACGGCCCGTAATTGCGGCCACACCATCTTCAAGTTGTGACCAAGCGGCCATTGAATGCTTCACCATATTGGGGGTCATAGTCATACGGTCAATCTTGCCAAACATGAGTGCATAGATCGCTGGATTGGCTTCAGCAAAACGCAGGTAAGCCCAGCCCATCGCCATGAGGCGGCCTTCTGCGGTTTGCAGCGATGTTTGATGCGAGGCATCATCAAGTGCTGCTACGAATTTTTGAAACCCGCGTGCGGCAATTTCACCAAGGAGATCGCCCAAAGTTGAAAAGTGGTGTTTGGGGGCGGCATGGGAAACGCCAGCCCTTCTGGCAATCTCGCGCAAAGATACAGTCTCGATAGGCATTTCCGACAAAGCCGCTTCGCCCGCTTGCAAGAGTTGCTCGCGCAGGTCGCCGTGATGATAGGGCTTTTTATCGGGCATAGTGTGAGATTAACTGAATCGGACAATCTTGACAATGTAAAATTTACTTGACAGTGTCAGGTTAAGATGTGTTATATATTTACACCGTAAAGATGGAGAGAGTCATGATCGCCGATCTGTTATTTCAAATTGTCAATCCAATCGCACTGTTGGGGTGGATCGTTCTGGCTGCGGCCGTCATTTTCAAGCGGCCATTATGGCGCGATGTAATTGTGGGGCAGGCTTGGCCAGCGGGTTTGGCATTGATCTATTGCGCGCTCATTCTGTTTTTCTTTGCCAAGGCTGATGGTGGGTTTGACAGTTTGGCCAATGTGCAGAAACTCTTCGCCTCGCCGTGGGCCGCTCTTGCAGGCTGGATTCATTATTTAGCGTTTGATCTATTTGTCGGCGCGCATATTTCAAAGCGTGTGATGGATGAAGGCTTGCCGCGTCTAACCCTCGTCGTGTTGCTGCCTCTCACATTCTTGTTCGGACCAATGGGGTATCTCGGTTTTCAATTGACGCGCTTGGCTTTTCGAAAAGTGAGTGCAGCAGCATGAAACAGGAATTTGCAATCGCTCATTTTCTAAAATCAGCGCGGCAAGGATCGCCGCTGCTCTGGCGTTCGTCATTGCTTATGATCGCTGGAATGGCACTGTGCATTGCGCTGTCTTTTTTCGATGCTCGCTTAATTGCCGGCGTTGGAGTTTGGGAGAAACCAGATAAGTTTTTTCTGTCTCTCACGGTGCAGGCCATAACTTTGGCATGGGCCCTCTCGTTGCTGTCTAACCCTGCGCGCGGCATCAAAACGGCAAGCTGGATATTTGTAATCGCCGCATGGGGAGAGATGGCCTATATAATTTACCAGGCCTCACTGGGTGAACTTTCACATTTCAACACCAGCACAATCGCAGCAGCAATTCTTTATCCGCTGATGGGTATTGGTGCTGTGTCGCTCGTCGCCACCAGCGCCTTTATAGGTTGGCGCATTTGGCAACAGCGTGGCGAAAGCCTTTTGCGTGAAGCGGCGGCAGTTGGACTATTGTTGGGCTCAGCCGCCGGATTGTTTGCCGGAGCCTTTCTCTCCAGCCACACCAGCCACTGGATTGGTGGCGATATGACTGATGCCACTGGCCTGCCATTCTTTCACTGGTCCACCACAGGTGGTGATTTGCGTGTGGCACATTTTATCGGTTTGCACATTACCCAAG
>JANPGD010000131.1:0-24144 GCA_031423845.1 Hyphomicrobiales bacterium | reverse complement strand
GTCCAGAATTTTAAATCCAAATGAAGCCCGCGCCAAAGAGAATTTGCCTCCCTATGTCGGCGGTGAAGTCTTCGCCAATCCAAACATCGATACTGGCACGGCGGCCGCGCAGTTAAATCAAAGACCTAAACCACAGGCGGTTGCAGCATGACTTATGAGAGTGGGCACTTTGTCGAAATAGACACGAAAGCTTTGCAAGAGTCCGGTGAGTTTGTTGGCTACGCTTCGACCTTCAACAATGTTGATTCTGGCAACGACGTCGTTATGCCCGGTGCCTTCACCAAGACCTTGAAACGCAGGCCAGCAACGCAGGTAAAACTACTTTTGCAGCACAATACGAGTGAGCCGGTCGGCGTTATTCAGTCGCTCGAAGAGGACCCAAAGGGCCTGAAAGTCAACGGCAGATTAATTCTTCAAACAACAAAGGGACGCGAAACATACGAGCTGATGAAAGCGGGCGCGCTCGATAAGTTCAGCATCGGTTACAAAACCCTAAAAGACAGATTTGACCGGATCAAAGGCGTTCGCTTCCTCGAAGAGCTCGATCTGTTCGAAATTTCAATTGTTACTTTTGCCATGAACATGAGCGCGACCCTTTCCAACATAAAGGGAAACGACCCGGCACATGCGCGCGCGCTTGTCAGTGCCATCTCCAAAATCACACAAGGACTCAAAAAATGAAACACCGTCTCAATAGGGAATGGCTTGATGCCCTACCACTCGAAACGAAATCTCTCGATGATGACCAAAATCCAATCAAGGCGATTGAAGAACTTAGCGCAGAAATTACCACCAAGTTTGGAAAGTTGGAAACTGACCTGAAATCGGCAACGGATCGGCTTGATATCGAAATCGCTAAAATGAAGCGTCCAGGCACCGAAACCAAAGCCAACGAAAACACGGTCGAAGTCAAAGCATTCGAAACCTTTGTGCGCAAAGGTCGCGAAGCGCTCACACCGGATCAAGTGAAATCTTTGAATGTTTCAGACGATACCGCCGGTGGTTATTTGGCACCTGAACAATTCATTGCTGAACTCCTTCGCAACTTGACCTTATATTCTCCGGTTCGCTCGATTGCCCGAGTAATGGGCACCTCTTCGGGTTCGGTAGTTTTGTCGAAGCGAACTGGCGGCATGACTTCACAATGGGTTGGCGAAAAGCAGGCACGCCCTGAAACTAAAGTTACTTTCGGACAAAACCGTTATGGCGTGATGGAACTTACAGCCTTTGTGGATGTGTCAAATAATTCGTTAGAGGACAGTGCATTCGACATCGCTCAATTGATAGCCTTCGAGTTTGGTGAAGAATTTGGCACCGCTGAAGGAACTGCTTTTGTGAATGGCAATGGCGTTTTGTCTCCTATGGGCTTTATGTCTGACACCGGACTGAGTTACACACCCGGCGGACACGGCAGCGAAATCAAAGCCGATGGCCTGATCGACCTCTTTCACGCCGTCAAGACACCCTATCGAGCCAACTCGGTATGGGGCATGAATTCAACAACACTTGCTGCAGTGAGAAAGTTGAAAGACTCAAGCACAGGCACTTATTTGCTCATGCCTGCAGGCTTTAACGGCTCACCCGCCGCAACAATTCTGGGGCGTCCAGTTGTTGAAATGCCCGATATGCCAAATATCGCTGCAGATGCATTTCCCGTAATTTTCGGCGACTTCGCTCAAGGCTACCGCATTTTTGATCGCGTTCAGCTTTCAATTCTGCGTGATCCCTATTCACAGGCCACCGAGGGAATGACCCGCTTCCATGGTCGCCGCAGAGTAGCAGGCGGTGTTGGCAAAGCTGAAGCCATTCGCAAACTCAAAATCGCAACTTCATAAGGACTTGCCGACATGAAAGACATGTTTAACAATATCAATGTGAAACCGGTTCTCGTGCCGGTTGCCACTGCACTTGCCGATAACACGGCACAAGTGGGGGCCATCATTAATCGTAAGGGCTACAACTCACTCACTTACCTCATTATGACCGGTGCCCTCGCCGATGCCGCTGCAACATTCACAACGTTGCTTGAAGAAAGCGATGATAGCGGCATGAGCGGCGCGACAGCGGTCGCCGACACTGATTTGCTTGGTACAGAAGCCCTCGCGAGCTTTACACAAGCTTCAGATGGCTTGTGTCTCAAGCTCGGTTATACCGGCAACAAGACATATACGCGTTTGACAATAACGCCTGCTGGCAATGCAGCGGCAGCGCCAATGGTCGTCATGGCGTTGTTAGGTTACCCAAACAATTCACCAACAGCGAATCCACCCGCTTAAGGCATTCCGCCGACAGGCGGTGCGCAATGGGTTGGGCGAGTAGCCTTATCCAAAGTTTTCCCCAACCCATTGCAATCTCCGAAAGACAAAAATGCTGGCGCCAATAATCACCGAACCACCCGCCTATGAAATGGACAAGCTTCCAGTTACGATTGAAGAAGCCAAATTGCACATGCGCAATTTGAGCGACGCCGAAAACCCGACTATCTATACAATGATCAAGGCAGCAACGATGCACCTTGATGGCATTAATGGTGTTCTTGGTGTTGCGCTTCTTCAACAAACATGGAAACTGGTAGCGCCTGACTGGCCATGTGGTTCGCTCCGATTACCTATAGCGCCAGTCCGAACAATCGATTCAATCAAATATTTCGACAGCTCAAATAGCGAGCAAACTATTGACCCGTTGTCATATGACTTGTTCGAAGACGTGATTGGTCCGATTGTTGTCTTCAAGCCGACGGCCATCTTACCGGCCGCATATGTTAGACCCGATGCAATTCAAGTCACTTTTGCCGCAGGCTATGAAAACAGGGCAGCTATCCCGACGCCAATCAAGCAGCACATCCTTGAGCTTGTCGCGAACATGTTTGAGAACCGCGAGAAGACAGTGGTGGGTCAATCTATCAACGTTATCTCATTGCCGAATGCCGACATGCTAATTGCTTCCTACCGCAGGCGCGCATTCTAATGGCAACTAGAGCAGCACATATATGCAAATGCGGGCAGCGCGTTGTTTCGGGTGCCGTGTGCCAGTGTCAAACGGCTCGCATGCGCGAAGCCCGCGCCCTTCATGACGCAACGCGCCCCAATTCAGCTGCGCGAGGCTATGGCAGAGACTGGAAGCAAGTGCGCGCGCAGTTCTTAAGCAACCATCCACATTGCAGCGTGCAGCATTGTAGTGAGCCATCCACAGAAGCTGATCACATCTTGTCTGTTTGTGATCGTCCCGACCTTCGCCTTGCATTTCATAACCTGCGCGCATTCTGCAAGCCACACCACAGTCAACGAACTGCCCGCGATCAAGGCTTTGCAAAGGGCCGGGGGGAGGTAAAAACTTTCGAGAACCGCCAGCGACCGATGTGTACTCCGCAGCGCACTCATTTTTTTAATAAGGTCGATGAATTTAACGGTGAAAACGCATGAGGGGCGTCAGACCTGAACTCAGGGCGCTGGATGGCGGGCTTGCGAGTTCGGCACCCGTGCCAGCACACATTCCAAAAACTGCAGTAGCTGAATGGAACCGCGTAACTTCTGATCTGAAAGAACGTGGCCTTCTGGTTTCAGCCTGTCTTGGCACTGTTGCGAGTTACGTGATTGCAACTTGGCAAGTTGCTGAATGTGTGAAAGCGATTGAAGCAGATGGGGCATTTGTAAAAACAAAATTGGGCGAACCGAAGCCGCATCCAGCACACGGCTTGATGAACAAGGCAAATGAATTAGTTGCAAGATTGGCCGCTGAATTAGGGCTCACGCCGTCTTCACGTTCTCGCAAAGGTCTCCAAGGCAAGGAATGTAAAGATGCAAGCGCACCGTCCGGCTTGGATCTTTAATCGCTCCAAAATCGCTGACCCTCACGGGCATGGAGAGCGCGCCGTCACGTTTGTGAAGGCGTTGAAACATCCAAAATCAAAACTGCCTGATAAAGCGTTTGAACTGCCAAAATTTTGGGAACGAATTATTCGGCGCATTTACGGACCGACCGACAAATCAGGCCAACGTATCGTCAAAACCGTGTTCATAATGATGCCTCGAGGGGGTCGCAAGACAACCTTTGGAGCCGCTTTGGCGTTGCTCCATACCTTCGGATATGCTCGCACAGAGGGCGGACAATCGCTTGCTGCAGCTGCTGCAGAAGAGCAGGCCTTACTTGCATTCGATGAAGCGCAATCCTTCATCAAGGCAACGCCTTGGCTCAAGCAGGCTGCCAAGATTACCGAGTCAGCGGGTCTTATCGAACACCCAAAATCAGGGGCTTCATTGCTTGCGATTTCGTCGGACGGCGATGTTCAGCTGGGCAAGACTCCAGTGTTCGTTCTCGCCGATGAATTGATAGCTTGGAAAAATAGAAGTCTTTGGAAGGCACTTCGAACCGGCCTTGTGAAAGTGCAAGGCACCCTCTTGATTGTGATCACGCAGGCAGGGCGCGGCCAGTCAAACCTAGCCTTTGATATGTATCATTATGCAAAAAAGGTAGAGTCCGGCGGAATCATTGACCCCGGATTCTTGCCAATCATTTTTGAAACATTACCAAAAGCCAACTGGCGCGATGAAAAAATATGGAAGTTCGTAAACCCTGGCATTGAACTTGGCTTTCCTGATCTTTCAGGACTTCGGCAACTCGCACTTGAAAGCGGCGAACGTCCGGCAGATCGTGATGATTTCCGTCAATACAATTTGAACACTTGGCTAGATTACAGTGCATCACCTTTCGTTGACATGGATATTTACGATAAAGGCGGCGAGCCCTTTGACGTTGAAACGCTCAAGGGTCGCCCTTGTTGGCTGGCAGTCGATATGGGCCTTACCACTGATTTAACCGCCGTGCTTGCGGCATTTCGTGATGATGATGACGGCTACACTGTCAAAGCTTGGTTCTTCTGCCCTGAAGAAAATTTGCAGGCCCGTGCTGACCGTGACAAAGTTCCCTACCCAAGGTGGCGCGATGAGGGTTGGATAATTCCGACGCCTGGCAACGTCACAGACTATCGCGTTGTCGAAAATCACATAAGGTCGCTTTGCGAACAATTTGAGGTTCGTGAAATTGCCTTCGATCCTGCATATGCCCAAGCAGTCATGCAGCCATTGACTGAAGACGGACTCCCGACCGCAACTTTCAGGCAGGGATTCTGGACAATGGCACCGGCCATCAAAGAACTTGAACGCGCAATTATCAGTCGCAAATTCCGACACGGCAACAATCCGGTGCTTCGGTGGAACTTTGAAAATATTGCTATTGAGACTGACAAGGCTGGCAACAAATCATTTCACAAAGGAAAATCCAGAGACCGAATTGACGGTGCCGTGGCTGCCGCCATGGCCATCGCGCGGGCCTCCGCCGGACAATCAACACGCTCAATTTATGATTCACCTGATAGGCCAGATGGCCTGCTCTTCATTTAAGGAAAACAACAATGTCGGCACAAATTGGTTCGTTGTTTGCGTCTCTCGCGCTTGAGAGCAATCCCTTCATTCAAGGTATGGCTCAGGTCGAGCGCACCACATCGACAACAATGGCAAGCGTGCGTCGCCAAGCGGGGCTCACAGAACGCGCCGTTTCTGGTGTCCAGAAATCTTTCTCTCAACCTATCCGACCATATTCCTTGATTGCAGCGTCAAGAGCCTTTCAAGACACAACGGCGCGCGCCTCATTACTCAAAGGGGCAATACAGGCAGTGTCATATGGGTTCGGCGGGCTTGCTGCCGTTTTGTCAGGAGGTAATTTTCTTCGCCAAGTCACGACCTTTACAGAACTCGAAAACCAGTTGCGCGCAGTCTCGGGATCGACCTCGGAAGTAAAGGCGGAATTTATTGCACTTCAGGCCGTTGCCGAACGCAGCCGATCAAGTTTGGACGGCACAGTTACACTGTTTTCGAGGTTGACCCGCGCTGCACCAGACCTCAACCCTGACAAGGTGTTGCGTTATGTGGAAACGATTAGCAAAGCCCTGCAGCTTGGTGGAGCATCCGCCGACGAAGCCCGCAGCGCGGCAATTCAATTTTCGCAGGCCATCGCTTCAAATCGTCTTGGCGGCGATGAGTTGCGCGCTATCTTGGAAACACCATTGGGCGGATTCCTCGCGAAAGGCTTGGGAGTCACGATTGGCAAATTGCGAGAAATGGGTGCCGAAGGCAAGCTGACTGCAAATGTTGTGTTGGGTGCAATCGATTCGATTAGCTCTTCAGTCGATCGGCAATTTTCAAACTCTGTGGAGACAGTATCACAAGCCTTAACGGTAGCAGAAAATAAACTCATTCAATATGCTGGAAGTGTGGACCAATCTTATGGCGTTACGCGACTCCTGAGTTCGGGAATTACCGGACTCGCAAACAATTTGGATAACCTTGGTTTAATTCTAAAAATAGTTGCACCTCTCGCACTAAGTATCTTTGCGGGGAAAAGACTTGGACTCGGTCTGTTTGGGCGTGATGAAATAGGCAAAGCAACGGGATCAATTGCCAAACTCGCCGACGGATTTAGCAACATCAAATCTGCATCGCAGGCAGCCATTGAAAGTTCAAAAAGTGATCTGAAAGGACTGACCAATTCGCTTCGCGAAACCAAAAGCGAACTTGGTGCCATGAAACTTATTGCAACGAAAGGGCGTTCGCCTACTGCCTTTGCTGACAAAAATTTGGTGGCAGACGCAGCACGCGCCGAAGCTGAACTGCTTCGCATTGACCAACAACGCGCCACTGTTACCGAAAAACTTTCCAAAGCACGCGCTGCAGCTGGCGTGACAGAAGAGCAGACCTCCCGGCGCTTGATCTCTCTTTCTGAAGCAGAGATCGCTGCGGCAAACAGAACCAGCACCGCGAGAGCATCGGCAATTGAGAAAATCAATCGACTCTCATCTCAGCAGATCGCCCTTGAAGAGAAGCATCAGGCAGTATCGCAACGCGTGGGGCAGTTGGTAAATGAACGCGACAACAGCGCAGTTAGAAATCTGAATGCGCAAATCTCAACCTTGTCTACACAAAGCACAAATCTTGTTGGGAGACTTGCCACAACGCGCAGCGGCCTCCTTGCTGCCACACAAGCAGCTACACCGCTGGGAATCGCTTTCGCCACTGTGCGCACGGCTGGCGCAGGCCTTTTAGGCTTCCTCGGTGGCCCATGGGGCGTTGCTCTGACGGTAGCGACAGGGGCTATGATCTTGCTTGGTGAAAAATCATCTAGTTCTGCCCAAGAGGTTGCGGCTGCAGAAGAAGTTATCACCCGGCGCTTAGGGAAAATGGCAGAAAGTAGTAAGGAAGCAAAACGTGCATTTGAAGACTTAAAGCTTGACGCTGGAATAAAAGCCGCTCAGTCCGACATTGATGTTTCAGCAAACCAAATTGGCAAGCTTACTGATAATGTAAGAGCTTACGCTGCCGCGATTGATGTGTTCAGGCAGCAACGCGGTGACTTTGAAGACAGGCCAAACGCGCCCTTGGCTGTTCCTTTCTCCCTTGGTTTGGTTAAGGAAATTCAAGCAGGAACAAAGTCAACCGAAGAAGCGACAAAAGCCGCGAAAGACTTTTTTGAACAGCAACTGGTTGACCCCTCTCAGACGCAAGACCTTCTTGCAGAGATAGCCACGACAAAAAACTATTCTACCGTTCTCCGCGATGCCACTAAAGACAAAAAGAAGCTTGCAGATATTCGCTTTAACGACGGCCAGAAGCTCCCTATCGGCGACATTGAGCAATCATTCCGTAAAAACCAAGCCAACAATACCCAAGCGCAAGAGATTATTGGCGCAATTCAGCAGCAGAAATCCGAGCAACAAAAGATCGCTGATGAGATTAAGAAATCACTTGAAGGTGCGGGTATTGAAGTGAGCCCTGCTATTCAGAAAATGATCGACGCGCAAGCTAAGGCGACAACGCTTCTCCAAGGCCTCGATAAGGCCGTGAGTGATTCTAAGTCCATTCTCGATAACACAACGAGCGAGATCACGACGTTTGCAGGCATTGCTGTCAGTAAGACATCGAACATCGCAGCCCAGCTTGCCCAGCTTCGCCAGATCAGCGATCAAATCAAAGTGGACAAAGACGCTCTGGCAGCAGCCCAGAGTGAATTGAAGAATACACCAGACTTAACGCAGGCCGCGTTCGGCAAGTTCGACCCTGCAAATCTCAAGGCTGTGAACGATGAAATTGCCCGAACCCGCACCGAAATAGCGCAACTCGCCAAAGACTTTGAGGCCGGTAAAATTTCTGGAACCGATCTTTTTACTGCAATTGACGGGATAGCTGCACGGCTTCGCGCCCTTGGTGGTGAAGGTAATACCTTAGACCCCTTCATCAACGGGATTTACAAAGCACTAGCAGCCATCCCTCAATTGAAGTCGGCCCTTGATGGTTTGGCGGCAAAGTTCAACCAGACCAAACAGAAGCAAAGCGGGCTTGGGGATTTCATCGGCCAAGACGCAGCATCCCAGCAATACAAAAATAGTAAAGGAGTCGTATCGAGGGTCGTTAACACCCCAGACGGTCCAGTTACGATTCACAACACAACAAGCTTTGGTGAAGGCGGCTTTACGTCTGAGGACTTCAATGTTCCAGGTGGAGTGGTGCGCAGAACGCAGGCATCAGGCGGCGGTTCCAGCTCGCCAGTTCCGGGTGTGGATAAAGCCGTTCAACAAAGTTTGACCGACGCATCAAAAGCTTTGGATGCGGTCACTGGATCGTTAGGAAGTGCGTCTGATAAAGCGCCCGTGTTTAGAAAAACGTTAGCAGACATGGGTGTTGCTGCCGAAACGTCGGCCACGCAGACGGGAACCTTAAACGACAAGCTCGTTGCCGTTTCCTCGCCCAGCAATAATATCAGCCCATTCATAACCAGTATTGATGAGGCAAACAATAAAGTTCCAATTTTACTCAGTGAGCTTGACCAGTTGATTGCTAAATTCAACGCTGTGAGCAACGCAAAGTCAAACGCACTGTCTGGGGACGCTTCTTCAGGATCAACGTCCAGCGACAGCTCTCCAAGTCAATCAGAAAAATTCGCAACAGGCGGCATCTTTAATGTTGGCGGCTCTGGTGGCGTAGATTCTCAGTTGGTGCAGTTCATGGCCTCACCAGATGAGACAGTGGCGATTTACACACCAGCCCAAATGTCAAAACTAAATGCGGCGCTGGGTGGTTCTTCAGAAGGTGGCGGTTCGGTTTATCACATCTCTCAAACCATTGTGGCAAGTGATGTGCAGTCTTATAAAAATTCGGCGGCACAAGTGCGCTCTGACTTTACCAGCATGATACGCGCCACAACACGGGCAGCCCCAGTATGACCGACTTAGCGATTGGTAGTTGACGGCATTGCCACGAAGGCGAAAGATATATTTCAACGTCGGAGGCTAGTCATGAATTGGGTCATGTTTCTGTTTTTTTTGATACTGATTGCGCTGATGATATTCGGTTTGTATGATCTCGGTCAAAAGAAAAAGTCTGCCTCTGATGTAAGTCGACGTATTGATAAATTTGGCCCATTCAAAGATGTTGAACGCCTAATTAAACATCCATATCTCCAGAACAAAACTTGTTTTTTGGCAATTGGTCGCGACAAATCGATTTTGATTGGCGATGACTACCGGGAGACACTTTTGAAGCCCAGCCAACTTGTAGGCGTCGAAATAATATCGGACAACAAGACCATCACCAAAACATCACGCACTGGGCGGGTGGTTGGTGCGACTGTCGGATACGCACTTGCGGGCCCTCTTGGTGGAGCCGTTGGGAGCCTATCCGGATCAAAAACTACTCACGAACAGCCAACATTCGTGACGCTCCGATTATTGATTGATGATCCGTCAATTGACATATTCGACATAGACATGAAAGAGTCGACAAGCATTGGCGTTACATCGCCAGAATCTATGATGCAGCAGGCTCGCCACTGGCAATCCAAACTGTCTATAATAGCGTCTCGAAATCGCCGCTAACGGTCACATTTCGTGATAGTTAGCGGTTTGTGAATGCCCATCATTTCACCTTCAACCCCAATTCAACCAAGCGACGGATGGCTTGCGAGCGCGATGGAGCGTCATTGGCCTTTGCCCAAGCATCAATTGCCGCAATATCCTCTTTCGGGAAGCGTACACCTACGAGCGGGTCAACGCCGGTGGAGGGGCGTCCTCGCATTTTTCGTTTAACGGATATTGACTTTACCATAATTACCGTTTAACAGATATTCGAGCCGAAAGAAAGTGCAACCTTTCTTCCGGCCCTAACCACAACAAGGAGGCCATCATGGCTGAATCTCTCAATAGACCATCCACGTCAAAAAAGCATCCTTGTAATATATTCGACTTGGAAACTGAAATTAACGATGTCGATGCGGCAGCAATTTGCACGACACTTTTTGTCGAAGAAACTTTTGGCAAAATTGCAAAGTATGATCCTTTTGGTTTCAGGACATTCAGCTTGAACGATGATCAGTTCAAAGCTTTGATCCACCTTGTTTATCAAAATAGAAGATACGCGACCGCACTGATGCAGAAATTTACCGCGAGTGTGAACCAATGAATTATCACAAAGAACTGACTCAGGGTGTTGCGCGATTAAGCTCGGAAATTGCGGTCTATTTGATTGGCAACGATGCAGAGGTGCGAGACACCTATAATATTCTGCTGAAGCGCGGCTGGACTGAATTGGAAGCAAAGAGCGCCGTTGAAGTCTTTTTAAAAATTGTTCTTTTTGAAAAACGAAATGGTTTTGCAAGGTTGCCAAATATCCACCTGCAGGCCTTGGCCGATGCACCAACGCTAGCTCAATATTATGCCGCTGCAGAGCAGCGGTGGCGTTCAGAAAATCCCGAATTGGTAGCGGCCGGAGTAGAGTTCCCGATTCACTGAACTGCCTTTCGGCGCACATCCTATTGACTACTCCATACCTCTGTGGTATTGAGTGTTCAATATGTTAGAGGATGTGATCAAAATGCAAATTTCCACTTCCTTGGCAATGAAGATCGCCGAGGTTTCAAATATCAAATTCAACGAAGCTGTTTCAAGGAACTATTATGTTCCTCGGTCCTCGGTTGAAATCGGAAAGCCTCGCATTTTCGATCTCGTTGAATTGTTTGGCTTGACAGTCATGGGCAGCCTTTTGAAGTTTGGTTTGAATTTACCACTCGCCGCAAGTCGCGCGTGCAGCGCAAGAGAGGTTTTAGAAGGCAATCCGTTGGCAAAGGAAATTTGGATAAACATTGGCAAAAATGCCGATTCAGTGTGGGTCAATGGGGCACCAGTAAGTGACAAACCTTTAATGTCTATTGTGTTCCATGTTGAGGATTTTAGATCGCAAATTGAACAAGAGGTTCTGAAATCTCAAGTGAGCAAGTCATGAACTCAGCAACGCTGAATATCAGAACTTCACCCCGGAGAATGCTTACCTCGCGTGATGCGGCTGAATATTGCGGCATTCCCTCGCGACACTTTTCGACACAATGTAGTGTTCCACCAATGCAAATGCCCAACGGCTCGCAACTATACGATATCCGCGACCTCGACAGTTGGATCGATGGATTGAAAGGCGACGCACAGGATAGCGATGCTTCAATCTTACAAAAGTTGGGATGATGACATTTATCAAGGTCAAAGGGTTTAAGATATTCGCTGATAGGCATGGAACACCACGTTGTTACCACCGCAAATCAGGAACGCCGATTGACCTTGTGAAATCGCCAATTGGTTCACTAGAGTTTATTGCTGAATGCCAACGAATAGCAACGTTGGGCAAAGCCGTTGAACCAAAACCGGGCACTCTAAGTTTGTTGATATCAAAATACCGTGCCCACCCGGCGTTTCAAGATTTGGCACCGCGCACACGGTCGGACTATCAAAAATGTTTTGACTATTTGAAGCCGATTGGCGACACACCACTTGTTCGGTTCACGCCCTCACTCGTTGTGAATATTCGAGACAAGGCGGTTCAGGTTCGAGGCAGAAGGCAAGGCAATTATGTTCGAACTGTCATGGCTCTTGTTTTTGCGTGGGGACTGGAGCGCGGATATTTAGTCGCCAATCCTGCGCTGCATATCAAGAGCATAAAGAGGCCAAAGGGTACACCGCAAGCCAATAGGCCGTGGACCGATAGTGAACGAGAAATTGTGATGACTTCGCTACCGGCTCACATGAAGTTGCCAATCGCTTTGATGATGTATTGCGGCCTTGATCCACAGGACGCGATTAAGTTGGTGCGTTCGGCCATTAAGGATGGGAAACTCGACACTAAACGAGGCAAGACGGATGGCGCAGTGTGGTTCAATCTACCTGCCGATGTGGTGTCAGCGCTTGAAGAGGCACCGAAACATTCCGCAATCACGTTGTGTGCAAATAGCTATGGCAAGCCTTGGACTGTATCAGGCTTTAGTGCCTCATGGACACGCCACAAAGGCAAGTTGGTGGAAAGCAAGCAAATTGCTGCAGGGCTCACGCTCAAGGGTTTAAGGCACACTGTTGGGACCATTCTTGCTGAAATGGGATACGACCCTCAATCTATCGCCGACATACTTGGGCACGAGACATCGCAGATGGCGCACCACTATTCTAAACGAGCAAACAGAACACAAAAAGTGAATGCCATTATTGAGAACTTTGACGTCGAATTGAACAAGCGTCGAACAAAAGTTGTCAAACCCTTTTGAAAAAGTGTCAAACCTCTAAATCGCTCAAGGAATGAAAATTGAAACCGATCAATGAAATCAAGGAAAAAAATGGTGCCCGAGACCGGAATCGAACCAGTGACACGCGGATTTTCAATCCGCTGCTCTACCAACTGAGCTACTCGGGCTTTCTTTGGTGAGGGCTGTATAGGCAAACCAATGCGCCATGGCAACTCCCCAATGCACAAAAAAAACCCCGCAACAAAGCGGGGTTTCAAGTGAAGTTTTAGCAGTTAGAATTTAGCAATATCCACGTCCTTAGTGTCTTTCAGGAACAGGAAGCCAATAACCACAGTGATCAACGCGATCACCACGGGATACCACAGGCCTGCATAGATGTTCCCCGTCCACGCAACGATTGCTGTGGCCAACAATGGCAACATGCCGCCAAACCAGCCATTGCCGATGTGATAGGGCAAAGACATCGAAGTATAGCGGATATTGGTTGGGAACATTTCGACGAGGAATGCAGCAATCGGTCCGTAAACCATGGTGACATAGAGCATCATCAAAGTGAGGATCGCAATAGCTTTTGGCCAATTGATCTTGGCTTTGTCGGCATTGCCAGCAGCCACTTCGCTGACAGCTACTTTGGCTGAACCATCGGCAGCAACCACAACACCATCGACATTGGCGATAGCCGCCATTTTCTTCAATGTTGCATCCTTGGCCATGCGCGCATCAGAAAGCAGCTTCATAATATCAGCTGTTTTCTTGTCTGTTTGCAAAGGTACCAGAGCATCCGCACCCGCTTTATCAAGGTCAATGCTCGAAGATGCGATCTTCAGCAATGGATAGCCTGAATCAGCAAGGGCCTTTGACCAAGCAAAAGGCGAGAATCCTTCAACTTTAGTGCCATCAATATCAATTGAAGCAACAGACCCTGCTGCACCAGCAACTGAAGTGAATGACAAGCCTGATTTTGTCAGGAAGTCTTTCGCTTTGTCACAGTCACCAAACTTAGACCAAGGCCCCACAAACACATTGAAATGGCATTGCGCTGGATCAACTGAAACTGTGATCTTAGATTTGGCTTGGTAAGCCGCAAGATCAGGGTTCACAGCCTCTGCCAACCAACCAAACAGTGGGAAATAGGTGAGAGCTGCAATCAAGCAACCAGCAAGAATAATCTTGAGGCGGCCAATTTTGTCCGACAGGGAACCAAAGAACACAAAGAATGGTGTTCCGATCACCAATGAAATAGCGATTAGAATATAGGCTGTTTGAAAATCAACCTTCTGCGAAATGGTGAGAAAGAACAGCGCATAGAATTGACCCGTATACCAAACAACACCCTGGCCCATGGTTGCACCCAGCAAAGCCAACAAAACATATTTGTTGTTGGGGGCTTTAAGAAACGAGTCAGTCAGCGGAGACTTTGAAGCCTTGCCTTCAGATTTCATGCGTTGAAACACAGGTGACTCATTCAGCTTCAAACGGATCCAAATGGAGAAGATCAAAAGGAATGCCGATACGATAAAAGGAATACGCCAACCCCAACTTGCAAAATCAGCAGTTGAAAGCGTGTTGCGGCAAATCAAAATCACCATGAGTGACAAGAAGAAGCCGATTGTGGCTGTGGTTTGTATCCAACTTGTTGAGTAACCACGGCTGCCATTGGGTGCATGTTCAGCCACATAAGTTGCAGCACCACCATATTCACCACCCAGCGCCAAGCCTTGCAGCAGGCGAAGCCCGACGAGCAAGACGGGAGCAAGCCAGCCGATGGTTGCAAAGGTTGGCAAAAGACCAACCGCAAACGTGGCAAGACCCATCACCATCATGGTGACAAGGAACGTATATTTTCGGCCGATCATGTCGCCCAAACGACCGAACACTAAAGCGCCAAACGGGCGCACCAAAAAGCCCGCAGCATAAGTTGCAAATGCTGAAAGCAAAGCAGCCGTATCATTGCCGGATGGGAAAAACAGCGCCGCAAAAAACGGAGCCAAAGTTGCGTAGAGGTAAAAATCATACCATTCGAAAACGGTGCCGGTGGACGATGCGAAGATGACGAATTTCTCGTCCCTCGACATAGCCATGTTTGTCGCTGTTGCCATTTTATTGCTCCCTCCCAGAAGCGGTATTGTTGAGGGTGTCCAATCTTTGCTGGATCACACAATTACGGGAGGAGCTTAGGCGTGAATGTCTCAAAGGTCGAACGGCAATTTTCCGTGTGGATTACTCTTCGTCAGAGCTTTCATCAGGTTCACTTTCGGCAGCCGGGATAACATAATTCCCGCCCAACCAGCGGTTCAGATCGACTTGCGTGCAGCGATTTGAACAAAACGGATGAAATTTCGGCTGTGATGGTTTTTTGCAAATGGCGCAGGGCTTGCGGGGATGCAAAACAATGGGTTCAACCATGATCTTAAATCATATCAGAGGTTTGCGTCATCCAGTTATGATAAACCGGAAAACCAGCCCCCTGCAAAAGTGTCACCGTTTCATAGAGCGGAAGCCCAATCACTCCGGAATGCGAACCTGCTAAGTAGCGCACAAAAGCTTCAGCACGGCCTTGAATAGCATATCCACCCGCTTTGCCGCGCCACTGATCGCTTTTTAGATAGGTCTCAATATCGTCGCGCGACAGGCGCTTGAAGCGAACTTTGGTTTCAGAACAGCGAGTAGTTTTTTTTCCATCTGGCCCCAGCAAGCACACGGCGGAATAAACCCAGTGAGAACGGCCCGATAATAGCGTCAGGCAATCCTTGGCGTCTTGGTAAGTCTCTGCCTTTGGCAAAATACGACGCCCAAGGCCCACAACCGTATCGGCAGAGAGAATATAGACACCATCTCCCAAACCTTTAACCAACGGCGCATCTTTTGCTTTGTCGGCTTTGCCCTCGGCCAAACGAATGGCAAGCCTGCGTGGAGTTTCGCGCTTTAAAGGTGTTTCATCAATATCAGCAGGATTGAGAAGATCGGGCGGCAAGCCAATCCGGTCAAGCAAAGAAAGCCTACGCGGTGAGGCGCTGGCGAGAACAAGTTTGGCTCGAATTTCGACCAAGATTATTTAAACCGATAGTTGATGCGGCCCTTGGTCAAATCATAGGGCGTCATTTCCACCATCACACGGTCACCCGCCAACACGCGAATGCGGTTTTTGCGCATTTTGCCTGAGGTGTGAGCAATGATCTCATGCTTGTTGTGATCTAACGCCACACGAAACGTTGCGTTAGGCAGAAGTTCGGCAACAGTGCCTTCAAACTCCAGCAGTTCTTCTTTCGCCATTAGGTACCTTTGAATATGAGTAGTTTCTGCGCACTCCATGGACCGTAACGCCGCTAAAATCAAGCTCTTGCCAACTGGTGGTGCCATGATAAAGCCATATGGGACGGAGTCGTGATGGGCATCTACGATATTTTCGCTACAAATTTACGCCGACATTGCTCGGCGTTTGCATCAATTGCTGAGGTTTGCCGTGGCATTGGCATCAACCGGCAGCAATTTAACAAGTATTTAGCGGGTCAAATTCTGCCAAATTCACGAACGCTGGGCCGTATTAGTGAGTTTCTCGGTGTTAGCGAGGTGGAATTATTCCAGGACGTTGCGACGGCACTTCCTGTTCGGGCTTCCGAATTTGCCGAAGCGAATGATTTTGAGACTATGCTTCGCTCAATCATTCCACACCTGAAACCTGACCCCGACGTGCTCAAAGAGGGCTATTACTTTTGCTATTTTCCTCTCCAAAACCGTAATTTTCTGATCCGAGCTCTAATGAAAGTAACAAACAATAATGGTATGAGCCGCTTTACACGGCTCTCCTTAAACCCGTCGTTGTCTAATCCAAAAATTTGTCTGGCCCGCGGAAAACACAATGGTGTTGTCCTAGCCACCGCACAGGAAATTTATCTTCTTGGCAAAAACAAAAGATCAAACCAAATCAGCCTGATCACCATTGACCGTTCATTCACCTATTGCGCGCCCGCACTACAAGGAATGGCTCTTACGCGTTCTGCCAATGCTCAGGTGGCTTGTCGGGTTATGGTGGATTTTGTGGGCACCAAAATCAATCTCAAACAAGCTATAAAAAAACTTGGCCCAGTATCAATTTATGATCGCGAAATGAATCCTCAGATTGTCCATTCATTGTCAGCCAATTCCGATACCGACGCAAAACAGCTGACTGCAATTGACAATGAAGATCTGATGTTCAGATAGTCATCAGGACTATCGTTTTTGATGCGCCACAAGTGATAAACGCCTCCAGCAGAAACAGTGTCCACAAAAAGCGCGAGCCCCCCGGCCGCGTGAGTGAAGTGCAGATTCGCAACAAAACGGGAAAGCCGCAATTTCTCAGAAATGGCTTCTAGCGGCATTCGCCCTTCGCAGAATCAGAGAAGTCTCTCATGTGGCGCCTCAGATTTCTAGGTGGGCGGAAACCGCGCTATAATCCGCTTGACCAAATCATTTCGCACAGTGCGGTAACTATCGAGAATCTGTTCGCGCGAACCCATAACGTGTGAAGGGTCTTGGATCGGCCAATTCTCAACTTCAATGGCCATTGTGCGCGACATATCTTCGGCGCGCTTCTGCGCTTCCGGTGAAAGTGTGATCAGTAAATCAAAAGCCGAATCCTCTAAATCCTCAAAACTGTGCGGGCGGTGTTTTTTGAGATCGATGCCGATCTCATCCATGATGAGACCTACAAACGGGTCGGGATCACCAGCGGCAATGCCTGCAGATGCCACATAGACTTTGTGACCGTGATAATGATGCATTATGGCTGCAGCCATCGGTGATCGAATGGCGTTCAACGTACACGCGAATAAAATCGCACTGGGCAGGGGCTTGCTCATGCGCTGCGCCACAGAAGGGCGCACACCAAAGTGAACAGGCGGCGTGCGGTGTCAAAATCCATTTCAGCTTTGCCGTAAAGTCGCTCTTGCAGCAAAGAACTGCCGTCATTGTGCAAGGCGCGTCTGGCCATATCAATAGCTTCAATCTGCTGTGGGTTTGAGCCTTTGACGGCCATATTATAGCTGTCACAAATCTGAAAATAATCTTTGACGATGCGCCGGAAGGGAGAGAGCGATAGTCCAATTGCGAAAGACTTTTCATCATGCCCGCGCACATCAAAAATCAAACGACTGTCAATACTTGAGAGGCGAAGCGCATAAGGCCCGTCAATGCCATTGCTCAGGCTGAAGCTATTGAATTCCAGCAAATCATGGATCGCCATTTTGCGATCTTGCTCAGCCTCGGGCGAGGGGCTGTGGCCAATGCTATCATCAATATCAACACTGCTAAGGCGATTGTTGCGAGCCGTCATGTCAGCCTGCGTGGTCTGGCTGATGGTCAGTGGACCAGGTTGGGCCAAGATCAGCCATGGTGCTTTCCAAACATTCGACATCTAGCCGAATGGAGTGACCAGCAGAGAATGCCAGCGTTACAAATCCGGAAGGTGATTGCGTAGGCGTGAAAGTGATCGACAATAAAGAGAGAATGGTATCGCGTCCGGCATTGGCAAAACCAGAGCGCTTCACTGAAAGCACACTGTCAAAATGTAAGCCCGCACGGCGACGTAATTTTTCAGGTGCTGCATCCCAAGCAAAGCGATTGGCCACAAAAGCAAAGCGGCGGCGTTTGCTGTTGAAACTCACATCGCCAAGCTTCAACACAGCATCCTGCATTTGCGCAGAGATCACCGCCAGATCATCACTATCTTGAGCCGTCAACCGCAACATAGATCATCAGTCTCCGGTCAACCGCGTCACATCGGCACCCACACCTTGCAGCTTTTCTTCGAGCGCTTCAAAGCCACGATCCAAATGATAAACCCGGTGCAGCATGGTATCACCCTCAGCCACGAGGCCTGCAATGATCAGTGATACGGATGCACGAAGATCCGTCGCCATCACATCAGCACCCGTAAGCTTGGTCACACCACGCACTTCGGCCATGTCACCATGCATGTGAATGTCTGCACCAAGGCGGGCCAATTCCTGCACATGCATAAAGCGATTTTCAAAAATCGTTTCGCGAATGTGGCTCTTGCCCTTGGCCATAGTCATTAAAGCCATAAACTGCGCTTGCATGTCGGTTGGGAAACCGGGGTAGGGGTCAGTGGTCACGTCAACTGGCAATATGCCAGAACCATTGCGCTTCACGCGCACGCCATCATTGGTGATGGACACATCAATACCAGCGCGTTGCATTGTGAGGATCACATTTTCAATCGTATCAGCACGCGCACCGCGCAGCAGCACATCGCCGCCCGTCATGCCCACGGCCATGGCATAAGTGCCAGTCTCGATGCGGTCCGCAACGACTGTATGTTCTGCGCCATGCAAGCTGCTAACGCCCGTGATATTCAAAGTGCGTGTGCCAATGCCATCAATCTTCGCACCCATTTTTACGAGACACTCTGCAACGTCGGTAATTTCAGGTTCAGTCGCACAGTTTTCAATCACGGTGTCGCCATGGGCCAAAACCGAAGCCATCAAAGCCGCGTGAGTTGCACCCACGGTGACTTTCGAGAATGAAATATGCCCGCCTTTGAGACCCTTCTTGGCCTTGGCAATCACATAGCCTTGCTCGATCACACATTCAGCACCCAGCTTTTCCATAGCCATAATGTGCATATCCACCGGACGCGTGCCAATGGCGCAACCGCCTGGCAGCGAAACCTTGGCTTCGCCCATGCGTGCGATCAGCGGGCCTAACACCCAAAATGATGCACGCATTTTAGAAACGAGATCATAAGGTGCAGTTGTGTCAATAATCGTCTTGGCAGAAATTTTCAGCGTCTCGCCTGCTGCGCCATGCTGGCCAGAGCGTTTTCCAGCTGTGGTAATATCAACACCATGGTTCTGCAAAATGCGCTGCAACCGCATCCCGTCCACCAGTCGTGGCACGTTATGGAGGGTCACAGTGTCTGGTGTGAGCAGAGGAATAATCATCAGCGGCAAAGCTGCGTTTTTCGCCCCCGAAATATCAATCACACCGTTGAGTTTATTGCCACCGCGAATGCGGATTCGATCCATGAATCAATGTCCTTGCCAAATGCTACAAATTTGAGCCGTAACAAGCATAAAAGGCCGCATTGGGGCAACCGAAATCGACGTGCCAGTCAGTCAGTGATTTTTGCAATAAAACTGCATAAACCGCCCAGTAACGCCAAAGCCAGCGCCAATGATTGTTTGGCAATCACGCCTAATGCCACGTTAGAGTAAAACTCAAAGCCCTGTGGCATGCCGCCAAACCGTGAAAATGCTGCTTCCACCGGAATACTGCTCCAACTGCCTGTACTGAACCAACCCCAGCCTTGCCATATTAATAGGCCGATGGCTGCCACCCAGCACACCAACATCAACACAACATAAATGGTATGAACAATGCCTTTTAAGTTAACCATTTTCATTCCCCATTGAATCTTTGGACTCAAGCTTAGGCTTTGCCTGTTCCTTGCGCCGTTTAAGATTAGCCTTCAAAGCGGCAGCCTCACGCTTCTTCCGCTCCAAACTGCGTTCGGGTAGAGTTTTTTCAGTCATGCTGAAAACTACATCACGAAGCCAAGAAAAACGCAATAATAGACATCTTAAGGACTTCAAAATTTGCAATGGAATCTCAAACAGCTTGAAACTTTCGTTTGGGTTGCCAAGCTTGGCAGCTTTCGTCGTACCGCTGAAAGGTTGAACACCACTCAGCCAAATATCTCGGTGCGTATAGCAGAGTTGGAATCCGCCTTAGATGTGAAGCTTTTCGAGCGTGACGCAGGCTCTGTCACCCTCACGCCAAAAGGCCAAGAGTTGTTAAGTTATGCCGAGCGAGTTTTGGTAGCCACTGAAGAATTCTCCGCTCAGTCTGGTAGAGTAGGTGATCAGCAGGGTGTCTTGCGTTTGGCGGTGACCGAGATGATTGCTCAAACTTGGTTACGCGATTATCTTAAAAAATTGAAATCTGAATTTCCCCATCTGGCAGTAGAACTGACGGTGGATCTTTCCATCAACTTGCGCCGCGAATTAGTGGAGCGCGGCATCGATTTGGCATTCCTCAATGGCCCGATCACCGATTATAATATCAATAATATTGAACTGGGTTCCGCCGCTATGGTTTGGGTGGCTTCACCAAAACTCAAGGGCGCGTTTAAGACAATCAATCAGCTAGCTGAACACACTATCCTTTGTCACGCAAGGAACACACGATCGTATGTGGAAGTGACAGCCCATTTCAGAGAAAATTTTACGGGTCCTGTGCGCATTGTTTCCAGTAACAACCTAGCTGCATGTCTGCAAATGGCCATTGACGGATTAGGCATCGCCACTATTCCGTTGCCCATGGTGCAGTTGCATTTGAAATCCGCTGCCTTAACAAGGCTGCCCTATAAATGGGTGCCAACTCCCTTGCTCTTCACGGCTTCTTACGCGCATTCGCCGCCCAGTAGTTTGATAAAACGAGCCGCAGAATTAGGCCAACAGGTGGCGAGCCATCACAAATAGATGATAAAGATTTATTATCTTCTGAATACATCTAAATCATTGGACGCTATCTTCAGTCTTATTTAATTTAGATGAAAATTTGACCCCAACCAAGGTTGCCCCCATGAACTCCCCATCTATTCATCTCGGTGTTGATATAGGCGGCACGTTTACCGACGTGGTTTTGGAACTGGGCACCACTCAATTTTCAGCAAAGATTCTCACCACCAATGCCGCACCCGAAGCGGCTATTATTGACGGAATGAAACAGGTCTGCGCGAAGGGTGGGATTGCACCATCTCAAATCACGCAGATTATCCATGGAACTACACTGGCTACCAATGCACTCATTGAGCGGCGCGGCGCCAAGACGGCACTGATCACCACGCAGGGTTTTCGTGATGTGATCGAGATGCGCACAGAGTCGCGCTTTGAACAATATGATTTGAATTTGGTTTTGCCAGAGCCGCTGCTGCCGCGCCAAAGCCGGTTTATGGTATTGGAGCGGGTGAGCGCCAAGGGTGATGTGTTGGTGCCACTTGAGCGCGCCGATGTGGAGCGTGTGGTCGAAGATATACGCCTTGCTGGGTACACTTCAGTGGCCGTTGGTCTTATCCATTCTTATTTGAATGATGCCCATGAAAAAATGATCCGCGACGTGCTGTTGGAAAAATTGTCGGGCGTGATGATCTCGCTCTCGTCAGAAGTTTCACCACAGATGCGTGAATATGAGCGCTTCAACACCACGGTGGCCAATGCTTACATTAAGCCGCTGATGAAATCTTATCTCAGCCGATTGGGTGAGCGTCTTGGTGTAGAAGGAGTGACATGCAAAATTTTCCTCATGCATTCCGGTGGTGGCATTATATCAATTGAAAGTGCCGCTGATTTTCCGGTGCGGCTGGTTGAATCTGGCCCCGCAGGCGGTGCTGTTTTTGCCGCCAATATCGCAGCGCGATTTGGCCTCAACAAAGTTCTGTCTTTTGATATGGGCGGCACCACGGCAAAGATTTGCTTGATCAAAAATCAAACCCCCAAAACCAGCCGTGTGTTTGAAGTGGCGCGCACTTATCGGTTTAAAAAAGGTTCTGGAATGCCAATCTCGATTCCAGTGATTGACATGGTGGAGATAGGTGCTGGCGGTGGCTCGCTGGCCCATGTCGATGCCATGCGGCAAATTAGAGTAGGGCCGGAAAGTGCAGGCTCCGAACCAGGTCCGGCCTGTTATGGCCGTGGCGGATTGAAGCCAGCGGTGACGGATGCGGATTTGGTCTTAGGCAAGCTTGACCCCGATAATTTTGCTGGGGGTTCGATCAAACTCAACACTGCAAGTTCTGTTCTCGCCTTAGAAACGGCACTCGGAAAAACTTTGGACATGGATGCGCAAACTGCAGCCTTTGGCTTGGCTGAGGTGGTCGATGAAAATATGGCCAATGCGGCGCGGGTTCATGCTGTGGAAAATGGTGAAGACTTATCAAACTACACGATGATCGCATTTGGCGGCGCTGCACCACTTCATGCTGGCCGCTTGTGTGAGAAACTCGGCATCGCTCGCATGTTGGTGCCACAAGGTGCTGGTGTGGGGTCCGCCATCGGCTTCTTGCGGGCACCCTTCAGCTTTGAAGCCAATCGCAGTGTTTATATGAAGCTTTCGCAATTTGCGCCGGACGTAATCAAAACTCTGCTGGCCGATTTAGAAAAAGAAGCCACAGGCTTTGTGCGTTCGTGCGATGCGGTGGCCCCCATCAATGCTGAGTTCAAAGCCTACATGCGTTACAAAGGCCAGGGTTGGGAAATCCCCATTGTGCTGAGCGCCGACCAGGCCCTAAATCCTGATAGGGCATCGTTCCAAAAATTATTTGAAACCGATTATGCCGCCCTATTTGGTCGTACCGTAGAAGGTATGGAAATTGAAATCACCGTGTGGGCCGTGAATGCCATCACACCGACCGAGAAGGTAGTGCCTTTGGGCGTGCTGCCAAAAGCATCTACGGCTAAAATACTCAGTACACGGACATTATTTGATGCAGGGCTTTCAAGAATAGTCCAAGCTAATGTTATTCATCGTAGTACAATGAAAGCAGGGCAAACAGTGCAAGGCCCAGCCATCATCACCGAAGACGAAACCACCATCATCGTGCCGTCCAGTCGCAACGCCGTCGCGCAGGCGGATGGCACAATTGATCTCACGCGGAAGGCTTAGCCCATGACAACAACTGTCGCCCATCAAGTCATGTGGAACCGCCTCATTTCCGTGGTGGAAGAACAGGCGCAAGCGCTCATCCGCACGGCATTCTCGACATCAGTGCGTGAAGCGGGAGATTTGTCGGCGGGGGTCTATGATCTTGCTGGACAAATGCTAGCTCAAGCGGTGACTGGCACACCTGGCCACGTGAATGCTATGGCAGATGCTGTGGCTCACTTCATTCGCCGTATCGGGCGCGAAAATATTTTTGAAGGCGATGTTTATATCACCAACGACCCTTGGGAAGGCACTGGCCACTTGCATGATATAACGGTAGTCACACCGTCTTTTCATAAAGGCGTTCACGTTGGCTTCTTCGCTTGCACGGCACACATTGTCGATATTGGGGGTCGTGGTTTTGGTGCCGATGCCGCCAGCGTTTATGAGGAAGGTCTCTATATTCCAATTATGAAACTCGCGACACGGGGTGTTGTTGATGCGACACTGATAAAAATCGTGCGCGGCAATGTGCGTGAGCCTGATCAGCTTGTGGGTGATATCTATGCGCTGGCTACGTGCAATGAAATAGGGCATCGCCGTTTGATTGAGATGATGAATGAGTTTGAACTCACTGACCTGGCAGGCATCAGTCATTTCATTTTAGATAATTCGCGCCGTGCCACATTGGAGCGCATTGCCGCCCTTCCGCGATCAACCGCAACAGGTGCGATGACTATTGATGGTTTTGATAAACCCATCGAACTTAAAGTGAAATTGGAGATTCTGAGCGACCGCATTATTTCTGATTTCACTGGAACATCAGGTCTCGATAAAAAAGGTATCAACGTGCCGCTGGTCTACACCAAGGCCTATGCCTGTTACGCATTGAAATGC
>JANPGD010000130.1:0-2002 GCA_031423845.1 Hyphomicrobiales bacterium | reverse complement strand
CCGCTGAGTGGAAAACTCTTGTGAACGCTGGTTTTCGTGTTCCGCGCTGGGCACCTGATGATCCACTGGCCGATGCATTTCTTGCCCAGTTCGGTGGTTTTCCCGACGCGACAGAAATCGGGCTTGACTACGACAAGTTCGTTTCTCAGGCGACAACAGCAATTGACATTGTCATCAATCCAAAAGCCGTCTTACCGCCAACTATTCTTGACCACCCCACAATCGCCTATCTTAACCGGCACAGACTTATTCCGCACAACGCTTACAACTCCAACTGGATTTACCCGGGTCTGTATGTGGGCGATGCCAGCAGCGGAACTGATTTGATCAACTTCTGGAATTTGCGAGCGTGTGGTGTGCAGCTCCACTTCTTAGATTTTGCTCACCGAGACCGAGTGGCCGAATTTCAATCGCTATATATAGAGCGCCTTATTGCACGATTGTTTGGCTTGGATGAGTTTCACCGCAAGCCAGCAATTTGGTCGCGAGATGAGTTCGCGGAACAGGCCAAAGAAGTTGCAGGACAACACGGCTATATTTTGTGCACATTGAGAGAAGGAAGTTGGAATGGTCTCAACATTCGTCCTCAAATTATGCATTTTGGTAAGGAATCATCACTCGGTGTCTTGGGAGGAGGCTCTGCTCGTCCTCGGGTCCAGTTTGCCCTAAAGGATAAGCCTTTTTCCGGCGACACAAGATTCTATCAGCAACACTTGGTGGCCTCGATATCGTTAAGCGGCATACTAACCGACGGTGCCGACTATACGTTTCAGCCGCCATGCATTCCGGAACTCAATGAGTTCGCCGCCCGCGCAATGCATCATGACTATAGCACTTTGCGCCTAGAGCGAGACAGTGTCGGAGTGATTATTGATGCGGCTGATCAGGACATAAGCCTTCAAGCACTGTCCACATCTGCATTGATTGAACAGATATTTAATCTCGGAGGATTTTCAGCCAAGCCAAGCAGCAGCGGTCTGATCACTCGGCAGCTCATCACCCGCATGGGCGGTGTCGACGGCACCCGCGCGTTCAAAATCCCCGGTGTCCGCAAGCTAATAAAGACCTACACACCTAATCAGTCGTTCACTAAAAAGGGCGCTATACAGATCATAGGTTCAACTGACCAAGTTACAGGGTCAAGCTTTGCAGACCACCGAAAACTTTACATTGAGCCTCGTGATCATCGAACTGATTTGACACCGCCCATGGTGTTTAGCCACCTTGTTGAAAAGGGTCTTTTTAGGATTGGTGCGGACCTAAAGTGTCCAGCCTGTGCGCTAACGAGTTGGACAACACTTGATGCACTACACCAAAAGTCGGTCTGCCCATTATGTGGTAATGAATTTGATGCCACACGGCAACTTGTCGAAGAAGGTTATGCATATCGGCGCAGCGGCGTACTAGGTCTCGAAAAAAATACACAGGGAGCTATCCCTGTTGCACTCTTGCTTCAGCAACTTTCAGTTAACCTCATGGGGTTCAGGAGCGATTGCATCTTTGGTATTTCGTATGATCTCCTCCCCAAAATCGATGGAGCGGACCTGCCAAAGTGTGAAACAGATTTCTGCGTTCTAACAAAGACGCCGCACTCAGATAAAACTTCGCTCATAATTGGCGAATGCAAAGACGCAGGTGGCGAAATCGATGCAAACGATATTGACCATTTGAGGCAGGTCGCTGACGCATTTCCAAAAAATCGTTTTGACGTATTCGTTTTGTTGGCGAAGCTTGCACCTTTTAGCGCCGATGAAATTGAACTCGCAAAGACGTTGAATTCAAAACCATGGATGCGCCGCGTAATAATGCTGACTGCTCGTGAGCTCGAACCATACTATATATTTGAAAGGACCAAAGTTGAGTTAGGTCTCGATCTAAAAAGCGGCACGGTTGAGAATCTAGCTAACGCAACACATGAAATTTATTTCACTAGTCTTACTGTGAACCCGTCAATGGCAAGTGATGAAGCTTCGGAGTCAGGTAGCCAATAGCTTGATCCAAT
>JANPGD010000129.1:0-15980 GCA_031423845.1 Hyphomicrobiales bacterium | reverse complement strand
GCTTCACTTGGAACCTCTATCACTTTTTAGGTGACCTTGGCGCTGAAACTGTAGTGCATCGCAATGATAAAATAAGTGTGGGCCAAGTGATCTCAGCCCGCCCCACGGCCATTGTTATCTCCCCCGGCCCCGGCACGCCCTCACAGGCGGGCATCATCATTGATCTGGTTAAAGAAGCAGCAGGCAAAATACCGGTCTTCGGTGTGTGCCTCGGCTTGCAAGCCATTGGCGAAGCGTTTGGTGGCAACATCGTGCGTGCACCTTCGCAGATGCATGGCAAAACATCTCCAGTGGAACACCAAGGCAAAGGCGTATTTCAAAACGTGCCGGATGATTTCAAAGCCACGCGCTATCATTCGCTGGTTGTCGACAAGTCCACCCTACCAGATTGCCTCGAAGTGACAGCCGAAACTGATGGCTTGATTATGGGACTGCAACATAAAACCTTAAATGTGCATGGCGTGCAATTTCACCCCGAAAGCATTGCTTCTGAACATGGGCATGCAATTTTAAAAAACTTTTTAGAAATGGCAAAGGTGAAGTAATGGCTGACATGAAACCCTTCATTGCCAAAGCCGCCAATGGCACGCCGCTCACGCGTGGTGAGGCCCGCGAAGCTTTCAATATCATGATGTCTGGTGATGCTACACCTTCGCAAATCGCTGGCTTCCTGATGGCTCTGCGGGTGCGTGGTGAGACAGTAGATGAGATCACCGGTGCGGTCGAAATCATGCGCGAAAAAATGCTACGGGTGGTTGCCCCTACTGATGCAATTGATATTGTCGGTACGGGCGGCGATGCTTCTGGTTCCTATAACATTTCAACCTGTGCTGCGATTATTGCTGCGGGTGCAGGATTGAGAGTGGCCAAGCATGGAAATCGTGCTTTGTCCTCCAAGTCAGGCGCTGCCGATGTATTGATGGCGCTGGGTGTAAAATTAGACGTTGCACCCGAAAAAATTTCGGAATGTATCACTGAAGCTGGCGTAGGTTTCATGTTTGCACCCGCGCATCATTCATCCATGAAATTCGTTGGCCCCAGCCGGGTCGAACTTGGCACGCGCACGATATTCAATCTGCTTGGCCCCCTCTCCAACCCTGCTGGCGCTAAAAGGCAAATTACAGGCGTTTATTCAAAGGCATGGGTTGAACCTCTCGCCCATGTTTTGAAAAATCTTGGCTCCGATGCCTGCTGGATTTGTTATGGCGAAGGCGGCATGGACGAGATTGTGCCGTCCGGCACTACATGGATTTCAGAATTAAAAAACGGCGAGATTCGCAATTTTGAAGTAACACCTGAAGCCGCAGGATTACAGCGTTCAAATGCTGATGATTTAAAAGGTGGTGACGCAGCCCACAATGCCGAAGCTTTGCGTGAAGTGCTGTCGGGAAAACCCTCAGCATTCAGTGATGCCGCTGTGATGACAACGGCAGCGGCATTGGTTGTGGCTGGAAAATCCACCGACTTTAAATCCGGTGTTGTTGCCGCAAGGGATGCTGTCAAATCAGGTGCTGCTGCCAAAGCCTTGGCGCGGCTGGTTGAGGTCTCAAACAGCTAATGTCCACCATTCTCGATAAAATCGCTTCATACAAACGCGATGAAGTAGCCGCTGCAAAAAAGACAGTTTCGGAATCGGTTTTGCATGAACAGATTGCAGGACAATCTGCACCACGCGGTTTTTACAAAGCGCTGCAAAACAAAACTGCACACGGTCAGTATGCGTTGATTGCCGAGATCAAAAAAGCCAGCCCCTCAAAAGGTCTGATCCGCGAAGATTTTGATCCGCCTGCCCTTGCAAAAGCCTATACTGAGGGTGGCGCGGCTTGTCTCTCTGTTTTGACCGACACACCTTCATTCCAAGGCGCACCAGAATTCCTTACTGCCGCGCGAAACGCTTGTGCCCTTCCTGCATTGCGCAAAGATTTTATGCTCGACATCTATCAAGTGACCGAAGCGCGCGCTTGGGGTGCTGATTGCATACTGCTCATCATGGCAATGATTGACGATAGTTTAGCTTCAGAACTAGAAGCCGCAGCCTTCGCACATAATATGGATGTCTTGATCGAAGTGCATGATGAAGCCGAAATGTTTCGCGCTCTGAAATTGAAATCTCCAATGATCGGTATTAACAATCGCAACCTTCACACCTTTGAAGTGTCGCTCGCAACAACTGAACGCCTCGCACCCCTGGTGCCAAAGGACCGGATGGTTGTTTGCGAAAGTGGCTTGTTCACACCAGCTGATTTGGCCCGTGTATCACGGTCCAACGTCAACACATTCCTCATCGGTGAAAGCCTGATGCGACAGGACGATGTTTCTGCCGCAACCCATGCTATACTTAAAAAATGAGCAAGCTCACGCACCTTGATGCCCTTGGCAACGCCCACATGGTTGATGTTTCCGCCAAAGACGTGACCACGCGCAGTGCCACGGCCCGCGCTCGCGTTCTCATGCTGCCCGAAACACTGGCTCTCATCACGAGTGGCAACGCGAAAAAAGGTGACGTGCTGGCCACTGCCCGCCTTGCTGGAATTATGGCTGCAAAGAAAACTTCTGATCTCATTCCGCTTTGTCACCCATTGATGATTTCAAAAGTGAGTGTGGATTTCGCGATCATCGATCGAGCGATTGACGTTGAAGCCACTGTTAAAGTGGAAGGTAAAACGGGCGTCGAAATGGAAGCGCTCACCGCCTGTTCGGTCGCCTGCCTCACACTCTATGACATGGTGAAAGCAGTGGATCGCGGTATGAGAATTACTGATTTGCAACTTGTCGAAAAATCCGGTGGCAAGTCGGGCCATTTTCAGGCGGAATGAACCATGGCGTTGATGCCTGTTGATGAGGCCCTGTCGCGCATTCTCGCCACTGCTAAACTGTCAGCATCTGAACTTGTGCCACTCGACCAAGCTATGGGTCGCAGTCTGGCGACGGCCATCAAAGCCAACCGCCATCAGCCTCCTTTCGCCTCGTCTGCCATGGATGGCTATGCGTTGCGCCATGTGGATATTTCAGAGCCGTTAAATCTGGTCGGCGTTTCTGCTGCCGGCCATGCCTTCAAAGGCGCCTTGAAGCCCCATCAAGCGGTACGCATTTTAACCGGTGCGCCACTGCCAAAGGGTGCCGACACCATCGTCATGCAAGAGAATACAAAGCTTGATGGCAAAACTCTGCTGGTCACCACGCCAACTGATCTAGGTCGCAATATTCGTCCGATTGGTTTGGATTTCAAATCTGGCGATGTTCTGGTGCCCGCTAGCACCAAACTCAATGCCCGCGATATTGGCCTTGCCGCTGCAGGCAATGCGGCCATGGTCCGTGTACGGAAGAAGCCGCGCCTTGTATTGTTCACCACAGGCGATGAGTTAGTGCTGCCGGGGCAAAAACCACGCTCTGATCAAATCATTTCTTCCAACAGCCACGCAATTGCCGCCATGGCTTCGGCATGGGGCTGTGAGGTGATCAACCTCGGTATCATTGGCGACACGCTGAAAGCTACAATGGTCGCGATCAAAAAAGCCAGCACAGCAGATATTCTCATCACCACGGGTGGCGCATCAGTGGGTGACCATGACTATGTGCAAGAGGCCTTGAAAAAAAGCGGCGTCAAAATTGATTTCTGGAAAATTGCCTTGCGCCCCGGCAAGCCCTTTATGTTTGGCACCAAAGGTAAATTGCGCGTGATGGGCTTGCCTGGCAATCCTGTTTCGGCACTCGTCTGCGCGCGTATTTTTTTGAAGCCATTTGTTGCAGCAATGCAAGGTGTGAGCGGCGACCAAACTTTGGTGCAAGCGCGATTAGGCACCGCCCTTCCCGCCAATGATTTCCGCCGTGATTACATGCGCGCCACGCTGTCATTCGCGCCAGATGGCACCCGCACCGCCACAGCCTTTGGCAAACAAGATTCGTCGATGCAGCGCACATTGCGCAATGCCGATTGCCTGATTATTCGAGACGCTGATGCCCCACCAGCTACCGTAGGCGAGCTAGTTTCAGTGCTTTTGCTCGATTTTTAACGGCTCATAACGCAAACACTTGCGGAACGAAGGCGAAACAGCTATAGATGTTTTGGATTTGTTCTGATTCACAGGACGCGAAGAAGGAAAACCGCCATGCTCACGCGCAAGCAGCTTGAATTGCTTTTGTTCATCAATGAACGCTTGAAAGAAGAAGGTGTGCCGCCGTCTTTTGAAGAAATGAAAGTTGCATTGGATTTGCAGTCCAAATCTGGTGTGCATCGTTTGATTGTGGCCTTGGAAGAGCGTGGGTTTTTAAAGCGTATGCCAAATCGCGCCCGCGCTTTGGAAGTGATTAAACTTCCAGAATCGCATTCGCCAAGTCTGTCGAACAAAAAATCGGGCTTCACGCCCAATGTCATTGAAGGCTCTTTAGGTAAAGTGAAACCCATGCCTGCCGCCAATGATGGATTCCCACGCGCTACAGCCATTCCCATGATGGGCCGCATTGCTGCGGGTGTTCCTATCTCTGCTATTCAAGATCACACCGCTAACATTATGGTGCCACCGGAAATGCTGGGCGGCGGTGAACATTTCGCCCTCGAAGTCAAAGGCGACTCGATGATTGATGCGGGCATTTTTGATGGCGACACAGTGGTGATCCGTAAAGGTGATGCCGCGATGAATGGTGATATTATTGTGGCGCTCGTCGATGAAGAAGAAGCCACTCTGAAGCGTTTGCGCCGTAAAGGTGTTTCAATCGCACTCGAGGCAGCTAACCCCGCCTATGAAACCCGCATTTTCGGACCGGACCGCGTGCGCGTACAGGGCAAACTGGTTGGACTGTTGAGAAAGTATTAAAACAAAGAAACCCGGGTTGTAACACCCGGGCACCCTTGCAGGGGATTGGCTTTAGTATTTGAATTAATTCATTGCTGTTGACGATGAGAGATATTTATAAGGGTTCAATGCTGAGGCCCCTTTGCGCACTTCAAAATGCAACTGTGGACTTTGAACAGCGCCGGTTTGACCGGAGATGGCAATAATATCGCCGCGTTTTACAACATCGCCGCGTTTAACATTCAATGTTTTGGCGTGAGCATAGGCTGTTACATAACCACCTTCATGGCGAAGCAAGATGAGATTGCCGTAACCTTTAAGTTCGTTGCCAGCATAAGCCACAACGCCACCTTCGGCAGCACGAATGCTGGTGCCTTCTGGCACCGCAATGTTAATGCCTTCATTTTTCAGGCCATTGGGCTTTGCGCCAAATTCTGAAATCACTTTGCCCTTCACTGGCCAGCGCATCGATAGTGCTGGCGCATCGGTTGCGGCCTGAGCAACTTGCTCTGGCGCAGCTTGTTCTTTCGGCAACGCCAAAGGTGCAACCTTTTTGATTGGTGGAGCATCAACCGAATTATCGGCGATTTCTTCTTGGGCCGTTGGCTCAGCTTGGGCTACCGCTGGCGCCTTCGCTCCACCCGGAATGCGAAGCTTTTGTCCCAGTGATAAGGCCCGGCTATGCGACAAACCATTCAAATCAGCGATCGCAAAGGGAGAAACACTATATTTCCGTCCCAACGAGAACAATGTGTCACCAGATGCAACCACGTGGTTGCCCGCAGCTTTCAACTTGAGCACAGGGGCTTGAGCTTGCTGCTGTTCTTCTTCTTGCACAAGCGGCACAGACTTGGCAGCCAAGTGTGAACCAGGAATGCGAAGCACACGCCCGGTCGACACAGTGTACGGTGCGGCAATGTTATTGGCATCGGCCAGTTGCTTCACCGATAGGCCGTTGGCCTTGGCAATCGAATACAGAGTCATGCCACTGCCAACGCGAACGGTTGATCCAGTTTTAGGGGCGGCCATCGCCACTTGTTGCTCATCATCAACAGACGCTTCAGCTTGCAAAATGGGCTTCTTATAAACAAGCTTTTTGGCAACGGGAGCCATCGGTTCAGCATCGGCTTGTTGTTCGTCAATAACCGGCTGCACATAAGTTGGTTTTTTATAAACGGGTGCTTCAGGAACAGAGTTCAAAGCGACGCTCGGTTGCTTATACGGCTTCTGATAGCTCGTTGTATAATCAAAGGCTTGTTTTTTCGCTTTGTAAATTGGTGCGCTAGCAATGGGGCTTTGCACTATTGTTTCTTCATTATACGCAAGCGCGTTGGGTGCTGCATATTTTGGTTTCACAACCTTTTTATACTTTGGAACTGACGCGGTATAAACTGGATCAGAATCCGAAGGGTTGTTGTAATTTTGTGAGAAGCGATCGATTGAGTCAGAACAACCCGCCAACAAAGCAGCCGTAACTGCGGTGATCACAAATTTAGCCGTGGTTGAACCAAGGCGGGCAACAGGCACGCTGATACGCATACTCAAACTCCAATACAAACTTACTCAGTATTTGGATAATGGCGCATCTTGGTTAAGGGAGCGTTTATGATGAATGTTTGTTTAAAATAATTTGTAAAAATTATTCGACAACAACTTTGGCACCCACCTGCACGCGGTTGAACAGATCAATCACGTGCTCATTCAACATGCGTATGCAGCCGGAGGATACAGCATGGCCAATGCTCCACGGCTGCGTGGTGCCATGGATTCTAAAATCAGTGCTGCCAATATACATGGCACGCGCGCCCAAAGGATTTTGCGGTCCACCGGCCATAAAGTCTGGAATAATATGGCCCCTTAAAGCTTCGCGTTTAATCATCACCGCAGGCGGACGCCAATCGGGCCACGTGGCTTTGCGGCTAATTTGGTTGGTGCCAGACCATGAAAAACCTTCACGGCCAACACCCACACGGTACATAATGGCTTGGCCCTGCGGTAGAATAAAATAGAGTTTGCGTTCTGCGGTGCGCACCAAAATTGAACCTGGAGCCAATGCCGTGCTGAAATCTATGATCGCACGATTGGGACCGGACACATCATCTTGTGCATAATTATGTGGTAATTGTTGCGGGCTCACCGCCATGGCCACTTGCGTGTCGTTCATGCCCCCTAAAATCGAAAACGTATCTGGCGTAATTGCAACTGATTTGGCTATCGCAGGCCCCGCCAACACCAAGGCCACAAGGCCCACAGCAAACTTTAATTTCATCACATCCACCATCTATTACGAAGGTATATGATGAACGAGCCTGCTTAAATTGGCTTTAAGCCATATAGTTTACGAATCATAACTTTCGCAGTGTTGTGCGTTAAGGGGTGCCGCCAGAGCGGTGCAATCTCCATGATTGGTTCAAGCACAAAACTTCGCTCGGCAATGCCAGGGTGTGGCAACACCAGAGCCTTTTGGTGTTGGCCGCGCTGGGTTTTGATCAGGCTATGATAATCAATGATATCAAGATCAAGGGTTCGTGGCCCCCAACGTTTGGCGCGCCTTCGTCCAGCGGTGCGCTCGATCATATGCAGGCGACCTATTAGATTTTCTGCCGCCAATGACGTTTTTATAATGGCGACCGCGTTCACAAAATTGGGTTGGTTCTTGTTGCCGAAGGGTTCAGTTTCAATCAGCGTGGATGCTTTTACAAGGGCTAAAGGCCATCGGTTAAGTTCAACCAGCGCCCGCTCCACTGCTTGGCGCGGCGTTCCCCATGGTCCACTGATATTACTGCCCAATGCCACCAAAATCATTTGGATTCACGCCAATAAGTGAGGCACGCATTCGCATCGTCTTGCGGTGGCGAAACCGGAAAGCGCACCAGCTTGATCACACCGTCACATACAGTCAGAGTCAGACGAGTTAAAAATTCTTGGCCTCCCGTTTCAAAGCGCGGCAAACTGAGAGCAGATGAAAACAATCCGGAATGATCAGACAAAAGTGCAAAAGGTAATTTATGCAAATCAGAAAAATCCGCTTGCCATTGGGGTGATGACAAACTCACACCAAATATCTGAACATCTAATTTTTCAAACTCTGCGAAACATTTAGCATAGGCCAAGGCTTGCGGTGTGGAGCCGTGAGCCCCAGCAATATGATCCCAATTCTCGGGGTCAAAATGCCCTGTCTTACCCGTGTAAGGGTACATGAAATAAATCGCCCTGCCCGCCACAAGGCTAGGATTTACAAAGCCGCCGCCACTGAATTGCAATTCCACATTTGGTAATTTCTGGTCAACAAGATGCTGCACAACCTCAGCCCCTATCGCGCAGCACGCGTGACTTTTCACGGTTCCAATCGCGGTCTTTAATAGTCTCGCGTTTATCAACATTCTTTTTGCCGCGGGCCAAAGCGATGTCTACTTTAACGCGGCCTCGCGTGTTGAAAAACATTTTCAGCGGCACAATGGTCAAGCCTTCGCGCTGAATGCCAACGGCCAAGCGATCAATCTCTTTGCGGTTGAGCAACAGCTTGCGTGGGCGCTTCTGTTCATGGTTAAAACGATTGGCTTCACGATATTCTGGAATGTTGGAGTTAATCAGAAATATCTCTGATCCCTTCATCGCGGCATAAGCCTCGCCTAAATTGATGTGGCCCACGCGCAAGGATTTAACTTCAGAACCAACCAGCTCAATCGCGGCCTCAAAAAATTGCAGCAACTCAAAATCATAACGAGCGCGGCGGTTTTCTGCCACCACTTTAATGCCTTCCTGTTTCTTGGAGGCTTTAGCTCCGCCTGCCTTTGAAGACATATCAGTTCATCAAGCCTGCATGGACCAAGGCGTCACGTACGATTTCTTTTGTTTCAACCGTCACACGAATAAGTGGCAACCGTGCATCTGGTTCACACAGGCCCAAAAGACTTGCTGCATACTTCACTGGACCGGGGCTTGCCTCTACAAACATGGCGTGATGCAACGGCATAAGTTTATCCTGTAGTTGCAGCGCTTTGCCATAGTCACCGGAAAGTGTTGCCGCTTGCAAATCAGCGCACAGGCGCGGAGCCACATTGGCTGTTACTGAAATGCAACCCACACCGCCATGCGCGTTAAAGCCCAATGCTGTGCCATCCTCGCCTGAAAGCTGAATGAATTTTGTGCCGCTCATTAAGCGTTGGCGCGATGGTCTGGTTAAGTCGGCTGATGCATCTTTCGTGCCCACAATGTTTTTGAAATCATGTGCAAGCCTTGCCAATGTTTCGACCGAAATATTGGCCACCGTGCGGCCCGGCACATTGTAAACAAAAATCGGAATATCAACGGCCGTGGCAATGGCTTTATAATGGGCATAAATGCCGTCTTGCGTTGGCTTATTGTAATAAGGCACCACGACCAAGGCAGCATCCGCACCTGCCTCCTTTGCATGGCGGGTATATTCAATCGCTTCGGCTGTGTTGTTTGAGCCAGCACCAGCAATAACGGGCACGCGGCCCCGTGCTTCCTCAACGCAAATGCGCACCACAGCTTTGTGTTCTTCAGGTGTCAAGGTTGGGCTTTCACCTGTTGTACCCACGGGCACAAGGCCCGAGCTGCCTTCTTTAATCTGCCAACCCACAAATTTGCGAAAGGCTGCTTCGTCGAAAGCGCCATTCTTCATAGGAGTGATTAAAGCTGGAATTGAACCCTTGAACTGCACGTGAGACCTCGTTGGTAAGAAGTTGGAAACCATAAGTTGCTTATGATTGAAAATCACGCAGCGCCTCACGGTGCCGCACCATAGTCTGTCAGTTTGGTGACTTCAAGACAGAGGGATGACAGATTTCGGTCAAAACTCGGTCTAAATCACCTTCTAGCTGATCGTCATTACGAGTTGGGTCAGTAAGTTATGAAATTTGAAGTGTCGCGTCGTTCGTTGCTCAAGGGCTTATTTTCCGCGTCTGCAATGGCGTTGGTGCCTGCAACATTGGCAAGCGCTGCCCCTTCCGGCTTGGCTGTGCAAGCCATTCAAAGAGCCTTGAGTGGTGATTTTCAATCGGGTGGAAGTTTAGCGGCTCAATCTGGCGATCAAGCTGCGATAAAACTCGTTGAATTGCTTTACCTGCGTGATCACGGTGCTGAAGCAGGCTACTCTCGCATTATGGCATTCTTAGAGGCCGCCCCCAATTGGCCGCTGACTGAAACCTTAATGAAACGCGCCGAGCAAGCGCTTTATGAAAACGCAGGCGACACGCAAGCGGCTTTACATCATTTTGATGGCAAACGCCCTTCAACACCCTCAGGCATGTTGGCTTTGGCGCGTGCCCTCTATGCATCTGGTGATGCAACAAACGGTAAAATCTGGTTGCGAGAAGCATGGCTAAGCCCTGCTGTTGATGTGGATTACGAGCGCCGCATCATGTCTGAGTTTGGCAATCAGCTCAGCGCAGCTGATCACAAAGCCCGAATGTGGCGTTTGGTTTATGCCCAAGCCGGCAATGCCGCCATTCGAAATTCAAAACGCCTGAGTGGTGATTATCAATCTGCCGCGAACGTAGCTCAAATGCTATTGCGTGGCGATGGCGGTGCTGACCGCAAATATCAATCGCTATCTCCGGCTATGCGCAATGAACTGGCGCTCAAGCTGGTTCGTGCCCGCTTCCATCGCCGCAAAGAAAACTATGACCAAGCCCGCACAATTCTGATGAGTGCCCAAGGCAATCCCGGTACCGCATTAGATTCTGAAGCATGGTGGAGCGAACGCCGCATTATTGCGCGTCGTTCCGTCGGGCCCAATCACGGTGCGCATTGGAATGCTGCCTATCAAATGTCCAAAGACCATCGTTTGGAGTCTGGTGATTCCGCAATAGAAGCTGAGTTTATCGCTGGCTGGGTGGCTCTGCGCTATTTGCACAAACCCGATTTGGCCATGACTCATTTTGTAAAACTTAAAAAGATTTGCACTTCGCGCACAGATAAAGCCAAAGCGGCCTATTGGATTGGGCGCACACTTGCAGCGTTGGGAGATAAGAGTGCGGCAAAGGCCTCCTATCAAACAGCTGCTGTGCACTCCACAGTCTATTACGGTCAGTTGGCACGCGAGCAATTGGGACTTGGCAATGATCCTGAACCGATTAACGGAGGCCAAGCTTCACCGGCAGCTCAGGCCAAAGTTTCGCATGATGAAGTGATCCGCGCCATGCGTTTGTTCGCGCAAGCCGGCACCAAAAATCAGCTTAACATTTTCTTGTGGTCCATCGCCACACGCTTTAATTCCATTGATGAGTTGAACGCTGCGGCGGCTGTTGTACAAAATCTCGCGGGCACGTCTTGGTCACTGCGATTGGCCAAGGCCGCAAGCCATCGCGGGCTCGATATTGACGCGTGGTCTTATCCCGTCATGGGTCTGCCAAAGTGGAGCCAGATTGGTAAACCCATTGAGCGTTCCTTGGTGTTTGCATTATCGCGTCAAGAAAGCGAATTTGACCCCAATGCCGGAAGCTCCGTCGGCGCCCAAGGTCTTATGCAGTTGATGCCCGCCACTGCAAAATTAGTGGCGCGGCAATACCGCGTGCCCTTTGTACAAAACAAACTTAAGGGCGATCCAGCCTACAATGTGAAACTGGGGGCAGCCCATTTGGCTGATCTCGTCGAAGATTTTAATGGCTCATATATTCTCACTCTTGTTGCTTATAATGCAGGCCCGCGCCGTTCACGCGAATGGGTGGATGAATATGGCGATCCGCGTGGTGGTCAAGTGGATGCGGTTGATTGGGTCGAATGCATCCCGTTCGAAGAAACCCGCGGCTATGTGCAAAAAGTTTTGCAAAACGTTCATGTTTATCGTTCGCGCATGGCCCCAGATTCGGTGCGCCCAATGACGGCTGATTTAAAACGTGGTACACCAAGCGAAATGAACATCGCCAGCACCGCTCCTATTGATGCTCCAGTGGCCTGCAAACCAAAATCAATAACAGCACTGATCAGTTCGTGTGACTGAGCACTTCGTTCACGTTCGCGATGGCACGCAAATTTTTGTCGGCGATCGCGGGCCTTCATCCGAAACTCTCGTACCAATTCTGTGCCTGCCCGGCCTTACGCGTAACAGCAAAGATTTTGAACCTGTATTTGAAAGATTTGCCAAATTGCGCCGAGTCATTGCAGTCGATCTCCGTGGTCGTGGTCGCTCGCAGTATGCAGATCCGAAAACATATAACGTCGCCAATGAGCTCGATGATGTAATCAAGGTGCTCGCCAGTTTTAACATCAAGAGCGTTGCTCTCATTGGCACATCGCGGGGCGGATTGATTGGGCAAGTGATGGCTGTGACACACCATGAGCGATTGGCCGGATTGTTGCTGAACGACATCGGACCCGAAATTAATCCTGTGGGACTAAAGCGCATCCTGAATTCGATTGGAGTGCAGAATAGTTTTGAAGATTGGAACAATACGGCGGACAAACTTGCTCATTCGTCACAAGGGTTCAAGAACATCAGCCCCGCGCAGTGGATGACAATTGCAAAAAGAATTTTCGTCGAACGCGAAGGTCGTCCGTACACGGATTATGACCCCCTGCTCACGCGAAACGGGCTGAGTGTTGCCGATATTGAAGCTGGAAAATTGCAAAGTCTCTGGGGCTTAACACCATCATTGATCGATATTCCAACAACTGTTTTGCGCGGCGAAAACTCTGATCTACTCAGCGCTGAAACTGTAGAAAAAATGCACACCATTTTGCCAAGTCTGAAATCCCAAACTATTCCTGATCGCGGCCATGTACCGTTCCTTGATGAACCAAGCAGCCTCGCTGCGATCACACAGTGGTTGGAGGTCGTCGATCAAAAAGAAAAAGGCCGACGCGAGGCCAGCCTTTCTAAAGCAATGTGATAATAATCACTTGCGCGTGCGTGATCCCGAAAGTGTATCGCCTTTATTATTGCGCAAGCCGCCTGTGCCATAAAGCTTGGTGAATTCAGCTTCTTTACCGCTCGCCAATAGGCCCGCTTGCTTAATCCATTCTTCGCGTTTGATGCGACCATTGAAACGCAAATGATCATCCACCCAAGACACTTGCGCTTCAGTCCAAGCAGCAATTTGATCGAAGTGAAAAAATCCTAATGTATGGAGAATGCTTTCATTCTTCGGGCCGATGCCACTGATGCGCTGGAGATCATCAGCTTTGCCGCCACGAGCTGCAGCAATGCCTTTCGGCCGTTCCATTTTGCCAGTCGCACTCACAGGCGCTGCAACTGGAGCCGCTACGGGCCGAGGTGCGGCAACAATTGGCGCTGGAGCAGCAACAGGCTTAGGCGCAGGCGGTGGAGTATAAACGGGTGCAACAACAACAGGCTTTGCTACTGGTTCAACGACCGCTGGAGCACCAATCAGATTGCGCAAAGCCCAACCCAAAAGACAACCGATGAAATACGCAATCAACATCCAGATGGCGAGTTCAATGAGGAAATGTGTCATTTTATGTCGCCGTCCTTAGCGTGAGTTACGTTTGGGAATGCACGTTGTGAAGCCCACATAGGCTCCCAACGCCAAAGCAAAAACCAAATAGACCCAATTGTGTTGAACTAAAATCCAACTGTTATGGAAATTAAAAAATTCATTCATGTCCATTGCCCCTTATTGTGTAACCGTGAATTCAACACGGCGGTTTTTCATCCGCGCTTCTTTTGTCGTTGCCGGATCAAGCGGCTTATCTTTGCTATAACCAATAGCCGTCAACCGCGTTGCTTCAATGCCAGCCTTAGCCAAAGCATCAACAACTGTATGGGCGCGACGCTCACTGAGATCTTGATTGTATTTTTCTGAACCAATGTAATCAGCATGCCCTGCCACTTGAACTTTGAGCGTCAAGCAACGCGGATCTTTTAACAGTGCTGCATATTGGTTTGCCGCAAGTTCATAAGTTCCACTGAGCGTATCTTTGTTGAAATCAAACCGCACTGGAAACACTGCCGCAATGCGCGCAATTGTTGAAACACAATCATAAGGCTTATCAGCCGCAGGCGCTGGCGGCGGTGGAGCCACGTTCACTGTCAACTCATCTTTTGTTGCATCAGCTAAAGTTTTGTCAGCGCCATCACTTTCCACGGCAGCCACATCATAGATACCATTCACCAAAGGTTTAGTGGGTTTCAATGTCCAATTGCCACTGGCATTCGACAGCAAATCAAAGTCCTTACCGAGTTTGTAGGAATTGCCGTCCAAACTTACGATCAGGCCTTTCGCAACGCCAGCATTCCACGTGCCTTTAACAACAGGATGATCAGAATCAGACGTGCTCACTTCAACTGTCGGCGCAACCATTTCCACCATTACAGGTGCAACAGCAGGCGCCGGAACGGGTGTTGGTTCAACAACGGGCGCTGGTGGTGGCGGAACCGCAACTTCAATTTCGCCCACCGTAGTATCACGCATAACAGCCCCAGCGCCGTCACCCACTTCGGCCACTACATCATAGATGCCATTGGCCAGAGGCTTTGCGGGTTTCAGAGTCCAGTGTCCACTTGCATCGGTGAGCAAAGCAAAATCTTTACCCAGATGATACGTCGTGCCCGCCAATGAAACATCGAGGCTCTTGGCCGTGCCAGCACCCCATGTACCCTTAACAACAAGGACATCTTTATCGGATGACATTTTCTCAACAGTCGGCGCGCTCAACTTCATTGGCGCTGGCGCAGCAACAGCCGGTACAGGCTCTGCCTCAGCGGCAACAATCACAGCGTCACGAACAATCGTTGAGGTGATATTATTCGCACCATCAATCACCGTCATATCTAAATCATATTTGCCGGGAGCCAGATCCACAGCTGGCACAAATGTAAATTCGCCATGACCGTCAGAAATGAGTTCTTTATCTTTGCCCAAAGCATAGGCTTTGCCACCGAGCGAGAGCGATAATGTTTTGGCATCATCCTCAGGCCATTTGCCAATAATGGCATAGGGCCACACGGCATCGGCGGGCGCAGCCATAATTGTGGCCTTGGCGGGAGCCTGAGTATCAATCACAACAGGCTCTGGCGCAGCAGAAGCCGTCACCACACCTTTTGCATCTTCTACTTTTACAGTCACTGCATAAGAACCATCTTTTAATGGCGCGGCGGGGGTGAGCATCCACTTGCCAGCATCATTCGCCGTCAATTCTTTGTCAGCACCGAGCGTGTAAGTTTTACCAGAAACATCCACCATCAGCTTTGCAGCTTCTTTCGGATAGGTTCCAGTGAAAGTAGGCGTCGCCATATTTGTCGTCATTGAGGTGACAGTTGGAGCGACCAAGGGTGCCGCTGCCACTTCCGCAACGACTGGCGCAGCTTTAACGACGAGTTTTCCTGGTGCCGCGCTGGCCGTGACCATGGCCCCACCATCTGAAACGGCCGCCGAAACATCATAGGCCCCATCAGGAATGGCTGTTGTTGGCTTTAATGTCCAATTGCCAGCAGTCGATTGCAATTCAGCGTCAGTGCCTAATTTATAAGTTTTCTCATTCAATGTCACATCCAAGGTCTTCGCCTTATCTTGTGGCCATGTGCCCTTAATCACGGGCATGCCTTGATCAGTGGTCAGCGATTCAATGGTTGGTGCCATCAAAGCAACGGGCGCTGCAATCTTAACTTGTGAAACATCAACGGTGCGCACCCCATAGGTGTCGGCCACGGCTTTGACTGCGGCATCAATGGCGGCCTGAGACGGGACTTCACCGGAAAGTTTTGCGTCACGGCCATCAAATTCAACTTTGGCCCAATCGCCTGCGGCAGCCTGAGTTCGAGCTGTTATATCTTTCACCAAGCCTTCGGTCTGCAACCAACCGCCTGCCAAAAACGGCAAACCCGCCAAGACCGGAGCCCACTTTATCCATTTCGAAGGTTGCCATTGATACATTCTATCCGTCCCCGTTTTAGTTAATTTCAACCGGAGCCACAGACTCCAATTTCCACATTGTTAAGAATACGTTAGCACATAAAAGTGGCATTTGGCTATGCGATTCTGAGTTTTTGCGATTAGAAGCGTCATCCGAAAGTCAAAATTTTAGGGTTAATTAACACTTGGTCGGCTGCCACCCACAAAACTGTGGCCTTCGCGCCACAGGTGGCAAAAAAGGCCACTATCCACCGTCGTATAGGTTGACCTTAACTGTGGAAGTCGCGATGAGAAGGTGTGTGCACGACGACTCGTGCATTGCCCACCCTACTCATTTGCAGGGGACCGG
>JANPGD010000128.1:0-11121 GCA_031423845.1 Hyphomicrobiales bacterium | reverse complement strand
CCATGACACATCCCATTCATATTATCGGCGGCGGCATGGCTGGCTCTGAAGCCGCATGGCAAGCTGCAGAAGCAGGCATTCCAGTCATCCTCCATGAAATGCGCGGGCTTACTAAAACTGACGTTCATAAAACTGATGATCTCGCTGAATTGGTGTGTTCCAACTCTTTCCGCTCAGATGATAAAGATAACAATGCAGTTGGATTGTTGCACGAAGAAATGCGTATGGCCGGATCATTGATCATGGCAGTGGCGGAACTCCACAAAGTTCCTGCAGGTGGCGCGTTAGCCGTGGACCGTGATGGATTTTCAGCCGAAGTCACGCGCCGCATATCAGCCCACCCGCTCATCACTATCGAGCGTGGCGAATTGACTGGCCTAACACCCACAGAATGGGACAACGTGATCATCGCCACTGGCCCTCTCACCTCACCTGCTTTGGCAGCTGAAATTCAGAAGCTCACAGGCGAAGAAGGTCTCGCTTTTTTTGATGCTATTGCGCCAATCATCCACCGCGAATCCATCGACATGGAAAAGGCTTGGTTTCAATCTCGTTATGACAAAGTTGGCCCCGGCGGCACGGGCAAGGACTATATCAATTGCCCCATGGATAAGGCGCAATATGAGGCCTTCATAGACGCGCTCATCACAGGTGAGAAAACTGACTTCAAAGAATGGGAAAAATCCACGCCCTATTTTGATGGCTGCTTGCCCATCGAAGTGATGGCCGAACGCGGGCCAGAAACACTACGCCATGGCCCTATGAAACCGATGGGCCTCACCAACGCCCATAATCCAACTGTAAAAGCCTATGCCGTGGTGCAATTGCGGCAGGATAATAAACTGGCCACTTTGTATAATATTGTGGGATTCCAAACGAAGTTGAAATACGCCGATCAAGTGCGGGTGTTCAAAACCATCCCTGGTTTGGAAAATGCTGAGTTCGCGCGCCTCGGCGGTTTGCACCGTAACACTTTCCTCAACAGTCCCAAACTGTTAGACGACCAACTTCGTCTAAAATCTCAACCGCGCTTGCGCTTTGCTGGCCAGATTACGGGGGTTGAGGGTTATGTCGAAAGTGCTGCCATGGGCCTCATGGCTGGCCGCGCCGCCGCCGCTCAAGCCAAAGAGGAAAGCTTTAACAGCCCACCCGCCACAACCGCGCACGGCGCGTTGATCAACCACATTACAGGTGGTCACATCGCTATGACCGATAACACCAGCAAACAGACCTTCCAGCCGATGAACATCAATTTCGGTTTAATGCCACTGCCCGAGGTGCCACAAAAGGTTAATGGCGTTAAGCTGAGCTTTAAAGAAAAAGCCGGAGCCCGTAAGCAAGCCTACACCAGCCGCGCCATGGCCGATTTTAGAGCGTGGATAGCTTAAGCAACGTCACCACGTTTCCATTGGGCGTGGGTTGCCACACGAAACTCTTCAAAGTTTCCCGCATCAATTGCATCGCGCATGCCCTGCATGAGCGATTGATAATAAGCAATATTGGCCCAGCTCAACAGCATCATGCCCAGAAGTTCACCCGCTCTCATTAGATGATGGATGTAGGCGCGGGAATATTGCGACAAAGCGGGGCATGGATGTTCGGCATCCAACGGCCGCGTATCTGTTGCATGCTTCGCATTGCGCAAATTAATCCGACCAAAACGCGTAAACGCTTGGCCATGACGGCCAGAGCGGGTTGGCATCACGCAATCAAACATATCAATGCCGCGCGCTACCGCTTCGAGCAAATCCTCTGGTGTACCAACACCCATCAAATAGCGCGGATGATCGACGGGCAACGCAGGCGCCGTAAAATCAATCGTCTGCAACATCAGCTCTTGGCCCTCGCCCACCGCAAGGCCGCCAATCGCATAACCTTCAAAACCGATTTGTTTGAGACCTTCCGCACTGCGCAGCCGCAGCTTTTCGTTTGTGCCGCCTTGAACAATGCCAAAATTGCCCCTGCCCGGTTGTGAGCCGAATGCTTCACGTGACCGCGCAGCCCAGCGCAGCGAAAGCTCCATGGCTTTTTCGCCCTCTTGTTCGCTATGTGGAAGTTCTAAACATTGATCAAGCTGCATTTGAATATCAGAACCCAGCAAACGCTGAATTTCCATGGCCCGCTCTGGCGTCAATTCATATTTGCGGCCATCAATGTGCGATTGGAAGGTGGCACCGGTTTCTTTGATCTTGCGGATTTTCGACAACGACATAATTTGAAAGCCACCTGAATCTGTGAGGATCGGGCCTTCCCAACCAATGAACTTGTGCAAGCCACCAAGGGCTGCCACTTGCTCCGCACCGGGCCGCAACATGAGATGATAGGTGTTGCCGAGGATAATATCAGCGCCCGTGTTCTTCACCTGATCAAGGTAAAGCCCCTTCACCGTGCCCACCGTGCCCACTGGCATAAAGGCAGGCGTGCGAATGTCGCCCCGCCCGGTGTGAACGGTGCCGCGTCGCGCTAGGCCATCAGTTTTGTGTAAGGTAAATCCGAATTCGCGTGTCATGCGGCAGGCCATAGCAGGCTGGCATCGCCATAGGAATAGAACCGATAATGGTTTTGAATCGCATGGGCATAAGCCGCTTTCATGGTTTCAGTTCCAGCAAAAGCGCTAACCAGCATGAACAATGTTGAGCGTGGCAAATGGAAGTTCGTGATCAAGCCATCCACTGCGCGGAATTTGTAACCGGGGGTAATGAATATTGAGGTGTTGCCAGACCAAGCCGCAAGCCCCGCACTTTCGAGAAGGCGCAGAGATGTTGTGCCCACAGCGATTATGCGCCCGCCTTTTTTACGTACAGCAACAAGCCGCGCTGCGACATCAGCCGAAACTTCACCCCATTCGGCGTGCATTTTATGGTCGGCAGTGTCGTCGGCTTTCACGGGTAGGAACGTCCCTGCTCCCACATGCAAAGTCACAAATTCTGATTCAATTCCAGCATCTTGCAAGGTCTTCATCAACTGCTGTGTGAAGTGTAGTCCAGCTGTCGGTGCTGCCACGGCTCCGGCCTCAGTGGCATAGATTGTCTGATAATCCATCCGGTCTTGTGCATCTTGCGCCCGTTTACTTTCAATATAGGGCGGCAGGGGCACGCGGCCCACGGCGGCAATAGCCTCATCCAACACTGGGCCAGAAAAATCAAAGGCCAAAGTCACTTCCCCAGCCTCGTCCTTGTCCTCCACTGTGGCCAGCACTTCACCCAAGAGGCAAACGCGATCTTCGCTGCCGAACTGCACGCGGTCCCCCACGTTCAATTTCTTGGCAGGCTTCACGAAGGCTTTCCAGCGGGACCCATCCAGCCTCATGTGGAGCAATGCTTCAATTTTGGGTGTGGTGCCGAGACGGCCAACCCGAATTCCAGATAGTGCGGCAGGAATCACTTTGGTATTGTTGAACACCAGCACATCGCCTGCCCTTAGCTGTGAAGGCAAATCCCCCACCAGATGATCCGAAATCGCGCCATCTTTCACCACCAATAGTTTGGCAGCTTCGCGGGGGGTCACCGGACGCAGCGCAATATTCTCCAGCGGCAATTCAAAATCAAAATCGGCGACCCTCATTTAAGGCCGCCGATCCAAAATCATCTTAAAATTAAGCTGCAACATCCGCAGCAACGCGCATAGTTACAATCTTGTCAGGGTTCTTTGGGGGCTCGCCACGCTTCAAACCATCAACAAATTCCATGCCGGAGGCAACACGGCCCCAAACCGTATATTGATTATCCAAGAACCCAGCATCGCCAAAGCAGATAAAAAACTGGCTGTTGGCAGAGTTCGGATTGGACGAACGCGCCATAGAGCATATGCCCTTCACGTGCGGTTCCTTTGAGAACTCAGCTTTGAGGTCAGGCTTTTTAGAGCCGCCCATGCCAGTTCCCGTTGGGTCGCCGCCTTGGGCCATAAAGCCTTCGATCACGCGGTGAAACACCACGCCATCATAAAACTTTTCGCGCGCCAATTCCTTAATGCGGGCCACATGACCAGGCGCCAGCTTTGGCAAAAGTTCGATCACAACCAAACCCTTGTCGAGTTGCACGTGGAGAGTATTTTCTAAGTCGGCCATTATTGCACAGTTACCTTTGTCATTTTGTCAGGAGTTGCTGGGGGTTCACCTTTGGCGATTTGATCGACGCATTTCATGCCGACCTCATCCACATTTCCCCACACGGTGTATTGATTGTCAAGAAAGCCACCTTCAGCGAACATCACGAAGAATTGGCTGTTGGCAGAATCTGGATCGGACGACCGCGCCATGCCCACGGCACCGCGGCCAAAATGTTCCTTGGTGAATTCGGCTTTGATGTTCGGCTCTTTAGAGCCGCCCATCCCAGTGCCCGTCGGATCGCCAGTTTGGGCCATAAAGCCATCGATCACACGGTGAAACACAATGCCATCATAAAAGCCAGCTGCCGCCAGCTTGGTCACTTGCGCCACATGCGCAGGTGCCAGATCGGACCGCAATTTAATTGTAAAGCTGCAATTCTTTGAGGTTTCCACCGTCATTGTTTCGGCCGCCAAGGCCGGTGCCGCCAGCGCCGAGAGGGCCGCCGCAGCAATCATGAATCGTTTCATAGAGTTCTCCATATTAGGTGCACCCGCCTAGCCGTAAATGCGATTTGAGGCAACAGGGTGGCGCTCAAGAAAATTAAGAACCTCCTCCAAATCAAATTGCGGACGTGGAATGTGGGCATGCCCCACGGCGGCCAGAAACAGCGAGGGCAACCATGGCAGCACTGCAGGCCCAAACATTTTATGAAACAATAATGCAAATGCAGGCCAGCTTTCCACCAGACGGTGGCGCAACTCAAAACAGGCAATCACCAAACATTCGGCAAAGCGAACATTCACCACTTCTAGCTCTAAATACCCCTTGGCCAAACTTTCAGCAATAAAAGGAACCTGCACATGCGCCTTCCATCGCGCCGTCACTAATTCAGCAGGGAAATAGGTGAAAGGCTCCTTCTCAAACGGCCGTTGCCGCACCGGAGCCGCCTGAATGCTGGTCCGCTCCAAAGCCGAAATCCGCGCCTCATAAGAACTCCAATCCATAAACCCTCCCGCATTTTGAAGGAGCATGACATGGATTGCGAATTAGAACAATACAAGAACGATTAAATGCGCTATAAATGTTTGATCAATTGTAACAGAGCATTTTAACCTCAAGCCAATGCCGATTCTTTATCCTGTAAAACCTGGAACTCTGTTGCTGTGCGATTATTCGTTGGGTGGCTTTCGTGAGCCTGAAATGGTGAAGCGCCGACCCGCGATTGTTATTTCGCCTCGCCTACCGCACCGCGATCACTTGTGCACTGTCGTTCCTCTGTCTTCGAAAGCAGGCTTGCGCGAACTCGATTATATTGTGAAGTTGGAGTTGATGCAGAAATTGCCTGAGCCATTTGAGCTGCAAACCGTGTGGGCCAAATGCGATATGCTGGCCACAGTCTCGTTTGCGCGGCTGGATTTATTTCGCACCGCCCGCGACAATTCCGGCAAACGCCGCTATATTCAACCGCGATTGCCAGAAGAAGATTGGAAGCGGATTCAACAGGGAATCCTGTTTGCTTTGGGAATCAACCACTTCCAGCTTTAACTTGACATTAGTGGGATTCGTCCCACATTGGAGAGGATTGCTCGCGGGTAAAACCGTTGAGCCTCAAGACCCTGCAAGGGGCAAGCCCCGCCAAGGACCATAACAAGTCCCGGCGGGGTTTCTTGTTTTATGTAGCTCACCTTTCCGCCCCCTTCATAGCATCAACAATCTCCATCGTCTCAACCGAAACACGGGTCACGCGGGCCAGAAGGTCGATCACTTTTTCTTTGTAATCGGCAAAGCGATAGGTGTTGAACTTTTCGCGGATGGTGGGGTCTTTCGGTTTCTTCTCTTTGTATTGATCCAATATCCACTCAAGCCCAGAACGATTGCCAAGGCGATAGTCCCAAGCTGATGCCGGAATGCCTGAGAGTAACGTGGCGCTGTCCAGCCTGATCGAACCATTGTCTTTGTCGGCTTTCAGCATAGGCTTCGGCACGGCATCGCCGGAGGGCGTCTCCACACGGGTCAGCGCCCAAGGCTCAACTGATTCATAGCCAATATGCAGCGCCATCAAGCGCTGGCCCCAATCGGCCCATTCCCAAAAATCTGGATAAAACGGAATGCGCGGAAATTCGCGCTTCAAATTGATCGCATATTTCTCGCGGTAGAGTGGGTCATGCAACACGCCATAAACATAATTGAAAATAGCGTCCTTAGTTATCTTCCCCTTCTCCCCAACTGGTATAGATGCAACAGATTTGCCCTTCTCCCCTTGAGGGAGAAGGTCCGGCGAAGCCGGGGATGAGGGGTCTGTGTCAACAATCTCCGCCGCCTGATCCCGTTGCAACCGCCCCCTCATCCGACGCTTCGCGCCACCTTCTCCCTCAAGGGGAGAAGGGGAGTTTATATTTTCATAATGTGCCTGAAACTGCTTGAGGCCCCAGTCGGTGATGTTGTCGATGCGCTCGCCTAAATCGTTGAAACTGTAACATGCAAAAGTTCTTGTACCGCCTGAGCCTGGGCTTACAAAATTCAAGTCTGGCATTTTATCAATTGCAAATGAAAAAAATGGTTTTCCTGAAGAGTCCCCCATTGTCGTGATAGAGGGGTTTGATAATTTTCCGTCGAAGAACAGCGCCGGAATTTTGCAAATGGACCAACTAAGGTCATTTGAATAGTAATAGAATGCATCGCTAAATGGCCGATAGCTAGATTTCACTATTTTGGCTTCGTCAAATGAAACTGCTTCGCTATTTTTGACTCTGTCTTTTAGGTCTTGGGACCACTTGATCGATGTACCCAATTGAGATTCCCAATTGCCTTTTAGTGGTCTTGAAATGTCTGAAATAATTTTGTTTAACACTTCGGTGAAGAAGACAATTTTTTTGACAAGATCGCTCCGATCTTTGTCAAATACCCATTCATCTCTTTTTGTAATTACGCCAAACGAATGAACTTTGAAGAGACTGTTTTTATCTTTATTTGCTGATTTTCCACTTAGTTTAGGCAAGCATATTGGCAACAATTGATGCCAATCGTTGTCAGATAGACCAATCCAGTTGTTTTGCGAGTTTGGTTTTATCACTTCCCATGAAATATTCATTGCTGGGTTTGAACCAAGATAAGAAATTTTTTCCTCGGCTAGTTCGAACTCAGGGCGACGAGAGTAAAATATTCGGCTCGCACTTTTGCCCTTACATTTAACAAAAAATGATATTGCCACACCTGTTTGAATCCCAAATACATTGTGTTTGGTGCCAGATAGTTTTGGATTCACTCGAACATCACCGCCCAAATCCATAACATAAATTTCAGAAAACTCATTCACAACTGTTTTACGAAAACCATCAAAAGTGCGGCTTTCAATAAATGACCTGTTTGTGATGAAGGCCAGCACGCCATCATCATTCATGCGGTCTGAGGCCCAGCGGAAAAACCGGGCATACATGTCATAGAGCTTCGTCTTATGGGCTGTGGATGTTTTTATGTAAGTTTCTTTGATGCTCTTATCTATATGCGCATATTCGCGGTTTTTGTTGTTATCGTTCTCATTGGCTTGATTGGCATTATAAGGCGGGTTGCCGATGATCACGGAAATTTTGCGCTTGTTTTGGCGCTTCACGCGCTCGACATTTTCTTCCGACATGGCCCCGAACAAGTCACCCACGTGCTGGCCCATTCGAATGCCCAACCCCGCCACATTATCCAGCGTATCCACAAAACAAAGGTTTGGAAATTCGGCAAATTGCCCACTGATGGCGGCATATGTAGCTTCGATATTTAGGTTCGCCACATAGTAAGGCAATATAGCCACTTCATTGGCGTGCAGTTCATTTTTATATTTATGCGCCAGCTTTTGCGGTTGGCCGCGAAAATGTTCCAGCAATTCGCAAATGAAAGTTCCAGTGCCCGTGGCCGGATCAAGAATTTCCACATCCTTGTCAATCAAGCTTTTGCCGAAATGTTTCTGTGTCAGCCAGTCGGCCCCCTCAATCATGAATTTTACAATTTCATTGGGTGTGTAAACCACGCCCAACCTGTCTGCCGCCTTCGGATTATAAACCTTGTAAAAATTCTCATAGATCACTTTGAGAAAAGTTTGCTTTTCTGAATGTGAAGTGATCAGCGCCGCGTTAGAGCGGATGGTGGCGTAATAAGTCTCCAAGCTTTTCAAAGTTTCGCGCTTCAATTGCCCCGTGAAGAATTTCGCCTCAAGTGCATAAAGCTCTTTGGCAATGTTGTTCTCACGGTGAAAATCGCCTTGATCAAACACATGCGCGAAAATTTCTTCGGTGAGAATATGCTGAATAAGCATCTCGCGCACATCCGCCTCACCCACGCTGGGGTTGATGGTGTTCTTGGCATGAGCCAGAAATTTCTTTGCGGCTTTCTTAAAATCCGCATTGTGATCATAAGCCTGATCAATCTTCTCGCGCAGCGCTTCCAGCACCGCTGGAATATCAGTTTTGAATTGCTGCACGGCTTTGCGAAAATCCGCAATTTCCTGGCGTTCATATTTAAAAAACAACGTGACCAGTTTGAGTAGCGCTGCCGTATCCAGCATTTCGCAGCGCATAATTTCATTCTTGTTTTGAATCAAAACGGCAGTGTGCGAATCCTCATAAATGATATTGTCTTGCGGATAACCCTTGGCCTTCTTCTTTTCGATTTCTTCATCGAGAACATCATTGGTATCTTTGGCTTCCCAATATCCCAGCGGCACCCGCAGATCATGCAAGATTGCGCCATCAGGCCTGATGCGATTGCCTTTGGCTGTGGCAAATTCATACTGAGCGATAAAAGTTAAGTTGTTCTGGCGCGACCACGCTTTCAGCAAATCTTTGAACGCTTCCGAAATCACGCCCTCAGTTATGGAACCTGAGATTTTCTTGTAACGATCAAGGTCGTTCAGATATTGGCTGATCAAAAGCTGGCTCATAAGCCCACACTCCCCGATTCACCCTGCCCCGTCAAACCCTCTCTAGATTTCCCGCTCCACTTCGCTATAGAGGGGCCATGAGCACACCTCCCAAAAAACCATTCTCCAAACCCGCAGGCGCAAAAGGCAAGCATTGGTTTACCGCTAAAGATAAAAAAGTGTGGGTGCCGCGGCCCGCAGGCGCTTCTCGGCCCGATGCGCCTAAGCGCGAGCCGGACCGTGTGTTGGCTGTCACCCCTGGCAATGATCTCATTTATGGGGCGCACCCTGTAACCGAGGCGCTCAAAAATCCGCGCCGCAAACCTGTAAAACTCTGGGCCACTGAGAATGCAGCCTTGCGCTTGAAGGAAGATGCACCGAATTTAATTATTGAGCCTGAGATTGTTCACCCGCGCTTGCTTGATCATATGTTGAAATCAGCCGATGCCGTGCATCAAGGCATTATTCTGGATGCCAAGCCTTTGCATCAGCCCAACCTTGATGAAGTGCCACGTGACGGATTGATTGTGCTGCTGGACCAAGTAACGGACCCTCATAACGTGGGCGCCATCATGCGTAGCTGTGCGGCGTTTAATGTGTCTGCTGTCGTCGTCACCGCACGGCATTCGGCGGATGCTTCGGGCGTGTTTTTCAAAGCGGCATCGGGCGCTTTTGAGCATGTGCCTTATGTAACCGTCACCAACCTTGCCCGCGCCATGGATGAGCTGCGCGATTATGGCTTTCACTTGGTGGGGCTGGATTCTGATGCTGAGGTGAGCATGGATGCAGTGCCGAAGGTTCGCCCACTGGCGCTTATTCTGGGTGCGGAAGGCCGCGGCCTTCGTCAACTCACACGCAAATCCTGCGATGAAGTGGCCCGCATTGATATGCCGGGCTCAATCAAAAGCCTCAACGTGTCGATCGCCACGGCCATATCGCTTTACGCGCTGACACACTAAAAAAGAACCGGATGTGATTTCTCACATCCGGCTCCTGTCGCCGTCCCGATGACTTTTTCGGAACTGCTGGGGATTAGTATCCGCCATCCTTTTGCATGGTTGGTCCATAGTGGATCACGTAGCCCGGATTATAATCAAACTGTTGGCCGTAACCATCCATTTGATATTGCATCCGCATGGCAGCGCGGCGCTGTTTCTTCTTGTGGCGCACAACGCGTGGGGCTTCACAGCCACACCCTTGCTGATAGCCATAATCACCACCATAGGCATAGCCTAATACGATGCCACCATTATGGCGTTCGCGCTTCTGGGTCTGCATAATGGCAGCGCGGCTGGCTGGGCGCACATATTGCATACGCGGTTGTGGAGCATATTCATAACCGCCCTGATAAAATTGTGTTTGGCGATAAACTTGGCGCTTTTGACGCTTCTGATAATGATAGACTTGCCCGCCGCCATGATAACGCGGAGCATAGCCACATTCGCGAATATTGCGTACGCGGAAAACTTTACCGTTTACAACGCAAGATACAACTTCGATTACACCACCACCGCCACCACCGCCGCCGCCTGAGTAATGATGGCGACCGCCGCCGCCCCGATCACCGCCGTCACCATTTTTACCATTGGTGCCGGTTGTTCCGTTCGTGCCGTTGGTATCATCTGTGCCATTTTTGCCATCAGTGCTGCCGCCACCGTTTTTATCGGTATCGCCACCGTTTTTGTCGGTCACTTGGGTTTCTGTCTGTGTGACTGAAACATCTTCGCCTTCACCATTCTTACCAATTCCAGCTTGAGCAGGAGAGAATGCGTATAATGCCACTGCAATCAATGCGGGTGTTACGATTTTAGAACTATAAGTCATTGGTATTCCCCTTATTAATAATTCCTTCCCAAACCGTGCCAAAATGAACCATTGCGAAACATGTTTAGGATCTCTGCAAAGGGTGTTGCAGTTTGCAGGCCACTTGTATTAAGAGGGGCCACCAAACGATTTGCCGGTTTAGCTCAGTTGGTAGAGCACCTGATTTGTAATCAGGGGGTCGCGGATTCGAGTTCTGCAACCGGCACCAGTCTTTTCAATGAATTCAATGGTTTAGTATCTTTGGTAGCAAATAAAAGTCGAAAAAATTCATATACAATAATATTACAGTTTCGGTTTTACGGCTTTCTGCTAAGCCGTGACTATGTCAGCGAACAAGGTCATC
>JANPGD010000127.1:0-18648 GCA_031423845.1 Hyphomicrobiales bacterium | reverse complement strand
GGAGACTTCAGATATTTCATTGCACAGCCAGTCACAGGCCTTCGCTGCATCACTCATCCCAGTGTAATGTAAAATCAGACAGTTGATTGCTTGGCCTGCAGTTCGTTCTCCAAAATTAGGGGAAAGCTGCACCTTATGCGGCAGGCTTGTGCCGATCACTTAGGCGGCGTCCTTCAGCAGTATGCTATAAGCAGCATTGATCCGCGCCATGCGCTCAGTCGCCAGTTTCACCATTTCAGCCGGAACACCTGCTGCAATTTGCTTATCAGGATGAAGTTTTTTGACGAGCGATTTATATTTCGTCTTAATCTCTGTGAGGCTGGCTCCACGTTCAATGCCAAGCAAATCATAAGGATCATCAATGACCGTCACATGGCGCGAGCGGATGCGGGCAAAGTCTTTCGAGTTATAACCAAACAGTTCAGCCACGCGTTCCAAATAAGTCAGCTCATCTTCGTGGATGACACCATCGGCTTTAGCAATGTGAAAAAGCCCATCCAACACATTTTCTAATATGGCAGATTGCTTGGTAAACAGCTTGGCGACTTGCACGGCATAGGTCTCAAACCCTGCAACATCTTGCTTGGCCAGATTAAACACCCGCTCCACCGCTGGCATATCTTTGTCCGGCACGTGAAACACTTGGCGGAAGGCTTTAATTTCATCATCCGTCACCACGCCATCGGCCTTGGCCATTTTGGCGCCTAGCGCAATCATGCCAATGGTGAAGCCAACTGACTTCTCTGGCGCCGTGGATTTACCCGTAATGCCTTCAAGCACATGCCCAATGGAATCGCCGATATCTTGCGCCAATTCTGATATGCGTGCCCAAATCGTCATTGGCTTAGCTTAGCGGATTCGTCGGCACTGAAAAGTGGTTCACGCCGATTTGTGAAAATAATGCAGCATGCCGAAATTCGGCGCATCAATATCGAGATGCTGCGCCAAGCGTCGCTCCACATGCCAAGCGCGGCCCGCCGTCCAAATTGTTGCGTAAAGCACCGGCAATGCCACCAGCGCTAATAAAACATAGAGTGCACTATCAGGAAGCCCCAACAATTTGCTGAATGCCCAAGCCGAAGCAGCAGCTGCCGCCCCAACGAGGCAGAATGTTAGAAGCGTCACACCAGCAGCAGCCATAAAACAGCCAAGCGGACTAAAAGCCTGTTTGCCAGATTTGGGAGAAAGTTCAGGTTTTAAAAATTCTTGTTCCATGGGTCTGATATGCCAATTCCATGTTGCATTTGCAAGACTATGCTGCCTTGTTTTGACCGTCCACATCCACACCTAACATCCGACAAATAGCATAAACCAAATCGGCCCTGTTCAAAGTGTAGAAATGGAAAGCATCAACGCCTTCGCGTTGCAAGGCCTGCACCTGTTCAGCGGCAACCATTGCGGCGACTAAATTCCGCGTTTCCGGCTCGGAGTCCAAGCCTGTGAAGCGCTTGACCATTTCCGGTGGAATATGTGCGCCACATTTTCCCGCAAACTCTTGCACTTTGGCGAAGTTAGTTACTGGCAAGATACCGGGCAATAATTCGATCTTAATACCACGCGCCGCAATCCGGTCACGTAACCGCAGGTAGAAAGAATTATGAAAGAAAAACTGGGTAATCGCATGTGTTGCCCCGTGGTCGGCTTTATCGGCCAAGAACGCCAGATCTTCTTCTATCGAAACCGATTCCGGATGTTTCTCCGGATAAGCTGAAACTGAAACTTGAAAATCAGCAATTTCGCGAATGCCACGCACCAGATCAGCGGCATTACGGTATCCATCTGGATGAGGCGCAAAGCGGGTTCCTACGCCCGCTGGTGGGTCACCTCGCAAAGCTAAAATATGACGAACCCCTACATCCCAGAATTTGCGAACCACGGCATTCACTTCTTCTTTGCTGGCACCCACACATGTGAGGTGGGCAGCAGGTGCAAGCGATGTTTCCGCAACAATGCGGCGGACAGTCTCAAGAGTTCGGTCTTGCGTCGTGCCACCTGCTCCATAAGTGACAGATACAAATTGTGGCTTGGTCGGCTCTAAGCGCCGCAGTGTATTCCAAAACGTAATTTCAGCATCGCCCGCCTTGGGCGGAAAAAATTCAAATGAAACCGAAAGGCCAGATTTTGTATTCATAATGCGTGTGGCACCTTCTGCGATACTTCAATAGATGTTTTGTTTTTGTCTTGGCGCGGTTTGGCCAACCACAACGATACTGTTAGACCTTTGCTGGATTTCAACCATGGTGGCGCCAAAACTTCGTGACGTTCTAATTCAAGACCTGCGCGACTGAACCAATTGGTCATCTGCTCGCTTGAAACCCCAAGCCTGCGATGCGCATGTTCACTGCGCAACTCCTCCAGATCATGCGGTGCAAAATCGACAATCAACAAGTGCCCATTGTCTGAAACGATGCGGCGCGCTTCCAATAAGGCGCGTTGCGGATCATCCAAAAAGTGCAGCACTTGGTGGATGGTAACGAGATCAGCAAAGCCATCAGCAAAAGGCAAAGCATAAATATCAGCTTGGCGCACTTGGGCATTGCGCAAATTCTGACGCTCTAAATTGGCCCGTGCAATCGCCAACATTTCACGGCTAGTGTCCAGTCCAAAAAGATGGGCCGCACGTGGACTTAAGAGCTCCAACACCCTGCCCGTTCCGGTGCCAAGATCGACCACATTCTCAAACTGTGCGACGCCCAACATTTGCAGCATTGCACCTTCAACATCGGCTTCTAAGATATGCAATGAACGCAGCTTGGCCCACTGCGAAGCATTTTCTCCAAAATAGCTGGCAGCCGTCTCATTGCGTTGACGCCGAATTTCTTCAAGCCGTGACAGGTCGCCTGATAACAACTGGTCTTTGCCTGGCAACATATCGACCAAAGCGCGCGCTAGTGCTCCACTGCGACCCTCTTCGCGCAAACGAAACAGCACCCAATTGCCTTCTTTGTGTCGACTGATCAATCCTGCCTCGGCCATTAATTTCAAATGGCGACTCACGCGCGGTTGGCTTTGACCCAGAATATAAGTGAGCTCGGTAACATTCATTTCGCCATGAGAAAGGACAAATAGAATGCGAATCCGCGTTGTTTCTGCTACCGCCTTCAAACCTGCCAACAATTCATCCATTGCAATGCTCCATAAAACTATATAAACATATCTTTATATGGATCGCAAGTGGCAATTCGGTTTTGGTTGGTTTAGTGTCGCAATTGACCTATAAACAACACGTAAGCTATATTTTTTAGACTTGGCGCGGTATTGCCATAGTTTGACGCAAAACGAATGGTTATATCGCTTCTTAGTATTGATGATTGAGGCTTCTATGAAAAAAACTTTGTCGCGCCGTGATTTTGCTTTGGCATTAGCTGGACTTTCGGTTGGTCTGTTCAGCAACGGACAGGCCCAAGCCGACAACCAAGCTGGCGTTTATGTGCAAAAACTCGGTGCTGAAGTCATCCGCTTGGCCAATGGCGGCAAGCGTGGGGATCGTGCTTTGCAACGTCGCTTTGCTGAGCTTTTCAATCGCTATATCAGCATTCCAAATGTGGCCAGTTTCGCCTTAGGCACCTATCAGAAAAAATTACCGGCTGGCGACAAGGCGAAATTTTACGATCTCGTTGCGAATTATGCTGCTGCCCTGTTCGTTTGGTATGTTGAGGATTTTCAAGGCAATGCTCTCGAAATCACCAACTCGGTTGAGCAAGGCAAATTCACAATAATCGATTCAGGCATCAAGGGATCCGGACTTGGCAGCGAAAAATTACGCTGGCGTGTTTCGGGGTCAGGTGGCTCTTATAAAATCGCCGACTTAAACGTTAAGGGCGTGTGGCTGACAATTTCAATGAAAAAGCTGTTTGCCGATACACTTAAGGCTTCGGACGGCGATTTTAACGCGCTCTACGAGAAGTTGCGCGAAGCCGAAACTTGGTAAATTTACAAAACATTAACCATAGTCGTTTGAAATAGTCTCTGGTAAAAAGAATCATGATCACACGACGCTCACTCCTGACCCTATTTGCAGCGGCTTTAGCTACGCCTGCCCTTTCGGCTGACCATCCATCAGTGGTATTTATGAATCAAATGGGCAAAGATTTGCTCCATGCTCATCGCCAAGGCACAACTTCAGCATTTCTGCGTGTAATCCAACGCTATGCCGATGTTTCGGGCATCGCTGAATATTCCCTCGGCGATTATAAAGTCGCTGGAAGCGAAAAAAGCCAATACAGAAAAGGTGTTAGCACTTTTATGGCGCGTTACTTTGCCGAGCAGTCACGCGGATACCCCGTTGCCAAATATGAAATTGGCGAAGCGACAGTTGCTGAGAACAAGGATGTTTTTGTAGGTTCCAAAGTATTTTTAATGTCTGGCCAAACCTATTCGGTGAGTTGGCGGCTGTCTTGGATTGGTGGGCAATATAAAATCGTTGACGCAAAGTTCCTTGGCTTCTCGATGACCTACCAACAACGCAGCTTGTTCACTTCCTACATTGGGAGACACAATGGCGATGTTGGCCAACTGATCATTGCCCTCAATCGTTAGATTTCATTAACCTTGTGGTCGGCATAAACACCTCTGAATTAAAGGGGTGAACTGTAATGCGGCTGCTCATTGCATTGACGGCAGTTTTCGTTTTGACGGCCTGTTCTGCGAACGTGGATAAGCCTTACTTTCAAACCGCAGGTGTGGCCCGACCCAGCACCAATAATTGCTTAGCGAATCCAAAAACTTTCGCGCAAGCCGAAGCCATCTCTGATTTTAGCGAGGGCAATGGCTGCGGCATCACCAATGGCTACAAAATAACAGCAATGGGTGATGTGTCTTTCAGCCAAACGGCCACTGTTACTTGCAGTGTCGCCAATACGTTTAACGACTGGCTTCAAACATCAGTGCAACCCCGCGCCCAAGACATTTATGGTGAGCGCGTTGTCGCCATTAAAATTGCGGCCACATATTCCTGCCGTCCGCGCAATAATGTGCGCGGCGCAAAACTCAGCGAACACGGAATGGGCAATGCCATCGATGTTGCGGGTTTCACTCTTTCCAGCGGAAAAGAAGTGACTGTGGAAGGCGACTACTATGGTGGTTCTGGAGATCGTTCATTCCTGCGCGCTGTGCGCAGCGACGCTTGTGGTCCATTTCACACCGTGCTCGGACCGGGTTCAGACAAATATCACAATGATCACATCCATCTCGATTTGCAGCGTGAACGGAGCGGTGGACCTTACTGCCACTAAACGCTTCGCACTTGTGCTTTGCGACCAAACCACACGCATGTCGCAACCAGTCCTGCAAAAAGCAATGATCGCAGTGAAAGTTGCTCACCGAGAATAACGGCCGCTGCAGCTTGCGTCATAAATGTTTGCAGCAATTGCATCTGCCCCACTTTCGCAACTCCACCGGTCGCTAATCCCTTGTTCCATGCAAAGAACCCAACCAGTTGGCTCATAAGTCCAAGATAGGCAAAACAGGCCCATGCCTGAAATGACTCTTGCCCCGAGACACCACTCGAATAATACCACGTGATCGGCAATGTCACTGGCAATGCCACAATCAACGCCCAACAAATCACCTGCCAGCCACCAAGTTTACGTGAAAGTTGCCCACCAGCCGCATAGCCCATTGCAGCCGCGACGACAGCAAGTACCAATAAACTATCAGCGCCTTGCAGTGCAACTCCGCCATCCCACAACGCATAGACAATGACCGCCGAAGAACCCAGCAAACTCCAAATCCAGAAAACGCGCGACGGCTTTTCTCCAGCAAAAATTGTACTCATAAATGCGGTGCCCAATGGCAACAACGCTAAAACCACACTGCCATGTGAAGCAGGTGCCGTTTTCATGGCGATCGATGAAAGAATTGGAAAGCCTAACACCACACCTGCGGCAATGATTATCAATGATTTTAAGTCTGACTTATCTGGCCACGCTTGTCGTGTGAGCAACAGCAAGGGTATGGCCACGACTGCAGCGACCACAGTGCGTCCAACGCTTATAAATATTGGGTCAAACTCCCTCACCGCCAAACGTGTGAAGGGTAAAGTGAGTGAGAACACCGCAACGCCGATGAAGCCTAAGAGATATCCACGTGTTGTAGAATTCATAAGGGCATCTCATTGCGCAGCCACACAGGAGCAATTTTTGGCCGTGATGCAACTGCGCCATAATGAGTTTTGAGATTGGGATGGCGCTCAAACAGGGCGTCTAAATCCGGTACCCAACTCACTAGCATGGCCGCATAAATATCGACGGCGCTGAATGCATCGCCCAATATAAATGGACCCTGCCCCAGTGCTTCAGCAAAAATTGCAAAATCACGATCCATATGTTCAACCGCCTTTGCCTTGATAAATTCGGCATGGGAAATATCAGTGGAGTAGCGCTGCGGATAATAAAATCGTAAATCAGCCATATAAACTGCACTGGCAAAATAAATCATCCAACGCAAATAAGTTGTGCGCAAAGGCGATGTTATTGCGGGCGCCAATCCGCAATCTGAAAAATAGTCAGCCAGATAGATCATCATGGCCGCACTCTTAGTCATCACACTGTCATCAGGCAATTTTAGACTTGGCACTTCTCCACGAGGATTGATCTGAAGATATGTTTGATAGGCTAAATTATCCGCGCCGCTTGCAACCGTTTCAATTCGAAACGCAGCATCGCATTCTGCCAACAATGCCTCAACCGCAACCGATCCGGAACCTAGCCTCGCATAGAGTGTGAACATGAACTTCTCCTTTGGTCTGCCTCGAATAGGCGCTATATACCAACCTGATCAAGAACCAAGGATGCCAACTCATATGGTGCAGTCAAAAGCCACACGCAGTGTGCGGTTTTCATATTCAACGGCCGACCAGCCGTTGCTGCAACGCGCTGTGATTCAAGCTATTGAAAAAATCGGCGGCCAACGCAAACTTAAAAAATTATATATTCAACACCAAGAAAATCTGAGCCGTGGTGATAGCTTTTTTGACAGTGCCATGCGGTTGTTACGCATTAATGTTTCGCATGACGAAAATTTGGCGCTCACGCCAAAAACTGGCCCCGTCGTTTTCATCTCCAACCACCCCTATGGTGTGTTGGATGGCATCACTCTCACATGGTTAGCGCTCAAAGTGCGGCCTGATACAAAAGTTCTGGCCAATGATGTGCTGTGCCAAGCACCTGAAGCAGCAACACATTTACTGCCTGTTGCCTTTGCGCCAACAAGAGAAGCCCGCGAGACCAATGTGAATTCGCGCCGTCAAGCGCAAGACTGGTTAAAACAAGGTGGAGCTGTTGGCATATTTCCGGGTGGTGGTGTCTCCACATCTGAACAAGCCCACCGTGGCCAAGCTGTCGATCTTGCCTGGGCGCCCTTCACCGCCAAAATGATCCGCATGAGCAAGGCCACTGTGGTGCCGGTGTTTTTTACGGGCCAAAACAGCCGCCTGTTTCAATTGGCCAGCCATTTAAGTTTAACGCTGCGCCTCTCCTTGGTGTTCCGCGAAACTGCCCGTCGCATCGGAACAGACCTTGCGGTGCGCGTGGGCAAACCCATTCCCTTTAGCGAAATTGAACACCTGACTGATCGCGATGAGATGATAAAAGAATTGCGCAAGCGCACTTATGCTCTCGCCAGACCGTCCGACATTAAAGGCAACCCAAAAGACCTGCACTTGCGCCAAGGCCGCGTGAAGGGCTGGAAGCAAAATAATTCTGAGTGATGCCCTTGTCAGAATCCAGCTGTATAATCATCATATGAAACGATAGGTGATTTGGGGTGACGACCATGAAACGAAGCTTTGCATGTTTGCTAATTTTGGGCGCTTTGGCCACGCCCAGCATGGCGGCCACCTGCCCTGCCGAAAACTTCATTCAAAATGCTGGCTCCGCATTTATGAATGCTGCCAAATCTGGTTCACCCAATGCATTCTCCAGCGCCGCCTCGCGTTTTTCTGACATTCGCTCTATCGCTCTTTTTGCACTTGGCCCCTACCGCAAAAACCTACCAAAAAATCGCGAAGGTGCTTACGTTGCCCTCACAAAAAAATTCATGGGCCAGTTTATGGCCGAATATGCCAGCAAATTTAGCGGCAACGGCATCACCATAACCAAATGCGCAGGCAACGTGATCACCACCAAACTCTCCACCGGCCAAGGCCTCACCTTCCGCTTGCATGGAGGGAGCCGCATTGACGACGTCAATGTCTCCGGCGTGTGGTTGGCGCAAACTCTGCGCAGCAAATTTGTCGGCGTGATCAGAAATAACGGCGGCGACGTGGCCGCGTTGATGAGTTGGTTGGGGAATTAACGCCTAATCTCGTGCCGCGCTGCTTGAGCAAGAAAAGCTGATCGCGTGAGCTTGCGGCGCTTGGCGGCAGCATCAATCGCCTTCAACATGCCGCGCTCCATTGAGATATTAGCGGTGACCAAACGGGCATCATTTGCTGCAAATGGAACCGAGATAAGAAAAGCACCTGCCGCAAGTTCGGATGCGATATCGGGATCAGCCACAATCTCTTCAATGCTGCGGGCCTTTGGCATAGCTTCATCTTCCGCCCACAAGCTTAATGCCTCCATAGCATTGCCCACCAGATCATCCATGCTGTCGGCAGCTGAAAAACACCCCTGCACATCAGGGAATTGAACACCGAATGCGGAGTCTGGGTCTTTATGAACGAGTGCGATATAGTGGGTCATATCAATGTCCTGTTATCCAACCAGCCTGTTTGGCAATGGCCCGTGAAGTTCCGGTTGGCAAATCCTTCTTTGGGTGCGGCACGATAACTGTAAGTGCCCCTTTGCGGAATTTATGATGCGAACCAGCAACGCTAATCAGCTCAAACCCCTCATCCAAAAGCCGCCGGACAATCTTCTTACTGTCACGTTCCATGTGCAAATATTTGCATACAAAAAATCTTGTGTCAAACTTATGTTTAAAACTGCCACACAAGCTTGATTATCTGCCTCGACAAATCCAAGCTCTGTAGTGGGGCAACAGAATCAATAGTCATATTTGACAACAATCGGAGATAAAACCATGAAACTGTTTGCTGTACACGCAAGACACATATCTACACAAACAAATGTTTGTTTTTTAGTAGTAGCAGACACTCAAGACAAAGCCGGTTGGCCTCTGTTGGGTACTTATCTTGAATTTGATCGCAATTTTTTTCCTGAAAGCTTTCAATTCATAAGCGAAGCTCCTGACAAAAATTCTCAAGTGTTTGGTTATTTTGGCCCTCAGGAACTGGAACCCAACAAAAAAATAGTTAACTAACTTTTTCTCGTACTCTCAAGAAGTTGCAGCAAGCAGAACTCACTCCAATTCTATCAGCAGCCACATTTTGTAGTTAAAACGCGAGTGAAATCACCGCGCAAACTTCTTATACTTAATCCGCTTCGGCATCACGCTATCCTCACCCAGTCTGCGCTTCTTGTCTTCCTCATAATCCTGGAAGTTACCTTCAAACCATTCCACATGACTATCGCCCTCAAAGGCTAAAATATGCGTAGCCAAGCGATCCAAGAACATGCGGTCATGGCTGATGATGACGGCGCAGCCGGCGAAATCTTCCAGCGCTTCTTCGAGGGCGGCGAGAGTTTCGGTATCAAGATCATTGGTCGGTTCGTCGAGCAGCAGCACGTTGGCGCCTGATTTTAACATCTTGGCCAAATGCACGCGGTTGCGCTGCCCGCCGGAAAGTGTTCCCACTTTTTGCTGTTGGTCAGCACCCTTAAAGTTGAAAGCTCCCGTATAGGCGCGGCTGTTCATTTCACGCTTGCCTAGATAGATCACATCGGCACCGCCGGAAATTTCTTCCCACACAGTTTTGTTGGCCCCCAAAGCATCGCGGCTTTGATCGACGTAACCTAAGTGAACGCTCTCACCAATTTTAATGGTGCCAGCATCAGGTTTCTCTTGTCCGGTGAGCATTTTGAACAGCGTAGTTTTACCAGAACCGTTGGCCCCGATGATGCCCACAATGCCGCCGGGTGGTAATTTGAAATTCAGGTTTTCAATCAGCAACTGATCGCCAAAGGCTTTGTTCAAACCTTCAATGTCAATCACATTATCGCCCAAGCGTTCACCAGGTGGAATGATGATTTGCGCAGTGTTGGATTTCAAACGCTCATCATTTTTCTTCAGCAATTCATCATAGGCCGAAATACGCGCTTTGCTCTTGGCTTGGCGCGCCTTGGGCGATGCGCCGATCCATTCGGATTCACGGTCAATGGCTTTCTGGCGTGAAGCATCTTCGCGTTGCTCTTGCGAGTAACGCTTAGACTTGGCCTTCAAATAGGCCGAGTAATTGCCTTCATAAGGAATGCCCTTGCCACGATCAAGTTCGAGAATCCAACCCGTCACATTATCCAAGAAATAACGATCATGGGTGACGATCAAAATGGCACCGGGATAATCGCGCAAGTGATGTTCGAGCCAATTCACGGATTCGGCATCGAGATGGTTGGTGGGTTCGTCGAGCAGCAGAAGATCAGGTTTCGCCAATAGCAAGCGCGTGAGAGCAATGCGGCGCTTTTCACCACCGGATAGGTTTTCAACCGAAGCATCGCCCGGTGGGCAACGCAGCGCATCCATGGCTTGTTCAACTTGCGCTTCCAAATCCCACAAGTTCTGCGCGTCGATCACATCTTGCAGCTTGCCGGCCTTCTCAGCGTTCTCATCATTATAATCGGCCATAAGGGCGTTATATTCATCGAGAATGGCCTTCTGCTTGGCCACACCTTCCATAGCATTTTCAAGAACAGTCTTGGTGGCATCGAGCTGCGGCTCTTGTTCCAAGTAGCCAATGGTCGCCCCATCAGCAATCCACGCCTCGCCATTATATTCTTTATCAAGGCCCGCCATGATTTTGAGCAGCGTCGATTTACCAGAGCCGTTTGGCCCCAGAACACCAATCTTGGCATCAGGATAAAACTGCAAATGCACATTATCCAAAACCTTTTTGCCCGAAGCATAAGATTTCGAAAGCCCTTGCATATGATAGATAAATTGGCGCGCCATGATGATCCTGAAAATTGGGAGGAGTGATTGGCGGCGCTTCTAGCGGGGAAGTGCGTAAAGGGCAAATCTTAGAGTTTGGGTCCCATTTTTTTTGCAACTTTGATGGTGAGATAGCCTTTCAATGCTGCAATCGCCACCGGCACAAAACCTAACAATGCGGCACTGCCCATATCTTTAACCGAGTAGAGAGTGACAATTCCAATACCCACTGCCAAGATGAAATCAACAATCGCAAGAAAAAACAACGGCCAAGCGGGCATGTTGGCCCAGCCATAAAGTGCCGCCAACACCGCAAGATTGAGCGCAACAACTGCCAAAGGCAGGATCGCCAATTGGTTTACGCCCGAGCCAACCAGTAAAACTGCGCAACCCCCTCCGAATAGAATGATGCATCCACAAAATATCGTGAGAATGGTCTTCATGCTACACCTCTGGAAATTGCCATGCGCTTTTTTGCGGCCTCGTCACGGTAAAACATATTGTAAGTTTCAAACGGAATGATCTGCCCATTGGGTGTTACGAAGTGAACACATGATCTTTTCACGCGGCTGATGCAGAAATTATGGGCATCCATAAATTCCACAATTGCAATGCGGAAAATATTTTCATAGCCCATACCCTCCGGCACTGGAATTTGCGGCAGACAACACAGCAGCGCATCCAGCTTTTCAGGGTTGTTGCATTCCGCTGTGGAGAGCGAAAAGAAATTCAAAATTTGTTTGTGCAGATCAGGGAATTTTTCAAATGTGATGGCATTGGGCAACGCCTCCACCAACATTTCACGCGGGAAGAATGAGGTGATGGGGGCAATCTTGTCGCCATTACGAAGGGCATAGCCAATGGCGATCGATTCGGGATTGCAGGGCAGCGGAATAATATCCCCGGCTCCAAAGGCAGTGCCTGCTTCGATGATGCTGCGGCGAATATCCGACAATACAAAACGATCCCGCGCCGGATCAAAACCTTCATTGCGGCCAGCGTCTTGAATGGGTTGGAACGTCACCCCGCGCACGCATTTCCACTTGAGCGCATAATTGATGATTTCACCCAATTCATCATCATTTTGACCACGCTTAACGACCACCACAAGCGTTGTCGAAATATTAGCTTTTTCAAGTGCTTCCAAAGCTTGTCTACGAATTCGGGTGAGGTCTGCACCGCGCAAGTTTTTATGCACTTCAGCGCGCAGGGAATCGAATTGAAGATAAACTTCAAAGCCCGGCTTGAAGGCTGCAAGAGCTTCCACAAATTCCGGATCTTGCGCAATGCGAATGCCATTGGTGTTCAGCATAATATGCCGAATGGGGCGGCGCTTAGCAGCGGCAATAATCTCTAAAATTTGCGGATGAATTGTGGGCTCACCGCCGGAGAGTTGCAGGAGATCAGGCTCGCCTTCACTGGCAACCAGAGCATCCATCATGCGTTCAATGTCAACCAATGGCCGATGATAAGTCTTCGCCGTCGATGAATCCGCAAAGCACACCGGACAAGAAAGATTACATGCCTCGTTCACATCAATCAGCGCCAAACAGGAATGCTGTTCGTGGTCAGGACATAGCCCGCAATCATAAGGGCAACCGAGTTCAGTGCGGGTTTGAAACTCAAGCGGTCGATCCCCCGGTTTCAAATAATCATGGGCCAGTTTATAATAGGCAATGTCGGTGGAGACGAGCGCCTTCTCAACACCATGGGTTTTGCAGCGCTTGAGATAAAAAACGCAACCATCATCAAAGATGATTTTCGCAGGCACCAAAGCCATACATTCCGAACACATGGATGTGGTCTGGCCATAAAAAATATAGGGCGTGATTTTACGAATGGGTGCGTTCATACTTTCCCCTCAACATTATCAAAGCGTAACAGGCAAGTCCGGCACAGACAAGATGGAACAGATTGAACGGTCCCAGCACCGTGGCATAAGGTTTTAAAAACTCCCATGCAAAACGCTGCGTGGCATAAAACAACACCATCACATAAAATCCATTGGCCATGAACCATGCATTGCGCCGCGCCAGCAGCATGAGCGCCAAAATTAAGAACGCCAACATTGAAAAGGACTCATAAAGCGGAACCGGATGGCGCAAAATTCCGTCACCTAAATCAACAGCCCAAGGCAGCGCGGATGGCGTGCCATAAGTTTCATCGGCCAGCCCTGCAAAAAAACAGCCCCAGCGCCCCACCACCACCGTCGTCGAGAAAGCAGGAACAAACACAATCCCGGTCGAACCTTTGATACCGCGCAGATATTTATAGATCTCTATGCCAGCAATGCCGCCGGCCAGCGCACCCACAATGCTGCGACCAAGGCCGGGGATATGAGTCAGCCACAAATTCAGTGACCCAAAACCATAACCACCAAGGGCCGCTCCCAACAACAACGCCACTGCGTATCCAAGGCCAGCGTGCTCAATTTTGGCCATGGCCGCCCCTAACCGCCAATGATAGACAAACACCGTCATGCCCATGGAACAGACGGATGCAAGCAGATCAAAAAAACTATGGGCCAACATGGGCCCATAATCTTCATTCAATCAGATTCGCGCAAGATATTAAGCTTGCAACTCCAACGCATCTTTAATAATGCGCTGCAATTCTTCACGGCGATACGGCTTCATAATGATGAAACCATTTTTAAACCGCGGTTCATCCTGATGCACCATGGCGCCTTTTGGATAGCCCGATGTGTGAACGATTTTAAGATTGGGCTTCAAGCTTTGTGCAGCTTGCGCCAAATCAAAACCGTTCATGCCCCCCGGCATCACCACATCGGTAAACATCAGATCAATATCATCAACTTCTTGCAAGTGCGCCAAGGCTTGGAAGCCATCTGCCGCTTCAACAATTTCATATCCAAAGTCTTCAAGGAAACCACAGGCCACGGCGCGCACGGCTTCTTGATCTTCGACCACCAAAATCTTGGGGCGGCGGCGCTCAACTGGGGCAACAGGAACTTCAATTTCAGCCACAACAACAATGGGTGCCGCAACTTTTGCTACAATATCCTCACCAGCCACCATACGGCGTGGCAAATACATTTTAACAGAGGTGCCATGACCCACTTCGCTATAGACACTGATGTGACCGCCTGACTGTTTGATAAAACCGTAGACCATCGAAAGTCCAAGACCCGTGCCATGGCCAGGTGCCTTGGTTGTAAAGAAGGGCTGGAACACTTTTTCCAACAATTCAGCCGACATGCCACAACCATTGTCCGACACTGCAACCATCACATAATGGCCAGGCACCACGTCTGGATTTTTATCGGCATAAAAGCGATCTAAATAGGCGGGCTGAGTTTCAATCGTAAGGCAGCCGCTATTATTCATGGCATCACGGGCATTGATCGACAGATTGAGAATTGCGGATTCAAGTTGCGACGGATCAATCAATGTGTGTGGGTCGCCCGCCATCACGTCGACTTTTAATTCAACATTTTCACCGATGGTGCGAGCAATTAAAGCTTGCATGCCCGTTACCAGTCCGTTCACACCAACATCGCGCGGCTCCAGCTCTTGCTTGCGCGCAAAAGCCAGAAGTTGCTTTGTCAGTTCAGAACCCTTGGTGGCAGCATCAATAGCTTCCGCAACACGCTTCGTCGATTTTTCATCTGCACCGAGCTTGCCATCAAGCAATTGTAAATTCCCGATAATAACGGTGAGCAGATTGTTAAAATCATGGGCAAGGCCACCGGTCAACTGGCCAATGGCTTCCATCTTTTGCGCTTTTTGCAAACGCTCATTCACCATCTTCTTTTCAGATGTATCATTGATCTGGACAATGAATTGTTCGGTCTCACCAGTTTCATTTTTGACCAGCGCAATAGAGGTTGCACCATGCATCACTTTTCCGTCTGGGCCATTGTAACGGAGATCCTGCTGCAGCACCGTAATTTCGTCTGCCAACAGCTGACGCATGCCATTCAAGAATTGTCCGCGATCGTCTTTGTGCAACAATTCCTCAAAACTATATGTCGCTGTTTGCAAATCTTTGCGACCCAAAAACTCGCCGAGTGCCGCATTGGCAATTTCAATTTGGCCTGATGGCGAAACCACCGCCATGCCATGTGCTGCCGCGGCAAAAGCACCACGGAAACGTTGATCACTGCGACTGGTCGCAATTTCCGCAATCTTGCGGCCGGTAATATCTTCAAGAATGCAAACCGAACGCTCCAAGCGCCCTTTGTCACCGCGATAGGCAGTCATCGACAGCATCACAGTAGCCAGCGAACCATCTTTGCGATGAATTAAAATCTCAGCATTGCGGTAGGTGCTGGACACCAAGAATTTTGGATAAATTTCCGTCACCAAGCGGCTACGCGATTCGAGCGGCAGGAACTCACTAAAACTGCGGCCCACAATATCTTGCGGGGCGTAACCCAAACTATCGCACCACGTCGAATTCGCCGAGATCATGCGGCCGGAACCGTCCATGCAATGCAACATAACAGGCAGATTGGCGAGGAGCTTTTCGTAAACACCGCCATTTTGATCAGGGAAAAACGGCATTGAGTTTGAAGGTTGCGCTTCGGGTTTTTCCACGCGCCAAGCCGGCGTTTGTGGCCCAAGATCTTCCCAACCCTTAAAATTCGCAGAACTCATAGCAAAACGACTCTCCTCAGTATTGAGGCCACAGTATGCGCTGCAGGGTTAATGGAACCTTGCTGCACTCAACCTAATGCAATCATTAACGGTAAGTATGGTGAAACGATTCAAACATAGTGAATGAAAAGTGAACCAAATTTAAGCCGTTGGCCGCCCAACTGCTTCAGCCACAATGCGAGCGTGAAGAAGACCGTCATCATTTTGTGCTTCGGGCAAATAGCTTTTCTCAATAGCAGTTGAAACACGCGCTTCGTGCGCCCCATTTTCCATGGCCAAGGTTAGAGCACTTTGCTCGGCTCTTTGTGTTGCAAATTTGAGGGCCTCTGTGCCACGGTCAAAAATGGCAACATCTCCTCCGCCCAAAACGCGAAATGCACCATTACCATCACCGTCAATTGTGACCGTAACGCTATGAGACACCATTCCCGCCGCCGCACCCACCGCATTGGCAACATCAAAATGTGGAGCGAACACCACATCACATGCCAATCGCCGCCCCACTTCTGAATAATAGACCTTAACCGGCCCACCAACCGCAACAATTGGAACCACAGGCGAAAGCGAAACGCGAACCAAACCTTTGCGCCCTACGCCACTGCTCACACTCTCAAACAGAGCCTCTGCCTGCACTGTCTCGCCCAAGGCCGCATCGAGAATAACCCGTGATGTCAGCGCCACCGTCTTGTCCCAAACCGCGCGGCAAAATTCCAGGACGCGTTCGTCTGTTGGCGCTTTCATATCTTTAAACCGGGTCATCAAACGGGCCGCCAACCAAGCAGCCTCGTTCGACCAATTGTCCTGCAAACCCAAAACATGTGACGCATCTGAAGGCGTAAACGCACTAAATTGGATGAGACCTTTTTTGCGCAATGATGCGATCGCTCGTTGCCCACCCGAAGTTTGCGCCAGTTTTCTGAGCGGCATGGGACGGTCTTGCACCATAGTCAACACGTCTTCTTCTCGCGCCGAAAGTCCAGCCGTTTCCGAAATATGACTCGCTCCAAATGGCTTCAAAATGAAACGCCCATGCATGGAACCGCCATCATTATCACTAAGATCAGCTTCCAACATGGCCAGAACCTCTGGATATTTCTGCCCAATCAGAGAAACAGGAACGGCCCGCTGTGGACCAACGGTCAGCGCACCGTCAAAACCCAAATGAATTTCGCTATCGCCGCCTAGTCCAATGGTTTTTACATCAATGGCCTTCACCATGGTGCGCCAGCCGCCCACTTCAGCGCCATGTTCAGCCACACGTGGCCTACCATTTTCAAGTATACCAATATCTGTAGTGGTGCCGCCCATATCCGACATGATGAATTCATCTAAGCCTGAAAGCCATTTGGCACCTATTAAACTTGCGGCAGGTCCAGAAAGAACAGTCTCAATGGGGCGTGCTGCAATAATATCTGCTGTGGCCAAAGCGCCGTCGCCTTTTACAATCATCAGTGGGCATGCAATGCCCTGCGCCACCATAGCGCGGCGCACCGCTGATATAAGTTGAGTAACCCGCGAGATGAGCCGCGCATTCAACACTGCTGTCAGGGCACGGCGGGGCGCATCTAAGGCGCTTGAAAGTTCACTTGAAATTGTTGTTGGTTTATCAGTGAGGCTTGCAACACGTTCGCGCGCCATGATTTCATGGGCGGCGTTGCGCACTGCAAATGAAGCAGCAATTGCGAAAGCGCTCACTTGGTCAGCATTTTCACTTACAAATTTTTCAATGGCTAGTGCATCAAGCGGCAATCGTTCTTCGCCGTTGTGGTCATGGCCACCTTGCACCACTAAAATTTGTATCCCCGGAAAGGCCTTCGCAATTCCGGTTTTTTCCACCATCGCCATATCAAAGCCGATGAGAATAACGCCGACGGCACTACCGTGACCTTCTACAACGGCATTGGTTGCAAGAGTTGTCGACAGTGATACTAACTGAATTTGCGCAGGTGAAATCCTATGCGTCAATTGAACCAGCGCTGCCGTCAGCGCTTCATTCACGCCTAAAGCAAGATCACCCTTGGTGGTCAAAGCTTTGGCAGACGCCACGATCTTGTGATTAGCTTGATCGATGATTGCAGCATCAGTATAAGTGCCGCCTGTATCAATCCCTACCAAACAGCCATTCAATTTTTCAGTTTTCATAAGCGAAGCATTAGTCGTTGCTTCACCCATTTTGCAAGCGGCTCAAGTTGACACGGATTTCGGCCAACGAACCCGCAATGCCAGCTCTATCGGCCTTCAATTTCATGATTTCGTAACGGGCATTAAACCGTGCACCCTCAAATTCTGGCTGCTGCACCGAAGCAAGAACAGCCAACAAATGAGTGGCTTCTTGCATAGCTTTTTCAAGCTTGGCTTGAGATTCTTCCAAGCCCGCAATGGCGCGTTCATGGGCACGACGCAACACACCAATCTGCCAAACGGAGCCGCCCTCTTCATTCTTAATCGCACGTTGCTTTGCTTCGGACGCCAATCGTTCATGTTCAAAGCGTTGTGGATTGAATGCACCAAGCTTCACGGAAAAACTAACTTTGCCACTGAACGATTGATCATTCACATTCACACCGCTGCTCGTAACATCATCGCCCCAGCCCGCTTGCACTGAAACATCCAAAGCATCCACTGAGCGCATGCGACTATCAATGCCATCCAGATCAGCTTCAGCTCGCAACAATTCTTGACTTAAAACACTGGCCTTCTGACCACCCAAAAGGCGTTCACTCACGCGCCGATCAGCCTGTGATTTCGCAGCGCTCGCTTCGGCAAGCAAGCGGTCGATCAATAGATAAATAGAGGTCGCTTTCTCGCGATCAATTGCGCCACCAGCCAGTGATTTTTCGATTGATTTACGCAGCTGCGATATTTCTTTCCTTTGTCCAAATATCGCATTTGATTTTGCCTTGTAACCGGCCGCAGTGAGGTTTTGTGGTGAAACAAAAACCAACTTTTGCAATCCCAGTTCTGCCAGATAGCGCCTACATTTTATTGATGCCGCTTCCTTTATTCAACGTACGTGTGTATGGAATCCTGATCAATGAAA
>JANPGD010000126.1:0-20299 GCA_031423845.1 Hyphomicrobiales bacterium | reverse complement strand
GATGATTTTCGGGCAGGGAACCCTCTTTTTCATTTTGTTTGAAAGAGCTTAAAAATTTGAATTTGATCGCTATATCTATCGCGAGGGAGAAAAACTTGCGGAAAATTGAATTTTTGGGGGTCAGCGTTCGGGTGCCAGCGCATCCGCTGCTACGAATAGCACTCGGAGTGATTCTTGTCGTTGGCGGAACACTCGGCTTTTTGCCAATTCTCGGCTTTTGGATGCTTCCGCTTGGGCTTGTCATTCTTTCTATAGATTTTGCAATTGTACGGCGTTTTAGACGCGTTGCGACAGTGAACCTTGGTCGAAAGCTCAAAAGTCGGTGGCCCAATTTCGCGCGTAAGATTGGTTTTAGCTAGGCCTGACAATGATGAGAATGTTATCGCGCAAATTGACCGGATGCGGCAGATCGACAATAGCATATTGAAATTTGCCAAAAGTTTGTAATTCTGTGCACAAAAAATCACGCCAAGAATCGAGCGTATTACGCACGACATCTTCAACAACATAGAACCCCTTTGGGCTTAGTTTTTCAATCGAGTTTGTCATAAAGACTTTACCAGCATCGAAGGTGTGAAGCCCGTCATCGATCAATATATCGAACTTCTTTGTAGATAATTCTTTGTTGGCCCAAAGTGCCTTTATAGCTTGTGGTGAAGTTTGATCGCAGTAAAAACACTTAATACGGTCTTCACTAAACAGAATATCGCGGTCAATATCGGCAGAATAGATTTTAGCATTAGGGAAAAAGTCTTGCCAACCGCGAAGCGAAGCGCCGGGTTTTCCGGCAATGCCCATGCTGCTGATGAGGTTTGGATTGTTAGTGCCAATTCCGAGTTCAAACACTGTTTTTACTACAGTGCGCGACGTTTCCCAGAGACCTTGATAAAACGCCGCGTAATTGTGAGTGGATACCCCTTTGTCGCTGCCATAAGCCAACATGATATTGCACAGTTCCGAACCGACTCTGTTGTTGTCAGCGAATTTTTCGACGGCATTCGTCAATTCGGTCGCTTGTAAGGTACCCCAAATTTTTGGTGATTTTCGCGCGAAAAACACTGCTGATGTGCGCAGCGCAGCACGGTAGCCTTTTTTCTTCATAATTTTTTTATACAGAGGACGAAGAATATAATTCATTTAGAGACCTTAAAAAATTAGGTGTTTGAACGACTATAGTTGTTTGTCGCTGTTTTCGCACTTTTTTAAATGCGAGCGTAATTTTGCGATTCTGACGACCGATAGGGAACGGACAATTGCCATCCAGTTTTCGCGAATAGGCCATGGTTTTTGCGGTTGTTTGATAAAGTCAGCCCAATCTGTCGTTGCCAAACTCTGCTCATAATATTTGCGGTATTTTGCATAACCAAATCGGGTCTTACAATTCCAAGGTTTAAGTGGTCCATTGAAATGGCGGAAGCCGGGCTTCATTGACAAATAATCTGCTGTCTTCTTGGTCAGATTCCAATTGTGGCTCAGCTTTTTCCAGCGGCCCTGTGCAACAGCGTTAAGCACATCCTGGTCGTTAAATCGCCAACTGGGGTTGGTATGCAGCAATGCTAAACTCGTTTGCAAAAACTTCGATTTGAGAATTTTTTGCCAATCGAAAAGTAATACACCAGCGTTGAAATAGGGAGCATCAAGGGCAAGTCCAATTAGCATTTTATGGCTATTGGTTTTGGGGTTGATCCAACTGATCATCGCCGTACTTTCCACAGCCGCCAAGATTTGCCCATCCATATCCATTGCAAAAAGCGGAGCGCATTCGGTTTCACAAAGGACGTCACTATCTAGATATAAAACGCGCTCAAAATGGCGCGGTAAGAACTCGTCGAGCTTCAACCGCATCAGTGTGCCGACACCAAGCGGGCCAGTCGCGAATTTTTCAAGTTCATCAATTCGAACATTGATCAACTTTATACTGGTATTGTGGATGCGATTGAAGGTGGCAAGCTTCTGTTGCTCGATCTGGTTTACGCTGGAAGAAACGATTATGAGTTCTGCAATTTTTTCTGCTCCATTTTGAGCGCAAGATAAGAGCGTCACAGCAGCTGGGGCCAGCCAGTTTGGCGTTGCGCAAACGACAATTGCGTTTTTCATAATATGTCGCGCCCAAAACTCGAAAGGAAGGAAATTGGAGGCCTCGCCCAGAATCGAACTGGGATGCAAGGATTTGCAATCCTCTGCGTAACCACTCCGCCACGAGGCCTCACTGAGCGGGTGTATAGTGTAAGGTTCTTAACGAAACAACAGTGCCGAAGATTTATTTCGGTGGATAGACTTCACGGGCAGAGTGGGTTAATTCGGAGAACCGCTATTCATAAATGGATTTGATATGTTTGATTTTGCAACAGCCCGCACAAATATGGTGGATAGTCAGATTCGGCCCAACGGCATTACGGATAGTCGAATTATCGACGCCATGTCCTTTGTCAAACGCGAAGATTTTGTGCCTGAAGGCCAGCGCAGCATAGCTTATGTGGATGGCGATGTGCCTCTGAACGGTGCAGCAACACAACGCCATCTCATTGAGCCCATGGCTTTTGCGCGCATGTTACAACTCGCCACTATCGGAGAATCAGACCGAGTATTGGTCATTGGTTCAGCGACAGGTTATGGCGCGGCGGTGATTTCAAGGTTGGCAGGGCATGTTGTCGCGCTGGATTCAGACCCAATCCTTAACGCAATGGCTCGGACAAATCTTAATAACACAGTGAATGTTTCGTTAATTGAATCGTCCATGTCCGAGGGTGCCTCAAATGCCGGTCCCTATGATGTAATTCTCATTGAAGGGCGTGTAGAAAACGTGCCAGAGGCCCTATTTTCTCAATTAACTTCAACGGGTCGCATTGTTGCGGCCTTTGGCTCTCAGGATGTTGCAAAGTGCTGCATATGGACGGTGAGTGGTGCTGCCCGCACGCAAAGGTCGGCCTTTGATATCTCAATTGCAGCTTTACCGGGCTTTGGAAAACCAAGTATCGGGTTTGCATTTTAACCATTTACCCCCTATATCAAATTGGAATAGGGGTGCTCGCGGGTTTAGCAAATAGACACCTCCGGGACGGCGGCCGACAGTGGTCAGAGGTGGTGTGGACGTGACAAATATTGGGTTTTTGCGGACGGCTTTGTTGTCCGGTTTTGTGTTTTGTGGACTGGCGTTCGGTAATTCTGCTTCTGCAGAAAGTCTTTCTGATGCCTTATCAAGTGCTTACCGTGGCAATCCGACATTGCGGGCTGAACGGGCGCGGCTTCGTGCCACCGACGAACAGGTGCCACAGGCGCTTTCCGGCTGGCGCCCTACTATAAATGCTAATGGCACCGGCGCTCGAACATGGAGCAACACCGATTCTTCCAGTCCACGGAGATTTGATTCCGCCAACTTGAGCATAACCCTTGTGCAGCCTGTGTTCAGGGGCTTCAAGACCGTAGAAGGGACCAAAGTTGCCGAAGCGAATGTGAAGGCAGAGCGCCAACAGCTTTTGATTGTCGAGCAAACGGTGCTTTTTAATGCGGTTCAGTCCTATATGGCTGTTGTTCGCGATCGCCAAATTCTGGGACTTCGCCAAAAAAACGTGGGCTTTTTGAAGCAGCAACTCAATGCTTCGGATGCGCGTTTTAAAGCCGGTGAATTAACGCGGACCGATGTAGCCCAATCACGGGCTAGTTTGAGTGGAGCTCGGGCTTCTTTGGCGGTGGCCACAGCAAATTTGAAGGCCAGTGAAGCGAGCTATCTTTCGGTTGTTGGGCGGTCCCCTGGTAAATTGGCTTCGCCTCATGTGGCGAAGCGTCCAAAATCTCTCGATGCTGCGATGGAAATTGCTCAAGAAACCAATCCAGCGATTTTAGCTGCAGCGCAGGTGGAAGACGCGGCAGAGCATAATATCAATGTCATTCAAGGTGATTTGTTGCCTTCATTAAATCTGCAAGCTCAAGCGGGTTACAACTACAATTCCAGCAACAACTTTGCCGGTGGTGCTGATTCTCAACGGTCGGCTTTAGTTGAAGGCGTTCTTTCGGTTCCTCTTTATGAGGGCGGCAGGATTTATTCCGGTGTGCGCCAAGCTCAACAGGTTGCCAGCCAAAATCGTATTCAGGTTATCGGCGCAGTGCGAACTGTTCGTGAGAATGTCACCGTGGCGTGGAACAATTTAATTGCTACAAATGAAAGTTTGGCTTCTGTTGGTGACCAAATGTCTGCGGCCAATTTGGCGTTGGACGGCGTTCGACAAGAATATTTGGTTGGTTCCCGCACCACGATTGATGTATTAAACGCTCAGCAAGCTTTGCTCAGTGCACAGATTTCGCGCGTCAGCGCCCAACGGGATCAAATTGTTGCGTCCTATCAACTGCAGCAAGCTATGGGACATCTCACAGCCCGCAATCTGCAGCTGGGTAATCTCTATGATCCAACCGAGAACTACAACGCTGTGCGCGGTAAATGGATTGGGCTGTCGGCAGAAACAGTGGAATAAGTTCAGCGCTTATCGACTTTGCGTGAAGATTGACGTAAAACTATAATCATGGGGCAGGGCGTGTCCCCGTCAATCTGTTGAGTGAAGGCCAAATTTGTGACTGCTGAACCCCGCGTTGAGGAACTGCTCGCTTCGATTCGAAAGGCGATTGACGCTGATTTGAGCGGGCTGGGTGCTGGCACGTCAACGTCTGGAAACTCACAAGGCACATTGATGCGAGGCGCTTTAAGAGAAATGCGCGTGAGTTTCGACACGGATGCCGTTTCAGAAAAACAAGCTGATGCTGAAATCTCAGCGCTTCGCAATCGTATCATCCGCAGCCGCAACGAAACAAATTTTGTACCGGTCAAAAAGCAGGCCACGCCGCGGGTGGTTGAACGACTGGAACCAGAACCGGTGCGCGGCGGAATTAGCGAAATTTTGAATGGTCAAAGTCGCCAAGCAACTTTGCGCCAGACGATTGTTGCCGAAGAACAATACGAAGCGCCTGAGGTTTACGAAGAAGCGGCTTGGGAACAGCGGCCTGCTTATGTAGAACAACAACCAGAAGAATATTACCAACAACCCGCTTATGCACCACCGCCACAAACTGCGCTGATTTCTCCTCAAACAGCATATTCTGCACAATCATCATTTCAGAATTTGGCTGATAGCATTATGGCGCGTGCCACCGGCGACCGTGGCTTGGAAGATATGACACGAGATTTGTTGCGCGGCATGTTGAAAACATGGTTGGATGATAATTTGCCAGACATGGTGGAGCGTTTAGTGCGCGAAGAAATTGAACGCGTGGCGCGGCGCGGGCGTTAATTCTGGCGGGTTGCGAATGTGGCGCAGGTGGTGTTTAAGCGCCCCTAAATCAACCGTTTAAAAGAATCCCTCATCATGGCCCTTGATACAAAATTTGTTCCCGCTGAAATGGAAGCTCGCCTCTATGCGCAATGGGAAGAGGGCGGATATTTCAAGCCGGGCCGGAAACCCAAAGCCAAGCCATTCACTATTGTAATCCCGCCGCCCAATGTGACGGGTTCATTGCACATGGGCCACGCGCTCAACAATACAATTCAAGATATTCTCTGCCGTTTTGAGCGGATGCGCGGACGCGATGTATTGTGGCAACCGGGCACCGATCATGCGGGCATTGCCACGCAAATGGTAGTGGAGCGGCGGCTGGCCAAGGAAGGCAACATTGATCGGCGCACCATGGGCCGCGAGGCGTTTTTGAAACGTGTGTGGGAGTGGAAAGAAGAGTCCGGCGGCATCATCACGCAGCAATTGCGTCGGCTTGGCGCATCCTGTGATTGGAGCCGCGAACGCTTCACTATGGATGAAGGCTTGTCGAAAGCCGTGCGCAAAGTGTTTGTGCAGCTTTATAAAGAAAAGCTGATTTATAAAGATACGCGGCTGGTAAACTGGGATCCGGTTTTTGAGACCGCGATTTCTGATCTTGAAGTTGAAACGCGCGAGACTAAGGGTGCGATGTGGAGTTTTGCCTATCCGCTGGTGGACGGTGAGATCGATGGCCACAAGGAAATCGTAATTTCCACCACCCGACCTGAAACCATGCTGGGCGATGGTGCGGTGGCTGTGCATCCTTCTGATGAGCGTTATAAGAATCTGGTGGGCAAATATGTTTGGTTGCCGATTGCCAATCGCAAAATTCCGATTATCGCGGATGAATATCCTGATCCGGAATTCGGCACAGGTGCGGTGAAGATTACGGGTGCCCATGATGAGAATGATTTTCATGTGGCCAAGCGCAACAATATTCCTCTTATTGTGTTGATGGATAAGAAAGCGCGGATGATTTCCACACCGGAAAATAATGTGCCACCGCATTATAATGGGGTGGACCGCTATAAAGCCCGCGAAATGGTTTTGGAAGAAATTGAAGCGCTGGGTTTCTATCGTGGCAAAGAAGAGAAAATGATTCCGCAGCCCTTTGGTGATCGTTCTGGCGTGGTCATTGAACCAATGCTCACCGAGCAATGGTATGTGGATGCCGCCACTTTAGCCAAGCCTGCGATTGAAGCCGTGGATAAGGGCGACACAGTTTTCATTCCGAAGAATTGGGATAAAACTTATTACGAGTGGATGAATAATATTCAGCCCTGGTGCATTTCGCGGCAATTGTGGTGGGGCCATCAGATTCCAGCTTGGTATGGTTCTGATGGAAAAGTATACGTTGAAGAGACCGTTGAAGAAGCGCAGGCCGCTGCTGGTGCTGGCGTTACATTGACCCGCGATGAGGACGTTCTCGACACATGGTTCTCATCCGCACTGTGGCCATTCTCCACTTTGGGCTGGCCAGATGAAACGCCGGAACTGAAGCGGCATTATAAAACTGATGTTCTTGTTACAGGCTTTGACATCATCTTCTTCTGGGTGGCGCGGATGATGATGATGGGCTTGCACTTTATGAAGGAAGTGCCGTTTCACACGGTTTATATTCACGCTTTGGTGCGCGATGAGAAGGGCCAGAAGATGAGCAAATCCAAGGGCAATGTGATTGACCCATTGGAATTGATTGACGAATATGGAGCGGACGCTTTGCGCTTCACCATGGCGGCGATGGCGGCTCAGGGGCGTGACCTTAAACTCGCCAAGAACCGCGTGGAAGGCTATCGCAATTTCGCAACCAAGCTGTGGAATGCCGCGCGCTTTGCCGAGATGAACGGTGTGGTGCGTGACGAGAATTACGATCCGGTTGCGGCGCGTGTGACCGTCAATCGTTGGATTGCAGGCGAGGCCATGCGCACCCGCGATGCGGTGACCAAGGCCATCGAAGAGCACAAATATAATGAGGCTGCTGCTTCGCTTTATCACTTCGCATGGAATGTGTTCTGCGATTGGTATGTGGAATTGATCAAGCCGATTTTAACTGGTGATGATGAAACAGCGAAAGCTGAAACGCGGGCGAGTGTTGCTTGGGCCTTCGACCAAATTCTATTGCTGCTGCATCCGTTCATGCCATTCATCACGGAAGAATTATGGGGCAAAACGGCCACCCGTTCGCAAATGTTGATCGATGCGGAATGGCCAAGTTACGCTGGTCTTGGCGATGCCAAGGCTGATGCTGAAATGGATTGGGTGATTCGTTTGATTTCCGAAATACGTTCGGTGCGCTCAGAAATGAACGTGAATGCCGGGGCTAAAATCCCCTGCGTGATTGTGGGTGCCGGACAGGAAGCGCGCAGGCGGGCAGGGGCTTGGGAAGCCGAAATCATGCGCCTCGCACGCTTGAGTTCCATGGTGTTTGAAGATGTAGTGCCCACATCATCAGCGCAAATCGCTCTGGATGAAGCCACAGTGGCGTTACCGCTGGAAGGCATGATCGACTTTGCCGCAGAGCGCGTGCGGCTCAATAAGGAGCTAGAAAAAATCGCCAAGGACATGGCGGGCATTGATGGCCGCCTGAATAATCCCGGTTTTGTGGCCAAGGCGCCGGAAGAAGTGCTGATCGAATCGCGTGAACGTAAGGCCGAACTAGACGTGATGAAGGCGAAGGTTCAGGAAGCATTGAAGAGGCTGGGGTGAGGGCTTCTCACTTCGGTGAAATAATGCCCTCATTTACGACGAGCACCCCTGACTTGTTAATGAAGTTAGTCAGTGTTCCGTGGCCCGAAAGATATTTATCTCCAAGTTCCTTAGAAAGCTCTACTCCGAAATTTTGAAGGGTGACGGACTTTGTTTTTTTTATTTCGCGATAGAGCTGCAAGACCTTCTCACTGTCGATGCTACTCGATTCCTTTGCCGCAGGTTTAGCTTTTATGACCGTTGGTTCCTGATAACGCTCAACGCCTTTGCCATATTCACGAATGTGAATTTCGAGCTGAATGAAATCGGCATCTTTTGATACAATAATTGCATGGTCAAATAGATTGCGATGCAAAAGTGCAACGGCGTCAATAGTGAGCGCAAAATCGCTGGCATTTGGTTTAGTGGCACTTGGTGGAGTTAGCATTGGCACAAGTTGGTGCTCCATCATTGGCTTGTCCCATTTTTTGAGGCTGGTGGTACCGCCGTAACATCGCGCAATGGTTAGAGCTCCAAGTCCCTTACATTTTTCCCAAAGCGCTGGCCAGCTCTTCACGGAAGTATTTTCCGCATCGATAAACAATGCAATCCTCAGCTTAGGCATTTTAGGTTTCCCTTTTCAGATTTGCTGAGGCTAGGTCACTCTTGGGATTTAGACAACAACTGACATGTTGGACGGTAGTTCTCGGTTTACTCGGATCCGGTGGCATACCCTTTGGCGTGTGGTCGCCAAAGGGGCCTCATCCGCCCCTTCGGGATACCTTCTCCAGAGGAGAAGGGTGGAGTTACTCACCGTCGCCTATTTTGCGCTTCTCCTTTGGAGAAGCTGGCGCGAAGCGACTAAACGATTTAGAATAAATCGCCTTGATGAGGCCCCTTTGTTGGCCGCGGGCGAGAACTGCGCTATGATCATCCTATGCCCATTCTCTCCGACCGCATTCAAACTCCCATCGGCGATATGATGTTGCTTGCCGTCGATGGCGTGATGTTGCTGCTGGAATTTGTGGATGCTGAGGGGCGGGTGGAGCGGGAGGTTTTTGCTCGGTTTTCAGACTCTAAAATTGTGCCCACCAAAAATCCATTTGGATTTTCGCAGCGCATTGTTGATTATTTCGCAGGTGATTTGCATACCATCGACTCCATTCCCACTGATGGTGGTGGAACGGAATTTCAACGCCGTGTGTGGGCGGGGCTTCGGCTTATCCCTTGCGGAGTTACGATTTCATATGGCGAGCTGGCCGCGCGGCTGGGAGATAAAAACGCCATGCGCGCCGTGGGTTTGGCCAATGGGCGCAACCCGATTTCAATTGTGGTGCCGTGCCACCGTGTGATCGGGGCCAATGGTTCAATGACCGGATATGGCGGCGGCATGGCGCGGAAGGAGTGGCTTCTGCGCCATGAAGGAGCGTTACTTCTTTAATTTCTTGGCCGTCTTTCTGTTGCGCAACACATGCTCATGGTCTTTGTCGTAGAGCGCTGAATCGCGGAAGTTTGTGTGGCCTAATACGGGGCCGACTAAGATCAACGCAGTGCGCGTGATTTTTGCTGCTTTCACCAAATTCGTAATTGTGGATAGTGTGCCGTGGATTAATTTTTCATCAGGCCACGTGACACGATAGGCCACCACAACGGGGCAGTCAGCGCCGTAATGCGGTGTGAGTGCGCGTTCGATGTGCGCGAGGTTGCGGATTGATAAATGAATGGCCAGTGTGGCTTTTGATGCACCGAGCAATTCCAATTCTTCGCCCGAAGGCATTGCGCTGGCTTGCATGGTGGTGCGAGTGAGGATCACTGTTTGGGCAATTTCCGGCAAAGTGAATTCAGTTTTCAAAGCGGCAGCAGCGGCGGCGAAGGCTGGCACGCCGGGGCACACATCATAATCAATGCCCAGCGCATCAAGCTTGCGCATCTGCTCGGCAATTGCTCCGTACAAAGACGGATCGCCGGAATGCACGCGAGCCACGTTTTGGCCCATGGCGTGGGCAGCTTTGATTTCATCAATAATTTGATCGAGGTGCAATGGAGCAGTGTCCACCACGCGAGCCCCATCAGGAGCAGCCTTCACAATTTCCTCCGGCACCAGCGAACCTGCATAGAGGCACACAGGGCAGGATTGGATGAGTTTCAACCCGCGCACAGTGATAAGGTCTGCGGCACCGGGGCCAGCACCGATAAAATGGACGGTCATTATAAGTCTCTCTTTTTGGCATAACCGCGCGGGGTGTATGCATAAGTCTTGCCATCGCCGCGCATGAAGGATTTTGATTGTGATGAGCCGACCATGACCAGCGTGAGCATGTCCACTTCCTCAGGATTGAAGTCAGCGAATTTTACGATTTTAGTTTTCTCAGTGGCGCGGCCCAAGTTGCTTGCGATCACCACGGGCGTATCCGGCGGGCGGTGGTTTTTCAAAATGGCAAAGGCTCGCTCCAACTGGTCACGGCGCTTGAGTGAGCGGGGATTGTAAAATGAAATTACAAAATCGCCCGTCGCTGCGGCGTACAATCGCTTTTCAATCACCTCCCATGGGGTGAGCAAATCAGACAGCGAGATGCAGCAGAAGTCATGGCCGATCATGGCACCCGCTTTGGCAGAGGCTGCTTGGAAGGCGGAAATGCCGGGGTGAACTTCTACGGCTATGCGGCAGGGTTCGAGATCAATGATTTCATAAACCAACGCCGCCATTGCATAAATGCCCGCATCACCGGAGCAGACGAGGGCGACGCGCTTGCCTTGCTTTGCCAATTCAATGGCATGGCGGCAGCGGGCTTCTTCATCGCCAAGGGGGAAGTCGTGGCGTTCATGGCCAGAGCGGAGATGTTCGACGAGATCGAGATAGAGGGAATAGCCCACCCATTCAGATGCAAACCAAAGTTCAAAATCGACATTTGGTGTTAAGGTGCCAGCGGAACCCGGACCGATGCCAACAATTGAGATGTGCCCACGATCTTTGCCGTTTGGGTAAAAATATGCTGTCGGTGCCTTTGCGATAGCAATTGTTGCGTGCTTGCTTTTTGTTTTTGGGACGATCAGTTCAGCATCTGGTCCGATCAATGCAAGTGCTGATGCTTCGGCAACGCTTGGCGTTCCAACTTCTGATTCCACAATCGTTGAAGGGTTTGGCACACGATGTGCCTCTGCGGCCAACTCTTCTGCTGAAAAAAACATAACGGAATCAAATTGTGAAATTGCAGGTTCATCTTCTTTCACATCAATTGAGGCATGGCGCATAACTGAGGCTTCAGCAATATTATGTTTTGCGAGAGTTTCTGTGATCAGGTCTCGGACTTCGGCAGGATCAGTGCCACGCTCACATCCAATACCAACTGTGAGAACCCGCGGGTGATAGATGAGGTGCTTTGGTCCACCAGCTTTTCGATAAATGGTGACTTCTTGAATAATATCTTCTCCCCGAAGTTTTGCGGCTGTGGCCGATTTCATATCTTCAGGGTTTGCTAAAACCATGCCTTCTCCGGGCTCATCGAGTGCTTCACCAAACACCACATCGCTTGCGGTGGTGATAGCTGCGTGGCCATTGGCAAGAACAGCAATACGCCGTGCTAAATCATTAGCTCCGTGGTGGCCGCCAAGCAGAGGGACGACTGATGATCCATCTTCGGCAACTGCAATAACAGGGGGTTCACGGTGTTTGTTTTTGAGTCTATCAGCCACGGCACGAATAAGAATGCCTGCCGCACAAACTCCAATAATTACCCGCCCCATCTTAAAATTTTTTGAGATTGCGTGGGTGGCTTTTTCATAATCGACATCGCAACCCTCTAACCCTTCCGGCCCATGAATTTGGCCGCCGAGTTCGGCTTTAATTTTTTGTGCAAGCGGCAACGCCGATGGCCCGAGGATGAAAATTGCAGTTTGCTTTATCGCCATGTCAGGTCCGCACAATGATGGTGGTGAAATAGGGCAGGGTGTCGCCTTCGATGTTTTCGACTGCGGTGATTTTCTGATTCTCATGCGTTGCGTATTCGATGGCGGTGGCTTTTGAGAGGAGGCCAAGTTCTGCCAAAATTAATTTTAATTTCCCAAAATGCCTCCCCACTTTTATGATTGCAACGGCTTGGCTGGTGGCCAGTTCAAAATGCAGGCGGTCTTCGGGCAGTGTGGCCGGCAGAATTTTCAACATTTCATCACGCGACACCAGCGGTTGACCGATGGCAGCTGCTGCAGCGGTAATGGAGGTTACGCCGGGCACCACTACAGTTTTATATTTTCCCGCCAAGCGCTCAAAAATATACATGAAGCTGCCGTAGAAAAACGGGTCGCCTTCGCACAGCATCACCACATCTTGACCGCGATTCAGTTGGCTGGCGATTTCTTCAGCGCCTTGATCGTAAGCTTTTTGCGCGGGCTCACGCTCTACGCGCATGGGCATGTCGATGGCAATTTCCAAAGCAGATTCTGGCAGGAATGGCATAGCGATATCGCGGGCGGTGGAATCTTTACCGTTCGCGCAGAGATAGGCCACCACATTGGCCATGGAGATCAAGCGCCAAGCTTTCACCGTCATTAGTTCAGGATCGCCAGGGCCAACGCCCACACCGTAAAGGGTTCCAGTTTTTACCATGGTTTTTGCGCTCGCCATTGGGTGACGGCCATGCGCGGTTTCAAGGCGCGATAAGGGCCGACATGTGTGAGGTTTGAGATTTCGATTTTCACCAAGTCACCGCCATGCTTTTCTTGCAAATCATAAAGATGCATTTCGCCTTCGATGGTGACGACATTTGCAACCAACCTTCCGGCGGGCCGCAGCTTTTCCCATGCCGTTTCGAAAACACCAGCATTGCCCACGCCACCGCCAATGAAAATGGCATGAGGGGCAGGTTGGCCTGCAAAAGTTTCCGGCGCTTTGCCTGCGATGACTTTTAGGCGCGGAGTGCCCAGAGAATCTAAGTTCTGGGCTATCATGGCGAGACGATCAGCATTTTGTTCAAAAGCTATGGCTTCGCAGCCCCGAGTGGAGCGCATCCATTCGATGGAAACAGAGCCACAGCCTGCGCCAATGTCCCAAAGAAGCTGATCAGGGGCTGGGGCGAGGGCGGCAAGTGTTGCGGCGCGCACTTCGCGCTTGGTCAATTGACCATCATGGATGAATGCATCGTCGGGTAATCCTGCGAGGCGCGAGAAAATTTTTGCATTGAGGCTTGCTATACAATGAATGGCAACAGTGTTCAGATCAGAGTATTCCGTATGCGGAGCATATTGCGAGACGCGTTCTCTATCGCCCCCAAGATTTTCAAGAACCGTCAATTGGCTTGTGCCAAAACCTCTGGCTTCCAGCCTGCGCGCAATTTCGGGAATGGTGCTGGCATCCGCGGTGAGCACAATCAGTTTGGCATCTGGTTGAATGAAGGCTTCAAGATTTGCGGCGGGGCGGCCGTGCAATGTGAGGGTGTCGCAATCGGGCAAGCTCCAGCCCATTCTGCTAGCGGCAAGCGAGAAGGCCGAGATGTGGGGGATGATTGTCATCTCCGCGAAAGGGATGAACTCCATCAGTTTGCGGGCCACGCCATAATTCATAGGATCACCGGTGGCGAGGATCACAGTGTTGCGGCCTGCGAGAGGCTTAATGCGATCGACCACGGTTGAAAAGGGTTGCGGCCATTCGTGGCGTTCAGCTTTTATTTTCGGTAATAATTTGAACAATCGCTCCGAACCAACAATCACGTCAGTTGATTTGATTGCAAGGCGGGCGCGATTGGACAGGCCTTCCCAGCCATCTTCCCCCATGCCGATGATGGTGAGCCATTTGTTCATTGCGTTTCACTCGTTAGGGCGTTGATGACTGATGAAGCTATCGCGGAACCGCCTTTGCGGCCTTTGATGGAGGCGAAGGGAATGCCGCGATTGTTGGCGATCAACTCTGCTTTGCTTTCTGCCGCACCCACAAATCCAACCGGCATGCCTACAATGCAGGCGGGCCGTGGCGCACCAGCATCAATCATTTCGAGAAGTGCAAACAACGCAGTTGGCGCATTGCCAATCACTACGATGGCACCTTTGAGACTGGCCGTCCAAAGTTGTGTCGCGGCGGCCGTTCTTGTGATGGATTGTGCAACGCCAATTTCACGGGCGCGCGGATCGTTCAGTGTACAGATGATTTCAACACCCGCAGGTAATTGCCGTGTGATAATGCCGTGGCGCACCATTTCCACATCGACCAGAATGGGGCGTTGCTTGGCGAGCGCATTTTTTGCGGCCGCTGAAAAATCATTGGTGATAACCAAGTCTGAAATAATTTCAGGCATGCCGCACGCGTGAACGATTCGAACAGCAATGTTTTGTGCATTCTCTGGAATTGCTGCGAGATTAGTTTCGCCTCGAATAATTTCAAAGGAGCGCGCATAGATGGCAGCTGGGTCTTTAAGGTAGTTCATTTCTTCTCCATGCTCTTCGGCCCAAGCGGGTGATTGGCATGGGGATAGACTGCATGAGTGTGGCCATCATCATGCGAGTGGCTGTGGCCATGATCGTGGAGGTGGTTAACAATTTTGAATGGTCCATTTTGGCAGAGACCGGTGCAATTTCCGGTCTCATCGCAGAACTTGCATTCTTTGACGCTCATGCCTTCCACATGGTGGTGATGGCTTTCCTGCACAGCGCCGACTTCAGCCTCAAAGCCCAGAACTGCAGTGCGATATTTGCACATCTGGCAATTCATGGCGATGTCGCCTGAGATAATCTGCTCAATGCGCTCCACGAAGGTATCTATTACTGCAGGGTGATCATTCAGATAAGGCGCTTTTAAAAATTCAACATTCGGATGTCGTGCGGCCACAGCATCGGCGGCCATATAAATGCGCTGCACGAGAACGCCTGTGAACAGGAAATAGGGAAACACGATGATACGTTTGAAACCGAGCTTGGTCACATGATCCAGTGCGGGCTCCACCAATGGGAAGGTGACTCCGGAATAAGCCACTTCGCCCCAGCCAAAACCAAAGCCTTCCCACAGAATCCGCATCACTTTGGCGACATTGGAATTGGCATCAGGGTCGGATGCGCCACGGCCGACGTCGAGCAACAGTGTGTCGTGCTTCTCCACATGGGTAGGTGCAGCATCAATGGCTTCTTGAATGCGGTCGCCCGCGGCGCGCATCATCTTAGGGTCAATGCCAAGCTCTTTGCCATAATCAATGCGCAAATCATTTTGCGCGGCATAGGCATTGAGCACTGATGGAATATCATTCTTGGCATGGCCGGCGGCAAACAGCATTCCGGGTACGGCTAGCACGCGAGTGACGCCTTTTTCCTTGAGAATATCAAGCCCGGTACGAATGATCGGCGTGGCAAATTCCAGATAGCCAAATTCAACTGGATATTGCGGTAGGCGCTTTTTTAGATGCTCGGAAAGATTGGCAAATTCCGTAACGGCCTTGCGGTTGCGGCTGCCATGGCCACAGAGCATTACACCTAATTTATCTTGCATCGCATCGGCCTTCCAAGTTTGAGCGTTGCCAGAATAGGCATTGGAAGGCAGCTCCGTCTTGGCCCCTTATTGGGTTGGCCGCACCGGAATGGCTTTCAGTCCCGTGAATGGGAACGCTGCTAGAGTGGGTGGTTTAGGGGAACGAGGCACGTGGGGCAAGGTTGAAAACGGCGCTTAGAATTCAATCCCCGCCTGCGCTTTCACACCTGATCTGAATGGGTGTTTTATCTGTTCCATCTCGGTCACCAAATCGGCCAGCTCAATCACCTCATCGCGCGCATTGCGGCCTGTGATGATGATGTGTTTATCCATCGGGCGCGCTTTCAAAACTTCCAACACTTCTTCCAGCGGCAGATAATCATAGCGCAGCACGATGTTGAGTTCGTCGAGCATTACCAAGCGGTAACTCGGATCGGCAATCATGCGTTTGGCTTCTTCCCAGCCTTCTCTGGCGTGAGCGATGTCGCGGTCGCGGTCTTGGGTTTCCCACGTGAAGCCTTCGCCCATGGCTTTGATGGTGACGAGGTCAGGGAATTTTTCAAGCACTGTGCGTTCGCCCGTGCCCCATGCGCCTTTGACAAATTGAATAACGCCCGAGCGCATCCCGTGCCCCACATGGCGGAAGACCATGCCGAAAGCGGCGGTGGATTTGCCTTTGCCTTTTCCGGTGTGGACAATCAGTAGTCCACGCTCAATGGTTTTGCCCGCCATGATTTTATCACGGGCGGCTTTTTTCTTGGCCATCTTTTCATTATGGCGGGTTGAGTCTTCTGTCATTTTTGCAAGTCCTTTAGGCGATCATAGGCCGAGTTGAGGCGCGGTTGCCAGAGGTTGCGCGCAATGGCTTCTTCAAAACGCGCGGCGATTTCTTTTAGTGCTGCGGGATTATTTTCGGCAATGAAGCCGCGCGTTTCATCGTCTGCAACATAGGCATCATAGGCCAAATCGAAATGATGGGTTTGCACGGCCCCTGTGGTGGCCGCGAAGGCAAACATATAATCCACTGTCGCTGCAATTTCGAATGCGCCCTTATAGCCGTGGCGTTTCACACCATTGATCCATTTTGGGTTCACTACGCGGCTGCGCATGACGCGGCTGATTTCTTCTTCCAGTGTGCGGATCACCGGACGCTCTGGGCGGGAATGATCATTGTGATAGACTTTAGGTTTCTGGCCAGAGTGGGTTTCCACCGCTGCTGACATGCCACCTTCGAATTGATAATAATCATCCGAGTCCAGCAGATCATGTTCGCGGTTGTCTTGATTGTGAATCACGGCTTCGATTCCTGCGAGGCGACGGGTGAATGTGGCTTCGTCGTTTTCGCCCATGGCTTTTGCACCGTAAGCATAAGCGCCCCAGATCATATAGGCGGCGGCGAGATCGGCCTTGGTGTCCCAAATCTTTTCGTCAATCAGGGCTTGCAAGCCTGCGCCGTAAGCTCCGGGCTTTGCGCCAAAGATGCGGTGGCTGTCACGATAAGCGGCCAGCGGATTGTCTTCGACTGGTTCGTCTAAAGCGGCCACGGCGCGGAAGGCTTTGTCGAGCAGTTCAATTTGTGTCGGGAAGGCATCACGGAAGAAGCCTGATATACGCAAAGTGACATCAACGCGAGGGCGGGCGAGTTTGGCCATCGGGATGATCTCATAACCAGTCACGCGCCAGCTCGATGTGTCCCACACAGGTTTTGCTCCGATCAGGGCAAGCGCTTGAGCAATATCATCACCACCAGTGCGCATATTCGCCGTTCCCCACGCCGATAAACCAGCAGTTTTAAGGTGTTGGCCTGTGTCTTGGAAGTGACGCATCAGAAGTTCATCAGCGGATTTTTGACCCAAAGTCCAAGCCGTCGGCGTAGGCACGGCGCGGTTATCGAGAGAATAGAAGTTTTTGCCGGTGGGCAGGACGTCCAAGCGGCCTCGGGTGGGGGCACCGGAGGGGCCAGCTTTTACACGACGTCCGGCAAGGCCTCTGAGCAGGGATGCCAGTTCGTTGGGGCCACAGGAGGTGAGGGCAGGGCGGATTTTCCGCTCGATGTTTTCGAGAACAAACCCAAGTCTGGGTCCCGACTTTCGTCGGGATGACAGAAGTTGGGTGGCATAAAGCTCCAATCTCTCAACGGTATCGCCATTGCTGCGCCATGGCGAACTGAGCAATTTCAACAAATCTGTTGGACGTTCGCCTTTCCACGGGTCGGCCATGTTGCAGGTGAGGGGATCAAAATCGGCAAATCCAAAATCATCAGAAATAGCTTTAATGAGGGAGGCGTCTCCGTCTTCACCCAGCCCACGCGGCACGCGCGTTAATGCCACCAGCAAATCAGTTTCCTGCTGGCCGGTGGGAGATTTTCCTAAAATATGTAATCCATCACGGATTTGAGCTTCTTTTAAATCACAGAGGAATCCATCAAGTTTTTGCAAGTCACCATCGTCGGTTCCAGTGAGGCCAGCGTCTTTGTCGAGTTTTGTGGATGAGGTGAGTTCAAAAATTTGCGCTCGTAACGTGGCAACACGGCGCTGGTCGAGGCCAGAAGCCAAATAATATTCATCAACTAGCACTTCCAAATCTTTCATCGGGCCGTACGATTCGGCCCTAGTTAAAGGCGGCGTGAGGTGGTCGATAATCACAGCTGATGTGCGGCGTTTGGCTTGCGTGCCTTCGCCAGGGTCGTTGACGATAAAGGGGTAGAGTTGCGGTGTTGGGCCAAGCGTGATTTCGGGATAACAGTTTTCAGAAAGGGCCGTGGCTTTGCCGGGCAACCATTCCAAATTGCCATGCTTGCCATTATGAATGATAGCGTGGGCTTTGAATTGATGGCGCAGCCAGAAATAAAACGCGATATAACCATGCGGCGGAACCAAGGCAGGATCGTGATAGGTGGATTTTGGGTCAATGCCATATCCACGCGGCGGCTGGATGGCGACGGCGATATTGCCGTAAAGATCTATTGCGAGACGGAATGCGTTATTGTGGAAGGTGGGATCAGTTTCTGGGGAACCCCATTGTGAAGTGATCTGTGTACGGACGAGTTCGGGGAGTTTTTCAAAATGCTCGTTATAGTTCTCAAGACTCAAAACGCAGTCATCCCGACGAAAGTCGGGGCCCAGATGATCGCCTCCCGTGCTAGCTTTTCTGGGTCCCGACTTCCGTCGGGATGACAGAGAAAAAATAAGGTCGTTTCCTGAGCTTGGAATCTCTCCAACCTCATAACCTTCATTCCATAGCGCTTTCAAAATCTCAATCGTACTTGCTGGAGTGTCGTAACCAACACCATTGGCGATGCGACCATCTTTGTCAGGATAATTTGCGAGGATGATGGCGATGTGTTTTTGTGGGTTGGCGGTTTCACGCAGGCGCATCCAATTCAATGCAAGTGCTGCAACATACTCAATCCGATTCTGCACGGGCTGATAGGTGACAATGCGGCATTGCGTTTTCTCGTGCCACAGATGATCAGCCTTGAAGGAAATGGCTCTAGTATAAATGCGGCCATCAAGTTCGGGCAGAACCACCGACATGGCTAAATCAGGTGGGCGAAGACCGCGGGTGGTTTCCCGCCATTCGGCTTCGGTATTTCCGGCCAAAGTGACTTGCAGAACCGGGCAATCGAAATTGGCTAAAGGGTCGGCAGCCTCATCACCGACCGCAAAACTGGTGGCGTTGATGATGACGGAAGGTGATTTGAAGTTTTCGCGGATGAAAGCGGCAGAGCTTTGGTCTTTCAAGCTAGCAGCATAAATTGCTGTGCACTCGCCACCTAAAGCCTTGATCAAGCCATCAATGGGTGCGGTTTGGCCGCCTTCAATGACCGAACGGTAAAACACGATGCCCAGTTTTGCATTGGGGTGCGTGTGATAGATTCCGGCAGGTGCAAGCGACGTTGCTGGCGCGGGGGGATTTACGTTGTTGATGAGATGATCACAAAATTGCAAAAGCGCTGTTGCATTGATATGGCCGCCGAAAGCCAAGTATTGTCTAATACGTTCGCAATCACTGGTGTTCACTGTTGAGCGTGATGTGAGGTTTAAGTCCACATCATTGCCACCAGACAGGAGCACGAGTTTTATATTATTCTCTCGTGCCAAGGCTTCAATCACCTCAATGCCATAAGCCCAATAGGCAGCCCCACCCAAAATGCGAATGATAATCAGCTTTGATTCGCGGAGCGTTTTTTCGGCATAAATATCCACTGCAAAATTATGTTGCAGCTGCATGAGATTGGCGAGCCGGATGGTAAGCGAAGTGTGTCCGGCGGCATTTGCTAAGTTAGCAAGTTCACTGTCGGCGGCCGTCAGAATAACCACATCAGCAGGTGTTTGTTTAAGGTCAATGGCCTCAGCAGCCCCATCAATAACGCCTGATGTTGTTGCGAGGAGGTGCATTAGCCCATCAGTGCTGCGGTAATCGCTGCTTGATCCATTGTCTTCTCACCAATCACAACCAGCTGTGTGCGTTGGGCTTCACCCTTGTTCCAAGCGCGATCAAAATAAGAATTGAGGCGCGGCCCTACGGCTTGGATGAGGAGACGAGCGGGCGAATTTTCAATGGAGGCAAAACCTTTGACACGGAGGATTTCGAATTGCGCAATAGTATTGGAGATGCGAGTCAGCAAAGCTTCCTTGTTTTGCATGCCGAGCAATTCCACGATGAAGGTATTGAAGTCGTCGTGGTCGTGTTGTTCCACACCTTCCATTTCGTGATTGGATTTGCGGTTGTGAAGATCATCTTCAGCGCTGGCTTTGCTGCCAAGCAAGATAGCTGCATCAATCACACCTTGCTGCGTTGGCACCAAGCGGCTTCCTGCTCGCAGCTGGGTTTTCAGTTCATTGGTCACGGTAGCGAGTTCGAGCTC
>JANPGD010000125.1:0-43103 GCA_031423845.1 Hyphomicrobiales bacterium | reverse complement strand
AATTGAGCAGCGCCTCAAGGCGGCCTTGGCTCACCTCAGCTTGATAAGGTGTGTAGGCCGTATACCAACCTGGATTTTCCAGCACATTGCGCAAGATCACTTTCGGCGTAATGGTGCCATAATAGCCCATGCCAATCATTGAGGTAAAAACCTGATTTTTCTCAGCCATTTTCTTAATGGCCGAAAGGGCTTCGCGCTCACTTAGCGCTTCAGGTAAATCAAGCGGACGCTTGCTGCGGATTTTTGCCGGCACAACTTTAGCGATGAACTCATCCAGCGATGATGCACCAAGACTGTGCAACATAGCGGCAGTTTCACTGGCATTAGGACCAATGTGGCGGGGGGTAAAATCAGTTGTCATATCAGCCTGCCACAAATTTATCGTAAGCGGCTTTGTCCATCAGCACGTCGAGCTCGCTCGTGTTGCTCAGTTTAACTTTCATAAACCAGCCGTCATTTTCTGCAGCTCGGTTTACCAATGCAGGGTCACCTGAAAGCTCGGCATTCACCTCAACAACTTCGCCGGACACAGGTGTGTAAACTTCGCTGGCGGCTTTTACACTTTCAACAGTCGCGACTGAAGCGTTGGCCACGATCTGCGCGCCAATTTTTGGCAGCTCCACATAAACCACATCGCCCAATTGTTCTTGCGCGTGATTGGTGATGCCCACTGTTGCAATACCGCCATCAACGATAATCCATTCATGGTCTTTTGAAAATTTAACGGTCATTTTATATCCTCTATCTTTTAAAACGGTTGGGAATGAAGGGGAGAGTTGATACTTGCGCAGGCATGGCGGAACCGCGCACCAGGAGTTGAACAGGCGTACCAGCAACAGCATAAGCGGTTTCCACATAGCCCATGGCCACTGGGCCATTCACGCTGGGGCCAAAACCGCCCGATGTGATGACACCAATTTTACGGCCGCTCTCATCTTGAATTTCAGCGCCTTCGCGGGCCGGAGCGCGGCCTTCTGGTTTGATGCCAACGCGTTTGCGCGATACGCCGCCCAGCAATTCGCGCTGCACGCGGTGAGCGCCAATGAAACCACCCTCAGTGCGCCTGCGTTTGGCAATCGACCAATTCAGACCCGCTTCGATGGGTGACGTGGTGCGGTCAATATCGTGGCCATAAAGGCACAGGCCCGCTTCCAATCGTAACGAGTCGCGCGCCCCAAGGCCAATGGGCTTTACCAAGGGATCAGACAGCAGCTTGTTCCAAACTTGTGCAGCATGGGCTGCACTCACCGAAATTTCAAAACCATCTTCGCCAGTATAACCGGAACGCGAAATATGAACATCGACCCCATCCAATTTAAACCTGCTGGAGTTCATAAATTGCAGCGTGTTGATTGTAGGAATGAGCATGGCCAAAGCCTGCTCAGCTTTTGGGCCCTGGAGCGCCATCAAAGCTAAATCATTATAGCGTTTTAACGTTACACCCTGGGCTAAGTTTTCTTCTATATGGGCAAAGTCAAAACCCTTGCGCGAGGCATTGACCACCACATAAAGTGAATCTTCTAACCCCTCCCAATTTGAACGCGTGATCATCAAATCATCACTGATGCCGCCTTGGATATTAAGCAGTTGCGAATAGCGCTGCTGACCCGGCACCAGACTGAGCAAATCAGCCGGCACCAACATTTCAAAAGCGCGCGCCGTGGTTTCAAAATTAGGACCAAGAACACTGCATTGACCCATGTGGGATACTTCAAACAGTCCTGCACTCTCGCGGGTCCATTTGTGTTCTGCCAGAATTCCCGTGGGATATTGCACCGGCATTTCATAGCCCGCAAACGGCACAAGCTTCGCACCGAGGGTTTTGTGGATTTCATATAAAGGTGTGCGTTGAAGGGTCTCTTCACTCATCAAATAGTCTCCTGACAATAGGTTGCAAAATTGAACACGCGTTCAATTTGCCCCTCTGTCAGGTACCTGAGAGTTTTCACCCGAACCGTCACATTTGCGATTTCCTAAAAAATCGCAACTCTAACAAGTGGGGCAATTTCTTTTCGAAGAAGTCTTCAACTTCTTCTGAAATTGCCCTGCACGGCCGAGCTTTCTCCTTCGGTGAGCGGCTATGGATTTAACCCACGCCCCTGCTCTCCAGATTATAGTCCACACCAGCGGTCCTTTTGCCTGAGAGTTTCCGGGGCGGTTGCTCCTTCGGCGTTGGGATTTACACCCAATCTCTCCCGCGTGGGGTGGTCGAATATGGTCGTAACAGTAGAATTTTATGTCGTAAAGTCAAGGCTGTTCAAAACCTTGTGGTCAGGTGTGTCAGCCATTCTGGTGAAGCAGCAACGAGCGCCGCTTCCACATGCTTGTCATAGCCAGTCAAAATCATCAGGCCTAAGCCCACAAGAATAACACCCATCATGGACTTAAATGTTCTGCTGGCCGCGAGAATCGTTCCCCGCGATTTTTGCAATACACTGCGCGACAGCAAGCCGATGATTACCAGTGGAATGCCAACACCCACTGCAAAGACAATCATGGTGAGTGCAACTTGCAAAATATCTTTGCCTTGAGCAGCCAGCAGCGAGGCGGCCCCTAAAGTTGGACCAACACAGGGACTCCAAACGGTGCCGAGTAAAAGGCCAACACCAAATTGACCAGCAACACCTTCGGATGAAAATCCACCCAGTCGTTCTTGCGCCCAAGAGCTGATGGGTGCTGCCGACAGCGAGACGCGGTTCTGCAATCTGGGGATCAAGAGGACGAGCCCGATGAAGAGAAGAAAAACAGCAGCGATCCTGCGAAAGAACCCACCATCTAATCCAATGGAAAACCCGACAAGGGCCACAAATAACCCGACCGTCACAAATGCCAGCACAACGCCCGCCCCTAAGGCCAGCGGTCCCCACTTGCTTTTGGTCGCAGCTGCGCTGAGGACGATGGGTAAAAGCGGCACCACGCATGGCGATAAAATCGTCAACGCGCCTGCCGCAAATGCCAGTCCTAAAATTCCCAACATATATGTTTAAATCGCTGTGGCCAATAAAGCTTCAATCGAAGCAGGGTCTGTGTCGCCCACCGAGCGGCTCATTTCATTGGGCCCTTTGAAGGTAATCAATGTGCTCTGGCTTTGCGCACCAAAGGCGCGAACCACATCAACTTGGCCATCAAAGTCGACACGTAAAATTACAATGTCTTTAAACTTCGGAGTTTGCAGAAGGCTTTCAATAATAGGAGCTTGAGCTCTGCATGTTGGGCACCAGTCCGCATGAATTGAAATCAAAATCGATTTCCCCGCGCTCTGCGCAGCTTTGAAAGCAGCACTTGTAAATGCAGGGATGTTGGCGGCGCGCGCCAGTGTGGGCACAAAAGCGAATGCTGCGAATGCGAGGATGTTACGGCGGTTCAACATGGGGGGCTATCTCCTACTATGACACTGATGATACTTCATTATTGTGTTCAGCAAACCTCACATTCGCATGCGAAATGATCACAAAAAGTTGCTCATAGTGGCATCAAGCAAGCTTAAACTTCGTTAAAATCTGCTTCACAGATTTGGCGGTTTTGTCGACAATCTCAGCCAGTTCCGCATCGGTTGCATTGTAGGGTGGCGCCAAAATTACGACGTCGCCATTCACACCATCGGCATTGCCACCCACCGGATAACAGATGAGGCCGTTTTCCAAAGCTTGTTGACGAATATGCAAGGCCAGCTTGAGGTCTGCTGGAAACGGCGTTTTGGTTTTGCGATTGGCCACCAACTCAGCGGCTAAGAAGTATCCGCGTCCGCGAATATCGCCCACGGCTTCCACGCCCTGAAAAGCATCGATCAACATGGTTTTGAATTTCTGTTCATTGGCAGCCACACGCTCCACCAATTTTTCGCGGGTCACAATTTTTTGTACGGCAACGCCCGCCGCACAGCATGTGGTGTGGCCCGTGAAGGTGTGGCCCGTTTGCGGAACGTGATTGAACGCGGAACTTACTTTGTCGGAATAGATTGCAGCACCCAGCGGCAAATATCCGGCAGCAAGGCCTTTGGCGATCGACATGATATCAGGTTCCACACCATCTTTTTCTAAGGCTCGCCACATTCCCGTGCGACCCGCACCACACATGACCTCGTCGGAAATCATCAACACCCCTTGGCGATCGCAAATGTCACGCACGCGTTTGGCATAACCATCAGGGGCCGGCACGCAGCCTCCAGCGGCACCCACCACCGGCTCAAAAATAAACGCCGCGATGTTTTCAGCACCCGCCTTTATAATTGCATCTTCCAATTCCTTGGCCGATGCCTCACCCACAGTTTCCGCAGTCGATCCATCGATAGGGCGATAGGCATTGGTGGGGGAGAGGTGGATCACATCTAAGAGCGAACCAACAAAGGCAGCTTTGCGTTCGAGAAATCCACTGACAGACAAAGCCCCCAACGTGTTGCCGTGCCAGCTTCTTTCGCGGGCAATGAATTTGCGACGGCTCATGTCACCGCGTGCTGCGTGATATTGAAGAGCAAGTTTCAAACAGCTCTCCACGGCTTCGGAACCGCCGGTGACATAGACCATGTGGTTGAGAGTTCCGCCACAGCGCTGACGAATAATTTCTGTCAATTCTTCCAGCGCATCAGACGTGAAATTATAGCGATAGCCATGGGCAATGCGATCGAGCTGGGCTTTGATCGCGTCGTTGACTTCCGTATTGCCATGCCCAATGCAATAAACAGCGGGGCCACCAGAACCATCAATATATTGCTTGCCATCAACGTCATGCAAATAAGAGCCTTTGGCCCATGATATTTTAGGGAGGTGATCGGTGTTTTTAAGCGCGTTGGGCGTATTGGTCATCTTGCGGTCTCATGTTGCTTCATGCAGTCTAGCGGGAAATTGAATTTAGAAAAGGATTTAGCCATGAGCATTGGCGTTAAGCCTATGCGTGAAGGTCAAGAGGATGCAGTGGCGGTTCTCATTCGGCAATTGCCGAAGGATTTGGGCCTGACCACCGTGCCCAAATTGACCGGGCAATCTTTGCGTGACGCCAAGGGCTTGGCCCATGTTATGGTGGCTGAGGATGCTGGCCTCTTGCTGGGCGTGTGCTTATGGACCATGACTTATTCCAGCTGGCGCGGATGTGCTGGCATTTATATTTCGGATCTCTATGTGCTGCCCCACGCACGCGGACGCAAGATTGGCGAGCGCCTGCTGCGCGGCACGATTTTGGAATCGCAGAAGCGTGGAGCCAAATTTATTAAGATGGAAGTGGAAACCAGCAACGAAGCTGCCGCGAGATTTTATGAACGCCAAGGCTTCAAGCACAAACTTGATGACCGCATTTTTATTTTAGAACCATATGCCTTTGAAAAAATCGCAGGGAGATTAGAAGTATGACGATTAAATCTGTTGGATTGATTGGCGTGGGTTTGATGGGCCATGGCATTGGCAAGAATATTCTGGCCAAGGGATTCAAACTCAATGTTCTCGCCCATAATAATCGAGCCCCGATTGAGAGTTTAATCAGCAAAGGGGCAGTTGAATGTAAATCTGTGGCCGAGATCGCGGCTTCATCCGACATGGTGATTTTGGTGGTCACGGGCACTCCTCAGGTAGAAGCGATTGTGTTGGGCGATACTGGTCTTTTGAGGAATGGCCGCAAGGGATTAATCATCGCGGATTGCTCTACGGCAGAGCCCGCCTCAACGATTCGCCTTTCTGGCGAAGCAGAAAAACACGGTATTCATTTTATTGATACGCCGATGACCCGCACACCTAACGAGGCCGAAGCGGGGAAACTCGGCTTGATGGTGGGTGGAGAGGCGAGTTTACTTGAAACCATTCGCCCAGTGCTGGAATGCTTCTCCGATTTGATTGTGCATACAGGTGCGGTGGGCAGTGGCCACCAAGTGAAATTGATCAATAATTTTCTATCCATCGGCCACGCCACCATAGCAGCTGAAGCGATTACTGTGGCTGCCAAAGCGGGTGTTGATATGGCAGCTTTACAACGCGTGATTATGGGCGGCGGTGCTGCCTCAGTGATGTTTGGGCGCCTGATTAACGTTCCACTGTCTGACGATGATAGTCATGCGAAGTTTACCATTCGTAATGCCCGCAAAGATTTGCGCTACTACACCAATATGACGGAGCAATTGCCTGTGGCCTCGTTCATGGCAGAGCAAGTGCACCAAACTTTGGTGCTGGCTGATACGATGGGATATGGCGAACGCTATGTACCACGACTCATTGATATGATGATGAAGCTTGCGGGGCTCAAAAAATAATCAGCGTTTTTTGGCGCGTTTAACCGCTGGTTTTGGCTTTGCTCGTTTTTGAGCAAGCCTTGTTTTAGGTTCCGGCTTCGGCTGCGCGTTGCCAACCGCAAAAATGGACGGTAATTCTTCAGGCTCTTCCACGACTTCAATGGCGCGACGCGGTGCCATCGGAGCTAAACCTGGTTGGAGAATTTCAACATCTCGCTTCATATAGTTGATCGGTGAAATTTCGGGTGCGGTTTTTGCAATGATGCGTGGCAGCACCGCCAACATGTCCGTCACTTCACTGGCGGCCATGGCTTGTCCAATCAAATAACCTTGTCCCAAATCGCAACCAAGCTGGGCAAGTTTATCCACTTGGCTTTGAGACTCAATGCCTTCAGCCACAACAACCATATCCAAGCTATGAGCCAGTTCCGTGATTGATGTGATTATCATGCCGCTGCGATGATCAAAACTTTCCGCAGCAATAAATGAGCGATCAATTTTTAGCGTGTCAAAAGGCAAATCGCGTAAACTGGAGAGGCTGGAAAAACCAGTGCCAAAATCATCACAGGCCAGCCCCACGCCAAGGCTGCGAAGACGCTCAAACAATCGCGCTGCGCGTTCGGGATGACGCATGATAACTGATTCAGTGACTTCAATTTTCAGGCTGTTGGAGTTCAGGCCTTCTCGATTCAAAATGGACTGCACCTGTTCAAGAAAGTTCTTCTCTAGTAGATGGCTGGGTGAAATATTCACGGATACAAAGAAAGGCCGATCATGGCGCAGCACGCGCTGCCAAATTCCAAGCTGGCGCGCGGCTTGTGCTAAAACAATCTGGCCGATCTCACTGATCATGCCAGCCTGTTCAGCCATATCGATAAATTGGGCTGGAGGAAGCACACCTTGCACCGGATGACGCCAGCGCGCCAAAGCTTCAAAACCCGCAATATCCAAAGAATTTAGATGCGCGATCGGTTGATATTGCACTTCAATTTCATCGCTGGCCATGGCACGTCGCAAATCTGATTCAAGAGCTAATTGTGCAGCGCGTTCATCTTTGAGACCAACATCAAATATCACAGTTTGCGCGCCACCGCGTTTGCGCGCTTCGAGAAGGGCGCTGGATGCCTGCTGTTGCAACATGCCCGCTGTGATGCCCCTACTACTGGCATGAGAGATACCAATACTGGCGGTGAGAAACACGTCTTGCTGTGGTAACTCAATGGCCACACTCAAAGCTTTGCTAATTTCTTCTGCCAAGGCGCTTGCACTGCGCCGTGCTATTGCTTCAACAACCAATACTGCAAATTGGCTGCCTGAAATGCGAGCCACCGATTCATCTGGTGCTAGGCATTCTAATATGCGCGCCCCCGCCATTAAAAGCAGACGGTCGCCATAATCATGGCCTAAGGCCTCGTTCAATGTTTTAAATCGATCTAAATCAACCAGTAGAAAGCGAACAGGGAATGCCACTGGTTTGGTGAGCTCGCGTTCCAAGCGATCCATAAATAGAGCTCGGCTTGGCAGACCTGTCACCGGATCATGCACTGCGTCCTGAACCAAGCGCTCTTCAGTTTCTTTTGATCTTGAAATATCGGTAAGTGTGCCAATGCATCGATCCAACTGATTGTTGGTTCCGGGAATGGCACGAGCCCGCAATGCAAACCATTGGTATTGGCCTTTGGCATTGCGCAGCCGCAATTCTAAATCAATCACTTGGCCAATGGCAATTCGGGAATCCTCGACTTCAGTTTGATAAAGCAACACATCATTGGGATGGATAACATTCAAAAAAGTTTGCAGTGGGCTCAAGCGCCAATCTACAGGAATATAACCGAGCGCCTTGGGAAGTTCGTCACCAATATCCAAATGCTTATCTTGGGGCTGCCAATCCCACAAGTAATGCATGGCTCCGGTCAGAGCTAAACTGCGTCGGCTTGAGTCGGTGATGAAGGGTCTGGCCGCTAGGCCTTGACTGAATACATATTTCACCAAGACAAGGAGCAAAGCAATCAATGTTGCCACTAACGCTGCTGTAAGAAGTGGCGAAAGCGCAGATATGCGTTGTTCAGCTTGGCTGGCCACGCCTGCAAATACCGTCCATGCAAAAATTGCTGTCCAAAATAGTAATCCAGGATCAACCATCGCTTTTATTTTGCTGCGATAAAATGCAGTGAGAACAAAACCGATTGTGGCAACACCAGCAAAACCTATGCGGGCGATGGACGCCGCACGATTGGGATCAACAAAGACGAAGACAAGATTTGCAAACATTCCGGATAAAATAAAAATCAAGGCAAGCCCGACGATTGGGCGGTGCGTTCGAATTTTCGTAAACACCATTACACAGACCAAAAGACTTATCGTCATTGCCGACTCAATGATGGCTCGCACTATTGGTAAAGCCGTTTCTTGTTTGATAATTTGGTCCGTAAAATAGTGGGCTTCGACACTTTCAAACAAAACGAATGCCATGCCACTCAAGGCAAAGGCTAGGCCCGCGAGCAGTGATGCATTTGGCCTAAACCCATGAAGTGCCAAAATACCAAAAGTGATAAGAAGCCCCATTCCAATAATGAGACCTTGGTAAAAAGACGCGTTGCTGGTTTGATTAATGAAGGCCTTTCTTTGCCAAAGACTGGCCGATAAATCGGGCGCATTATTTTCAATCGCAATATTGAATGTTTTGTTCGCTGGCACGGTAAAATTATAAGTCTTCAAGCTTGCGATATCGTCGGATTCGAGTGACACGCCGTTGGTCGAGACTGCAGCAACAGGGGCATTGGCGATGGATTTGACACTGAGCAGGCCGGAACCTGAAAACTTCTGTGGCTCGATAGCCAAAATAAAATTGAGATCGACGGCCCCTGCATTGTTGAAGGAGAACAATGACCAATAATAGGTTGGCCCTAAACCCTTGGCCTTAAGTTCCAGCGGCTGCGGGTCGCCCGGACCTTGAATTGAAATGCTGGAACGCTCAGCTGCGATGGGTGTGCGGTAAAGTGCAAGGTCTACTTGATTGGTTTTTGCGTCGACATTCAAAATAGCGTCTGCGGCAATCACTTCTGCACAGCAAAATACGCTCAACAACAAAAGCCAAAGCAGCATCGCAATTGAATGTCTTTTCCCAGCAGCAATTTTGAGCAACCGAATCATGCGCGACAGTGTAGCTGTGCGTGCCCGTTATTGCGATTCTCGGTTACGACTTGTGAGGCGGGCAAAGAGCAGATGATCTTCCCATCGGCCGGCAATCTTCAGATATTGCTTGGCAAGGCCTTCCTGCTCAAAGCCAAGCTTTTTAAGCAAGGCCACCGAGGCGATATTGTGAGGCAAACAGGCAGCCTCGATGCGGTTCAACGCCAGCTCCGAATATATGTAGGGCAGCAACGTGTGTAAGGCATCGGCCATAAATCCTTGTTTTGCAAAGGGTTGACCGATCCAGTAGCCTAGGGTGGCCATTTGAGCCACACCACGGCGAATATTGCTGATGTTAATGGCGCCTAGCAAAGCATTGTCCACATTGTTAAAAATGAAGAGGGCTTGACCTCGATCTTCGAGCGAAAGTTTATTGTACATGTGAAGGCGGTAGCGGAATGAAGTGCGCGTGAATTCATCATCGGACCATTCTGGTTCCCACGCTTGCAAGAAGCTGCGGCTGGCTTTTCGCAAATCAACCCAAGCCTTAAAATCATCCATCGCAGGTGGGCGAACCATAACTTTTGATGACCGAAGGATTGGACCTTCACCCGCTTTTCGAAATGGCAGAAGAAAACTCACCTAAGCAAAGCGCGCGGCCAAAGTGGCATGGCTTTCGAGTGCAGAAAGCTGGCCCACAGCGCTGATTGACGGCACAGCCGAGCGGAATATATCGCGGGCCAATTCGCGCACCTGTTGTGCTGTTACGGCTTCGATTTTGCTAATGAGTGTTGCCATTTTTGGCACTTCACCAAAGGCCAGAAACTGCCGCGCAATTTGATCGGCCCGCGACGAGGCGCTTTCAAGATTCATGACTATGCTTGATTTAAGCTGGGCCTTGGCGCGATCAATTTCCTTCTCAGTAATTTCATCAGCCATGGACAGCATGACATTAGAAGTGACCTCCATCAGATCAGGCGTGTGATCTGGCGAGGTGGCGGCGTAAACTCCCAATTGTCCTGTGTCTTCGTAGGTCGTGCCAAAGGCGAACACGCTGTAACAGAGGCCTCGCTTTTCGCGCACTTCTTGGAACAGGCGCGAAGACATGCCACCACCCAAAATGCTGGCAAGAACTTGCAGCTGATAAATGCGTGGGTCGCGGTAATTGGGAGCTGGGAACGACATCACAATATGAGTCTGGTCGAGTGGCTTTTGCTCAGTGTGGGCAGTGCCAGCGAAAGTGGGTGGGTGGCGCTGAGGGGCGGTGCCTTGCGGAATTTTGCCAAAATGCTTTTCGGCCTCTTTCGCAAAATCGGCATGGTTCACATTGCCAGTGGCACAGACCACCATGCGAGAGGCCCAATAATTTCTGGTGCGCCACGCTAGCATTTGTTCACGGCTCATGGTTTGCACAAGTTCCGTGGTACCTAAAATTGAACGGCCTAAGGGATGATCGCCATAGCTGGCCGATTGCGCCAGATCGAAAACCAGATCATCGGGCTGATCTTTTGAGGCTGCTATTTCTTGAAGAATGACATCACGCTCGCGCTCCATTTCAGAGGCTTCGAGGGTGGACTCGGTGAAAATATCAGCAAGAATATCCATGGCCAATGGCCAGTCGGCTTTTAAAGTGCGAGCATAATAGGTGGTAGTTTCCATTCCCGTGGCGGCGTTAATTTCACCGCCCGCACTTTCAATTTCTTCGGCAATGCCCTGCGCTGTGCGGCGCTTGGTGCCTTTGAAGGCCATATGCTCCAGAAAATGCGCGATGCCGTTTTCTTCCGGTCTCTCATCACGCGCGCCAGCTTTCACCCAAATGCCAAGCGCCACCGATTCCAGATGCGGCATGTTATGGGTTATCACATGCAGGCCATTACTCAGCCTGGTAATTTCTACAGTCATTTATTCTCCCGTCAGCGTCTTCCGCCGGAAAGGATGAAAGCCTTCACGTCGCCTGCGCTGTTTGGAAGTATTGTGAAGGTTTCTTTCGCATTCATCAAGTGGGATAGTCGCTGTGGTAAATTTGGCCTAATGCCGCTGGCTTTCTCAACCGCGTCAGGAAATTTGGCCGGATGGGCCGTGGCCAAAGTGATCATGGGCGAGGACGTATTGGTTTTTATGGCGACGGCATAACCAACGGCGGTGTGAGGATCGAGCAGTTCACCAGTTTCCTTTAACACCTGCGAGATGGTTGCCGCTGTTTCGGCTTCGCCGGTCGCGCTTGATTCAAATTCGCCCCGAATAGATTTCAGCGCATCGGCCTCCAAGGTAAACTCTCGCGATTGCGCGAGATTGGCCATGTGCTTGCGCACGGCTGCGGCATTACCATTGCAGGCCAAATAAACCAGCCGTTCAAAATTGCTAGAAATTTGAATATCCATCGAAGGGCTTTGCGTAGCGTGAACACCTGTGATGGTGTAACTGCCAGTTTTCAATGTGCGGTCCATAATGTCATTGCTGTTGGTGGCTATTACCAAACGATCAATATTGAGACCCATGCGTTTGGCAGCAAGCCCTGCAAACACATTTCCGAAATTTCCTGTGGGCACGGTGAAGCTGACGGCGCGATCCGGTGCCCCCAATTGCAGGGCTGCATAAAAATAATAAACAATCTGGGCCATGATGCGGCCCCAGTTAATCGAGTTCACGCCAGCAAGGCCCACATCGTCGCGGAATTTCAAATCATTGAACAGGGTTTTTACAATCGCCTGACAATCATCAAAATTACCTTCGATGGCGATATTGTGAATCGAAGGACTTGTGACTGTTGTCATTTGGTGGCGTTGCACATCAGAAACTTTGCCATGCGGATGCAGGATGAAAAGGCTGGCGTTTCTATTGTGCTGGAAAGCATCAATGGCAGCACCGCCCGTATCACCTGACGTAGCGCCCACAATTACTGCACGACGACCCTGTTTTGCGAGCGACCAATCCATAAGACGGGCCAGAAGCTGCATTGCCACATCTTTAAAGGCGATGGTTGGGCCATGGAAAAGTTCGAGCAGATATTGATTGGGCGCTAATTGTTTAAGGGGTGTAGTGGCGGGGTGATGGAAGGTTGCATAGGCGGCATCAATCATATTGCGGAGATCGGCATCTGGCACTGAACCCGCAGTGAATTTGGAGCAAATCGCAAAAGCTACGTCGGCATAAGGTTTACCACGCAGGGCCAGTTGTTCATCTCGTGACATTTTCGGAAAGGTTTCAGGCAAATACAATCCACCATCACGCGCCAAACCAGAAAGCATGGCCCCTTCAAAATCGAGGACAGGGGCTTCACCACGGGTGGATATGTATTTCAATTTCTTAGTCCTCGTTTGTAGCAAAGGGACCTCATCCGGCGCGTTGCGCCACCTTCTCCAAAGGAGAAGGGTGAAGTTTAGCACCACCCTCAAAACTGCCCTTCTCCCTTGGAAGGTGGCCGAAGGCCGGATGAGGTCCCTTGCACCGCGTTCAATGCTTTATAATTTCTCTAGCTGTCTCGCCTACTGCGATCAAGCAGCAAGCTGCGTGCAAAGAATCCCGCAACAGCTAAAAGAGCTGCAGCAAGCCCAAACCAAGTGATCGCATAGCCTAGATGATTGTTACTGAGTTCTACTTGTGCTGGATGTTCACCATTGACCGTTGTTGGAATCAAACTCTTTTGAATAATAAAATTCGCAATTTTGGCATCAGGTGGTGCTTGGGCAGTCGCTTGCATCGCGGGCAGATCCCACCAATACCATGTGTTGCCAGCTTCATCGTTATCGTTGTCAAAAAAACCACGGCCTTTTTTGTGGAGACGGATAATGCCGAATAAAATCTCGTTGCTGTCCGATGAGCTGACCACTGTTTTGCTCGTCGAAACACCTGCATCAACCAAAACAAATATGCCGTCATCGCTGATGAAGGGTATGATGACTTCCCAACTTGGTTTTCCTTCAAAGGAAGTAATTTTGGCGAGTGAATTTGTATAATCTCTGCGACCTTCGGCCTTAACTGGAAGATATTCAATATCTTCGCCGTTCGCTTGCTTAACCACGGCCTCCGCCAGCGAAATGGGAGGCATATCCATTCTGGCTTCCAAGCTGGCGATCATTTTGGTTTTTTCAGCGAGGCGAAAGATTTGCCATGTGCCGAGGCTGCACAAAACGATGAGGCCGACCATAGTCGCTAACATTAATGGCCACAATCTTCTCACTGCTGCTTGCCTTCTTGGGCATTGTGCACCCATTGCTGGCAGATGAGGAATCCCTTGGCGGGGCGCAGCATAATCATGGGTAAAATGATCAGCACCGGAATGGCTATCATCACATGCACATACCATGCAGGACTGTAGGCAACTTCAACACCGAGAATGGAGCCCACACCAAACACACACGCAAACAACATGACGAACCAAGTGGCGCCATCACCGCTATCAGCAAAATCATAGGAAAGGCCGCAGCTGCTGCAGGACTTGGCGACAGTCAAATAGCCGCTAAACAATTTTCCCCGACCACAGCGCGGACATTTTCCGCCGACCCCGGTTGTGACAGGTGAGATCGGCGGATAATAGTTTTCAGTCATTATTCAATTGGCAAAACGCCGCCATGGTTGCCCCAGATATAGACTGCGGCAAACAAGAACAGCCAGACCACGTCCACAAAATGCCAGTACCAAGCTGCGGCTTCGAAGCCGAAGTGCTGCTTTGGGGTGAAGTCACCTTTCAAAGCGCGGAACAGGCAGACGATCAGGAAGATGGTGCCTACGAGAACGTGGAAACCGTGAAAGCCCGTAGCCATGAAAAAGGTCGAACCATAAATGTTTCCGCCGTTGGCATTGCTGAACGCAAACATGGCATGGGCATATTCCCACGCTTGCACGCAGGTGAAGGTGGCACCCAAAATAATTGTGAGAATCAAGCCGTTGATGAGGCCCTTGCGGTCATTATTCAACAGAGCATGATGGGCCCATGTCACTGTGGTGCCTGACGTTAACAAGATGAGTGTGTTGACCAGAGGCAAATGGAAAGCATCAAAAACGACGGTGTCTTTTGGTGGCCAAATGCCGCCTGTTGCTGCAATGCGCGCCACCATTTTGGCCTCGCCAGTGAACAAGCTGGCATCGAAGAAGGCCCAAAACCAAGCGACGAAGAACATCACTTCCGAAGCAATGAACATCAACATGCCATAACGCAAATGCAAGGCCACCACTGGAGTGTGATCACCGCCATTGGCCTCTTTAATAATGTCCCGCCACCACATGAACATGGTGTAGAGCACCAGTGCAAAACCAACGAACAACCCAATCGATGTGCCACCATGCATCCAAGTTACTGCACCCACTGCTAGGATGAATGCTGAGACTGCACCCACCACTGGCCAAGGACTTGGATTGACCAAATGGTAATCGTGATTTTTTGCGTGGGCATCAGCCATGATAGTGCTCCTCAATTCGTTTTGGCTTCTGCGGTTTTATCCGCATCAGCAGGATAGAAAGTATATGACAACGTAATTTCGTGAATGCCTTTGGCATCGGGATCGTCAAGTATTGCGGGGTCAACAAAATAGGATACCGGAAATTCTTTGAATTCGCCGGGGTTCAGTGTTTGCTTCGTAAAACAGAAACATTGAATTTTATTGAAATAAGCGCCTGCCGAAGGCGGCGTCACGTTAAACACGGCGCTGCCCGTTAGAACTTTATCGCTGATATTTTTGGCATCAAAAAAAGCCAGAGCCTGTTCGCCAATTTTAATATTCATTTCCGTCTGGCGAGGTTGAAAATTCCAAGCCAATGCGCCTGACGTGTTGGCATCAAAGCGAATGGAAATGAACTGGCTTGTGGCTTTCTCTGGCGCAGCATCGGCACGCTGGGTGGTGCCGCCAAAGCCAGTGGCTTGGCAGAACGCTTTATAAAAAGGCACTGCTGCATAGGAGAGCCCAAGCATCGCAAAAGTTACAGCAGCTGCGCTGAGCGCCACCCGAAGATTTTTGTTATGGCTCATCACATGACACCATGGTGAGCAGCTTGATAGATTTTCACAATCGTTGTGATGAAGACAATCACCAGCAAAGCCGCCAAGCATAACGCCATGACGATGCTGCGCTTCTTACGGCGCTTCAAATCTTCCGGTGAAAAGGCGATCGCGTTTTTAGACTCTGTCACATCAACACCGGAAGGTTGAGCAGGCGTTCAACCAAGATGAGGCTGAACACCGCAAAGAGCCAATAGATTGAAAAAAAGAAAAGATGCTTGCACGCTTTGTCTGAGTCAGCACCTTCGGATGCGCGGTAAATATCAACCGCACCTTTCAAGAAAACCAAGGTGAGGAACCCTGCGCCTGCTGCATAAAGCAATCCTGCGGTGCCAGTGAGAACAGGCAATGCCACAGTCGGCACCATCAACATCGAATAAATTAAAATCTGTTTGCGGGTTTCAGGACGGCCCGCAACATTGGGCAACATGGGAATGTTGGCTGCTTCGTAGTCACCTTCGCGAAACAAGGCCAGCGCCCAAAAATGCGGTGGCGTCCACATAAAAATCAGCAGAAATAGAGCTATCGCACCCAGATCAACAGACTGAGTCACTGCAACCCAAGCGATCATGGGTGGGAAGGCACCAGCTGCACCACCGATCACAATATTTTGTGGTGTAAAGCGTTTCAGACCGATGGTGTAAACGACCACATAAAAGAAAATGGTGAAGGCCAGCAGTGCTGCCGATTGCCAATTGACCAGCAGGCCCATCATTACGACAGAACCCACGGCCAATGTCATGCCGAAGCCTAAGGCTTCGCCGGGTTGAATGGCACCGCGTGGAACCGGACGCGAAGCGGTGCGCTTCATCACGGCATCAATATCGGCATCATACCACATGTTTAATGCGCCAGAGGCTCCTGCCCCCAACGCAATACAGAGAATAGTAATAAACCCCAACCACGGATGAATGTGACCGGGGGCCGCGATGAGACCGACGATTGCGGTAAAAATCACCAGCGACATGACGCGCGGCTTGAGCAAGGCAAAATAATCAGATGCGGTGCCTTGGCCGCCGGGAGCCAAGGTTACATCTGAAAATTCCGCGTGTTCAATGGTCATTGTCTTACTTGATAATTGGCAACGTGTTGAACTGATGGAATGGTGGTGGTGAAGGCAAAGTCCATTCCAAAGTTGTGGCACCGACACCCCAAGGGTTTGCTGGAGCTTGCACTTTCTTTGAATAGGCACTGAACACGCCGACCAAGAAAATCAACACGCCAAACGCTGAGATAAGCGAGCCCCAAGTGGACACTTCGTTCCAGGCTTCATAGGCTGCCGGATAATCGATGTAACGACGTGGCATTCCGGCGAGACCAAGGAAATGTTGTGGGAAGAACAGAATGTTCACGCCCACAAAGGTGACCCAGAAATGGGCTTTCGCGATGGATTCATTATACATGTAACCGGTGATCTTGGGGAACCAGTAATACCATCCTCCGAAGATTGCGAACACCGCACCCAGTGACAACACATAATGGAAATGGGCAACCACATAGTATGTGTCTTGCAAGCTGCGATCCACACCAGCATTAGCCAGAACCACACCCGTTACACCGCCAACAGTGAACAAAAAGATGAAGCCAATGGCCCACAGCATCGGCGCACGGAATTCAATTGAACCGCCCCACATGGTTGCAATCCACGAGAAGATTTTAACGCCCGTTGGAACGGCGATGATCATGGTTGCAGCAAGGAAGTAGGCTTGCGTATCAGCATCGAGACCCACCGTGTACATGTGATGCGCCCACACAACGAAGCCAACAACGCCAATGGCCACCATGGCATAGGCCATGCCGAGATAACCAAACACGGGCTTCTTGGAGAAGGTGGAGATGATGTGGCTGATAATGCCGAAGCCCGGCAAAATCAAAATATAAACTTCAGGATGTCCGAAGAACCAGAACAGATGTTGGAACAACACCGGATCTCCGCCCTTCGAGGCTACGAAGAATGAGGTGCCGAAATTACGATCGGTGAGCAACATGGTGATGCCGCCAGCCAGAACGGGGAGCGATAATAGAAGCAAGAACACAGTCACTAAAACCGACCACACAAACAGTGGCATTTTGTGCAATGTCATGCCGGGTGCACGCATATTAAAAATTGTAGTGATGAAGTTGATCGCACCAAGAATAGACGATGCGCCAGCAAGATGCAGAGATAAAATCGCATAATCCATGGCAGGGCCGGGTTGGCCTGAGGTCGAAAGTGGTGGATAAATTGTCCAGCCGCCGCCAACACCATGCATACCGGGGGGACCTTCAACAAACATTGAAATCATCAACAGGCCGAATGCTGGCAACAACAGCCAAAATGAAATGTTGTTCATGCGAGGGAAGGCCATGTCTGGTGCGCCAATCATCAAAGGCACAAACCAATTGCCGAAGCCGCCAATCATCGCAGGCATCACCATGAAGAAAATCATAATCAGGCCGTGGGCTGTGACAAACGCGTTATACATTTGCTTGCCGTTGTCGATGGCTGAATCTGCTGACACGCCATAAACCATTTGGGCAAGACCGCCGAAATATTGAATGCCGGGATGGGCCAACTCAAGGCGCATCATCACGGATAAGAAACCGCCAATCACACCCGCCATAATGGCAAACCACAGATACATGGTGCCAATGTCTTTGTGGTTGGTGGAATAAACATAACGACGCCAGCCTGAAGGATCCGCGTGATGGTCGTCGTGTGCAGCGTGAGCAGTTGCCATTTTCATGTGCCTCTTAATTCAATTCAATTTTGGGCCAATTGGCCTTTGGACTTCAACATAGCGAAAAGAAAATCACGGGCTTCTTCAGCGCTTGCAGTCTTAACTTTGCTCGCCCACGCATCAAAATCGGCCTGCGAAACCACATGCACTTCAATGGGCATGTAGGCATGGTTCTGGCCGCACAGTTCTGAGCATTGGCCGTAATAAACCCCTTCCTTGGTGGCTTTGAACCAATCTTCGTTCAACCGACCAGGGATGGCGTCAATCTTCATGCCAAAGGACGGAATAGTCCACGCATGGATGATGCCTTCAGGATCAGACGTTACAATCATCTTCACAGTCTTGTTTACAGGAACAATCACCGGAACGTCGGTGGCCAAAAGATAGGGCACTCCATCGGCTTTGGCTTGTTCTTCAGTCTTCAAATAGGATGTGAAAGTAACTTTCGCCGACTTGTCATCATTCAATCCTAAGTCTGGATATTCATAAGTCCAATTCCAACTCGGATTACCGATCGCTTTAATCGTCATATCTGGGGCAGGAATATCACGCTCCAAATAGAGCAAGCGAATTGATGGAATGGCGATTGCCACGAGAATGAGGACGGGAATGATTGTCCACGCCACCTCGAGGCCCGCATGATGTGTCGTTTTAGAGGGCACTGGATTAGCCTTGGCATTAAACTTCACCATCACCGTGATGAGAAGCGCCAGAACGAAAATGGTAATTGCGCTGATCACCCACATCAAAATGTTGTGGAACCACACAATATATTCGGCAACGGGGGTCACTGGGTCTTGCAATGTCGTTTGCCAAGGCACTGATTTTCCGGCTTCAGCAAAAGCGCTCAATGGTGCATAGAGCACCAGAGCAGCTGCTAAAACACCTAATAAACGCTTCGAATTACTATTCATTGCCATGCTTTTCCTTATTTCACGCGAGTTTTTAGGCCCGCGCCATCCCTTAAACGGGACTCGCAACTGGTCCGATTGTTCACCACATAATACGGGTGGCCGCAACCAAATCGAGCGCGGCAAAACGTCATTGGAAGTCACTTCTAAAAATACACCGAAATTCCGCCGCAATTGGGCTTAAATGCTAAACGAAAATACGGTTGTTTTCCACTGAATCTAGGGTTAAGAGCCGCTGCAACTTCAATTTAAGGAATATGCGAATCTTGAAATTTAATTCGATTTGCCAATTGGCTCTGGCCGCAACACTGACCATTTTTATATCAGGCGCAGTTATGGCGCAGGATAAGGTTGAAGACCCCGCTAAATTGCCGCCTAAAGGCCTTGGCCCTCGTAAAGATGCGCCAGCTGCGGCAGGTGCAGGTGCGGCTCTACCACCTCCAGTTACGGTTGCAACGCACGGCAAATGGCAAATCCAATGCAATGACATTCCAGCGCAAAATGGCCAACCTGCGGAAAAGTCTTGCGGCATGGTACAAGCGGCCAATAGCGAATCCAACCCAAACATTGGCCTGTCGTTGATTATCAATAAACTGAAACAAGGCGATAAAACCCAGACTTTGATGCGTGCGTTGGTTCCGATTGGCGTCTATTTGCCAACCGGAATTGCCATGGAAATTGATGGGGCGGCCCTAGAAGGCCGGATGAATTTTACCCGCTGCAATCCACGCGCCTGCGAAGGTTTTGGCGAGGCATCGCCTGCTTCTCTCAAGAAATTTATGAAAGGCAAAGTTGCGACATTCTATATTTATGATCGCCCGGGCAACGGTTACCCGATCAAAATTTCCTTGGAAGGCTTTGCTGAGGGCTTGACGGATCTCGCTAAGTACTAAGTTTTTTCGTCGTCGAAAATAAACTGGGGTGTGCACTGGAAGGTTCGCGCCCCTTTGCTTATGTTGGGGCATGACCCAGACCCATTCCAATGATTTGCATAAATTAGGCGGTTCTGCCGCGCTTGCCCTTGTGGCCGATACTTTAGCGAAAGCTGACGATGGCGAGTTGTTCATTGAACAATCGCAATCGGAAAGTTTTGTGTTTGATGATGGGCGCCTGCGCTCGGCCAGTTTTGACGAGTCTGAAGGCTTTGGCCTTCGCGCTGTTTCGGGTGAGACTGCGGCTTATGCCCATTCATCAGATTTATCGATTGAGGCGTTGAAGCGGGCCTCGCAAACCTGCTCATCAATTCTGAATGGCTCACGCTCGGCCACCATTGATGTCTCACCTGCTGCCTCAACGCGCAAACTTTATGGTTCAGATAATCCGCTCGAAGCCATGGGCTTTGCCGCCAAAGTTAATCTGCTTGAAGAAGTTGATAAGTTTACCCGCAGTCTTGATCCGCGCGTGAAACAGGTGTCGACCTCTCTTGGCATGAGCTATCAGGCTGTAACAATTGCGCGGGCCGATGGCTCGATTTACCGCGATGTGCGCCCCCTCGTGCGCTTTGGGGTTTCAGCAGTCACCGAAAATAATAAAACCTCTGGCCAAGGCAGCCATGGATTTGGAGGGCGCGGTGCGCCACTCTTTTACATCACTGAAGAAAATTGGCAGGACGCGGCGCGCGAAGCCGTACGCCAAGCTTTGGTGGGTTTGGATTCAGCCCCTGCTCCCGCTGGTGAAATGGATGTGTTGCTTGGCCCAGGCTGGCCCGGCATTTTGCTGCACGAAGCCATTGGTCACGGGCTTGAAGGTGATTTCAATCGCAAGGGCACATCAGCTTTTGCAGGCCTTATGGGCCAGCGCATTGCTTCAGAAGATGTGACTGTGGTTGATGACGGCACCATACCAGATCGCCGTGGCTCCATCAGCATTGATGACGAAGGCACGTCGCCCAATTGCACAACATTGATTGAAAAAGGCATTCTGGTTGGCTTTATGCAAGACCGCATGAATGCACGGCTTTCCGGCGTTCGCCCGACTGGTAATGGCAGACGGGAATCTTACGCGCATGTGCCGCTGCCGCGCATGACCAACACATACATGCTCAATGGCAACCGCCATCCCGACGAAATTCTCGCGTCAATGAAAAATGGCCTCTATGCCAAATCATTTGGCGGTGGGCAGGTTGATATTACTTCCGGCAAATTCGTGTTCACGTGCACGGAAGCCTACATCATTGAGAACGGAAAAATTATGCAACCCGTCAAAGGTGCCATTCTCATTGGCGCTGGCGCTGTGGCTTTGAAGCAAATTACCATGGTGGGAAATGATATGGCGTTAGACCCCGGCATTGGCACCTGTGGTAAAGCGGGCCAAGGCGTTCCCGTGGGCGTGGGCCAGCCAACACTGCGCATTAATAATCTCACGGTGGGTGGCACGGCCACTTAAATGGCGCTTCCGAAACTTGTCATATTCGATATGGATGATGTGCTGTGCCATTATGATTTGGGGCGGCGCTTGCGTCATCTTGCTTCACTGGCTGATACCACAGCGCGCGATGTTCGGGCTGCGGTTTGGGATTCAGGGTTTGAAGAATTGGCCGATGCCGGTGGCTATACTGATCCCGATATTTATATTGCGGAATTTGGCCAAAGACTGGGCTATCCCATCACCAAAGAACAATGGATTGAAGCGCGGCGCATCGCAATGAAACCTAGTTATGATGTTTTGGGCTTGGCTAAAAAAATTTCGCCCCAAGCAACCATTGCCATTTACACCAATAATGGTCCGCTGGTGAAAAATCATCTCGACAGTTTGTTTCCAGAAGCGGCTGCGATTTTCACTTTGAGATTTTGCTCGTTTGAGTTTGGCACGAAGAAGCCTGATCCTGAAAGTTTCACAAGACTCACAAAAGCACTCGATCAAAAACCTGCCGACTGTTGGTTCATCGACGATAAAAAATCTAACGTTCAGGGCGCTCGACTTGCGGGGCTTCGCGCGCATCATTTTACACATTATGAATTGCTCGCTGCGGAAGCGGCGCAAATGGGATTTAAGTTATGAGCAACACAGAAGCCAAACCTTTTCAAGCAAAGTTTCTTGAAGGCAGCATCATGCGCCACATTGTGATTATGACGCTGACTGGTGCTGTTGGGTTGATGGCGGTGTTTTTGGTAGATCTCGCTGATCTCTATTTTTTGTCCCTGCTGCACAACACTGATATTACTGCGGCGATTGGTTTTGCAGGCACAATCGCCTTTGCAAATTTGAGCTTGAGCATTGGCACAGGCATTGCGGCTGCAGCCCTAGTGGCGCGCAATATGGGGATGCGAAATCCGGCGCGGGCCAAAGAATTTGCCACCAGCGCTTGGTTGTTCACGGTTCTGGTTTCAGCGGGATACACGTTGCTGGTCGCAATTTTCTTACCACAAATTCTCGCTTTGCTCGGTGCCACGGGAGAAGCTTTACGCCAAGCAAAACTTTTTATTTGGACGCTGACGCCAGGATTTATTTTTCTGGCTGCGGCTCTCAGCTGCTCTTTTAGTCTGCGTGGAATTGGTGATGCGCAGCGCGCCATGTATATCACGCTCACTGCGGCTATTGTTACTTTGATCCTTGATCCAATCTTTATATTTCAGTTTGGTTGGGGCATTCAAGGTGCAGCGGCGGCCAACGCGATTGCAGATTTTTGTGCGTTTTCGATTGGCATGTACGGTTTGGTTTATGTCCGTAAGTTTTTGAGTATGCCCACTTGGGCAGGGCTTAAACGTGACTTCGCCGAGATTTGGAAAATTGCCTTTCCATCAGTCCTCACCCAACTCGCAACTCCATTTACTGTGGCTTACACGACGGCGGTCGTCGCCCCATTTGGCAATGACGCGGTGAGTGCTTCTGCCATTGTTGGCCGACTTGTGCCGGTGGCCTTTGGCATCGTGTTTTCACTTTCAGGATCGGTTGGCCCCGTTATTGGTCAAAACTTTGGAGCCAAGAATTTTGACCGGGTGCGCCGCACATTGCGTGATGGCATGATATTTTCTCTGATTTATACCATCGTCGTATCATTGATTATTTTTGTGCTACGCAACCACATTGCCAATGTGTTTAACGCCAGCCCGCGCGCCACTGAGCTCGTGGTGTTTTTTGCCACCTATGTTGGTATGTCTTGGGCTTTTGCAGGTGCGCAATTTGTCGGCGCGGCTGCGTTTAATAATTTGGGCAGGCCCGGACTTTCCACGTGGTTCAACTGGGGCAAAGCCACTTTGGGCACCATTCCCTTTGCGTTAGTGGGTGCTGCTTATTGGGGGCCAGAAGGTATTATGGCCGGCACCGCAATAGGCTCTGTCCTGTTCGGAATTGTTTCAGCTTGGACGGCGTTTCGTGTTGTGGACGAGCTAGCGCCAAAGGTGGCGAACCTTGTTCCACAAAACAACTAAAACGCCTTGATGTGGCAGATTATTGGACTGTTGGGCTTGGTGCATTGCATATTCACGCATTTTCATCTCCATTAACGTCTGTGATCATTTAATGATGAACCATCGCATTTTTTGATTGATCTTGCTAGCGAATGTATTTTATACTTCCCATCAATTCTTGTGATGTGAGGTGCCTCTATGATCCCCAACCTTGATATTGACCAACTCAAAACCTTTCTGGCCATTGCTGACGTGGGCAATTTCACTCGCGCTGCCGATGAGGTGAACAAAACGCAATCCGCAGTGTCCATGCAGATGAAACGGCTGGAGGAGGTGCTTGGTCGCCCGCTGTTTGCCCGTGATGGGCGTGGCAGTCGTTTCACCCATGATGGCGAAAAGCTGATTGAATATGCCCGCCGCATTGTTGCGTTGAGCGATGAGGCGGTTTCGGCTTTTACCAAACCAGAAATCACTGGCACGGTGCGCTTTGGCACGCCGGATGATTATGCTGATATTTTTCTGCCAGAAGTTCTCGCCCGCTTTAACCGCACACACCCTTTGGTGACGGTGGATGTGGAATGTTACAGCAGTGCTGTTTTAAGTGACCGGGTTCAGCGCAGTGAGCTTGATTTATCAATTGTGACTTTTTACGGCGACCGCAATGGAGAACCAGTGCGGCGCGAAGAATTGGTGTGGGCCACATCCGCAAGACACAGCTTGCACCTGCTGGAAGAATTGCCCTTGGCCGTTTCGCACACGGGCTGCATCTGGCGGAAATTGGTGGTGGAGGCTTTGGAAAAGGTCGGTCGCAAATATCGTATTGCCTATTCCAGCCCTAATTCTTCAACGCTCAATGCCGCTGTGATGCAGGGCTTGGCCATCGCCGCCATGCCTGAAATTTGCCTGCGCCCCGGAATGCGCGTGCTGACTGAAGCTGATGGCTTTCCAAAACTCGGCGTGTTCGACATCGGTCTCATTCGCAAACCGGGTAAACTGAGCTCCGCAGTGGAAGCGCTTGCGCGACATGTGCAGGAAGGATTGGGAAGCCAGAGGTTGATGATTGCTGCCGAGTGATCTGTTAGTAAGCGCTCTCAACAAACACGTGTGCGATATCCTTGCCCCAAGCGCCATTATACTTCTCAAGCAAAACATCAGATTGTGTATGTCCGCTGTGAACTTCTTCATCCAGCACATTCAAAAATTGCTCTTCGTTATTTTCTCGCGCAATCAAGCCTTTGCGGGCGATTGCTAAAACGTTCTTCGCAACTTGCTTTAAGCTTGCGCCCATGAATTTGGCGTTCAAACCTAACACTGGAACCTCATCGCGCATCGCTTGGCGTTGTTCTGCTGTGGCGCGCTTCACCACATCCCACGCGGCATCCAATGCAGATTGATCATAAAGCAGGCCCACCCAGAAGGCCGGCAACGCACACAATTTATTCGCGAGACCAGAATCAGCACCGCGCATTTCGAGATATTTCTTCAATCGCACTTCAGGAAAAATGGTGGTGAGGTGATCCGCCCAATCTTTGAGAGTTGGTTTTTCATCCGGCAGTTGCGGCAATTTTCCGTCGAGGAATTTGCGAAAGCTTTCACCAGCAGTGTTCACATATTGGCCACCCCGCATGGCAAAATACATCGGCACATCTAATGCGTAGTCAACATACCGCTCAAAGCCCATACCGTCCTCAAACACAAAGGGCGTCATGCCTGCACGGGAATTATCGGTGTCGGTCCAAACATGCGAACGGAAGGATTGATAGCCGTTTGGTTTTCCTTCCAAGAATGGCGAATTGGAAAACAGCGCAGTGGCGAGAGGCTGCAGCGCAATCGAGGTACGCAGCTTTTTCACCATGTCGGCTTCTGATGCGTAATCCAAATTCACTTGCACAGTGCAGGTGCGGAACATCATATCGCGGCCCATGGTGCCCACCCTATCCATGTAAGGCGCCATGATTTTATAGCGGCCCTTGGGCATGATTGGCGTTTGATCCCTCGTCCATACGGGGCTGGCGCCGAGACCTAAAAAGCCAATGCCGAGCTTATCGCCAATGTCGCGCACTTGTTTCAGGTGTTGTGAAATTTCAACACAGGTTTCGCCAACACTGTTGAGTGGTGCTCCCGAAAGCTCAAATTGGCCACCGGGTTCAAGTGAAATATTGGCCAACGAATTTGGATCAGCCAGCGCAATAATATTCTCGCCCTCATAAACGCCTTCCCAACCATAGCTATCGCGCAAGCCTTCGAGCAAAGCGCGAATGCCGTTGTTGCCTTCATAAGGCACAGGGCCAAGGGTGTTTTTATAGAACGGAAACTTCTCATGTTCCGTGCCAATGCGCCAATCGGCCTTTGGCTTAAAGCCCTCGGTGAAATAGCTGATCAACTGATCGCGATTTTCAATTGGTGCTCGCGCAGCTTCGTTATCGGGCGTTGGTCCGCTCACTTGTTTTTAGCTCCCATTTGTGACCTACTTAGGCATTCCAAGTGACAGCGGCAAGGCATAGACTGTAATAAAACTTATTACGATTAGTGAAGGCTCATATGACGCAGAAAACCGCAGGCCAAGAACTCTTGGAAAATGCCTATAAGCTGCACACGCCAGACGATAATGTGGCCTATTACAAAGCGTTTGCGCCCACCTATGATAGCGAGTTTGCAACGCAATTAGGGTGGCACACTCCTAAAGTTATCGCTGCTTGCTATCACGCGCAGGCCGACGGAAATGTTCCCATTGCCGATATTGGCTGTGGCACGGGCTATGTGGCAGCTGAGCTTGGAATGCCACGCGAGTCCATTGATGGAATGGATATTTCGCCAGACATGCTCAGCGTGGCGAAAGCAAAAAATCTATACCGTAATCTTTATGACGTTGATCTTACGGGTTCGCTTGAAAAAATTTCAAACAACTATGGCGCGGTTCTCAGTGCGGGAACTTTCACCCACGGACATGTAGGTCCAGAGCCGCTTAAAGACCTGCTCAAAATTGCGCGCAGCGGGGGCCTCTTTATCATTGGTGTCAATCAAACCCATTTTGAGAAGCGGAATTTTTCAAGCGTGCTGGACGCACTCATCAGTGAAAATAAAATCAGTGACTTAAAAATCGAGAGAGCCAATATTTATTCCAAAACCGACCACGATCATTCCAATGATCATGCGATGATTTTGCAGTATCGGAAAGTCTAATTTTTCCAATCACCAATCGAAGCTTGCACCAAAGCGAGTATGGCGACAGCTGCAGTGTCGGCCCGCATGATCCTCGGCCCAAGGTGAATGCCTTTTACAAAGGGTAACGACTTAAGATGGTGGCGTTCTTCTTCGGTAAAGCCGCCTTCGGGGCCGACGATGATTGCGGCAGGCGTTTTAACACCCTGCAAGGCTTGTAACGGGTCCGAAATAATCGCAGTTTCATCGCAGAAAATTAATGTGCGACTAGCATCCCATCCGCGCAAGGCCGCATCAAATTTTTGTGGCTCTAAAACTTCCGGCACATAGACCAGATTGCACTGTTCAGCAGCCTCAATCACATTGGCTTTCATCCGGTCGAGATTAACGCGCTCTGCAATCGTGCGGGCCGTGATAACGGGGCGCAAACGGCGGGCACCAAGCTCGGTGGCTTTCTGCACTAAATAATCCAAGCGCTGATGTTTGAGTGGCGCAAACAGATAATCAATATCAGGCGGAGGGTTGGCCGCGCTCACATTTTTCTCACACCGAATCTGCACGGATTTTTTTCCAGCTTCAGTGATGTAGGCCAGCCATTCGCCATCAGTGCTGTTGAACACGCGCAAGGCATCGCCGGGAATGAGGCGCAAGACATTGGTTAAATAATGCCCCTGCTCTTTCGGCAAATTTATTTCAGCTGAGATTGCCAGCCCAGTTTCGACATGTAACCTTGGTGTAGTTTTTGCCATGAGCCTCGTGTAACACGGCGCTTATGAAAGAAACTAGCCAGATTATTGATGCGGTGCGCGGCAGTTGGGTGCAGCATTTGCCAGCACCACTTCGCCCCTATGCGCAGCTGATGCGCTTAGACCGACCTATTGGGTGGTGGCTTTTACTATTGCCATGCTGGTGGGGATTGGCTCTGGCGCAGATTGCGACTGGCAGTGGGTCCCTAAATTTGAAATTTGCGGTGCTGTTTTTGGCAGGTGCCATTATCATGCGCGGTGCAGGTTGCACCTTGAATGATATCGTCGACCGCAATATCGATTCGGCTGTGGAACGAACCCGTGCAAGGCCTATTCCCTCGGGCCAAGTGAGTGTGAGGCAAGCGTCAGTTTTTCTGGTCGTGCAGCTCTTGATCGGCCTCGTCATCATTTTGCAATTCAATTGGCTTACTATTGAGACTGCCATCGCTTCATTGGCCATCGTTGCTGTCTATCCGTTTATGAAGCGCATCACCTATTGGCCACAACTGGTTTTGGGTTTGGCCTTTAATTGGGGAACGCTGCTCGGTTGGACCGCTATTCATAATAATTTTTCTTATGCAGCATTGGCGTTGTTTGCGGGCGGCGTTTCGTGGACCTTAGCCTATGACACAATTTATGCGCATCAAGACAAAGATGATGACGCGATAATTGGCGTTAAATCGACAGCTCTCAAATTCGGTAATGCCACAGTTTATTGGTTGATATTTTTCTTTGCTTTTGCGCTCATTTTGATTGATGTGGCTTTGTGGTTGGTCGCAGCTCCACTGTCCGCTCATATGGGTGTGGCCGGGGCCGCCATTCATGCTATGTGGCAGGTTTTGCGGTTTAACGGCGATGATGCAAATCAATGCTTGAAACTGTTTCGCGCCAACCGCATGTTCGGCCTTATAATCCTCGCGGGACTTTTGATTGGGTGTTTCCTTCTATGACTGACGAACTTTTAAACATCGCTGCCGATGTGATGGCGCGCGCTTTGAAGCTGGGAGCCACTTCGGCTGAGGCGATGGCGGTGGAGCGCCGTGATACTGAAGTATCCATTCGTCAAGGTGTAGTCGAAAAATTAGAACAGGCCGAAGCCAAGGAAATTGGCTTGCGGGTTTTTGCCGGCCAATCTTCCGCTATGATCGCAGGCAGTGTTCTCACCTCTGAAGGTTTGAACCGGCTGGCCGAACGTTGCGTGCAAATGGCCAAGCTTGCACCACCAGATCCTTTTTCAGGATTAGCCGATCCTCAACAATTGGCTGTCGGTTTAATTGATTTGGATTTGGTGTCGGCGGATTATCCTTCAGCTGCGCAACTTCAAGCCATGGCGATGGAAGCTGAGTCTGTTGCGCTTTCTACGCCAGGCATTACCAAAAGCAATGGCGCTGGCGCATCGGCCTCAGACCGCTTTATTGCATTAGTTGCATCCAACGGGTTTTCGCGCAGTTATCGCCGCACCGGGTTCGGCCTCAGTGCTTCGGTGATTGCGGGCGATGGCACCACGATGGAGCGCGACTATGATGGCACTTCGGCTGCTCATTTCAGTGACTTGGAAAGCCCTGAAAAAATTGGTCGCACCGCTGCAGAACGCACTGTGAAGCGCCTCAATCCGCGCAAACTTTCCTCACAATCGGTGCCGGTTATTTTTGATCGCCGTGTTTCTGCAAGTCTACTTGGACATTTGGCAGGCGCCATTAACGGCGGCGCTATAGCACGCGGCGTGAGCTTCTTCAAAGAGGAGATGGAAAAGCAAATTTTCAAAACCAACATCAACGTGATTGATGATCCCCTGCGCGTTCGTGGTCCGGCCTCACGCAGTTTTGATGGCGAGGGCTTGCCCGTGAAGCGCCGCGCTTTTATAGATAAAGGTGTTCTCACAAGTTGGGTTTTAGATTTGCGCTCAGCACGGCAATTAGGGCTTTCTCCAACAGGCAACGGCTCGCGAGGGTTGGCCTCTCCCCCTTCGGCCTCCACGTCAAACTTGCACATGGAAACGGGGCCAAATTCACCTGAGGCCATGATGAAAGCGATTGGCAAAGGCTTACTGATCACTGATTTTATTGGTAGCAGCATTAATTCCGCCACCGGTGATTATAGCCGTGGCGCTTCGGGCTTCTGGATTGAGAATGGCGAGATTTCCTACCCTGTGAGTGAAATTACTGTTGCAGGAAATTTGCGCGATATGTTTGCTTCAATCACACCTGCCAACGATCTCATCTTTAAAGGTTCCACCAATGCTCCCTCGTGTTTAATTGAGGGCATGACCATTGCTGGCCGATAATTTACCCGCCCTCTTAAAGGCTGATGCAGAGTTGATGATTGCAGCTGTGCGCAATGCCGGGACTCTGGGCCTTTCACTGTTCCAGCAAGATGTGAAGAACTGGGCAAAGCCTGATGGTTCGGCGGTGACAGAAGCTGATCTTCAGATCGATCGCTTTTTAAAACAGCGGTTACACGGACAGCGTCCAAACTATGGATGGCTTTCAGAAGAAACCCCCGACACTTCAGAAAGACTTGCCTGCGATTATCTTTGGATCGTTGATCCCATTGATGGCACCAATGCCTTTGTAAACAAGGGAACTGAATGGTGCATCGGCGTGGCTTTGGCACTCAAAGGGCGGCCAATTTTATCGGCACTCTATCGCCCAGTGGTTGATGAATTCTATTTTGGTGCGGCCGGCAGGGGCGCATTTTGCAACGAACGACCATTGCTGGCACGTGATAGCGCTTCGTTAAGTGGCACTGAAATTATGGCGACAGGCAAAGCCAAGAGCCATTTTCTAAGCAGTGGTGTTATCCCTTCGACAACATATATGCCGCTTCTCATGCGCTTGGCTTATGTGGCTTCCGGCAAGACCGACATTACTATGTCATTCGGCAATAAGAATGATTGGGATTTGGCGGCGGGTGATTTATTGGTGCAAGAGTCGGGTGGTCGGGTGAGCACATTGGACGGCGACACAATGATTTATAATAAGCCACAGCCATGGCAAAATGGCATGGTGGCGGCTGGGTTAAACAGGCACAGCGCTGTGATGGCGCAATTGGAGGCTATATGACTGCGAAGAAAGATGAGCAATTAATCCATTTGGTTTTTGGTGGTGAGCTTGATGATGTGTCTCATGTAACGTTTAAGGATTTGGCCAGCTTGGATGTGGTTGGATTTTTTCCTAACTATGCCTCAGCCCATCAAGCATGGATTGGCAAAGCCCGCGAGACTATTGACAATGCCCAAATGCGATACTTCATTGTGCATCTTCACAGGTTGCTTGATCCGTCTAAGGGTGACTAAATTTGAGCGGCGCGTTGCAATTTTGCCAGCGGTAAATCTAACACGACATCTGCCGCCAAAATCTTTCGCACTTCGGCACAGTCTTGGTGCATTTGCGTAACCAGTTCATCGACGGATTTGAAGGTCTTATCGCCGCGCACGAGATCAACAAAACTCACGATCAACGTGCGACCATAGAGATCAATGTCTTGGTCGAGCAAAAACACTTCTAGGAAAGTGCGATTGGTGTTGAAGGTTGGACGATCACCGAAATAGGCGGCCCCTTGCCATTCAACCGATGATCCAACTTCACGCACAGTGACGGCATAGATACCGCGAAACGGTTCAGTGCCAGCATCGACAATGATATTTGCGGTAGGAAAACCAATGGTGCGACCACGTTTGTCGCCATGCACCACTTCACCCATCACCATCCATTGATAGCCCAAATCGCGGGCGGCGGCTTTCACATGGCCGCGCCGCAATGCCGTGCGGATTGAGCTCGATGAGAATGGCGCGTGTTCGTCGCCATCATCGGTCACTTGGTCTACGATTGTAACCCCAAACCCGTGTTGAGCGCCCATCGCTAATAATGTGTCTGGCCCGCCTTTGCGGCCCTTGCCAAAATGAAAGTCATAGCCCGTGACGATATGCGATAAACCCAAACGCTCAACCAAATGATGTTTGATAAAATCTTCAGGACTGCTGTTGGCCAGTGCCTCATCAAAAGCGAGGCTCACAACAAAGCTCGCTCCCAAAGCTTTAGCAAGACGTAGTTTCAGGGCATGAGGTGTCAGACGGAAAACCGCTTCTTGGGGACGAAAAAAGCTTCTGGGATGCGGTTCAAATGTGAGTAACCCCCAAGGCACATTTCTCTCTTCAGCAATCTGGCGAGCCTGGGCCAGCAATTGCTGGTGGCCACGGTGGAGACCGTCAAAATTACCTATAGCCACCACGCTGCCGCGCAAGCGTTCTGGCATTTTGCTGTCGTTTGCAATTTCGATCATCCGCTGGCCTTAGCCAAAACTTTAAGTCCAGTCCAGCTCTGGCACTGCACGGAGAATTTCTGCTTTGGGGACAAGTTTCTTAACGTGAGCAGGCACATCTTTTTCGACATTAATGCCGCCAGTAATTAACACGCAAGACAGGCCAAAATCGGCTGCACCCTTGATGTCGGTTTCAGGGCCATCACCGATCGCAAGAATTTGCGCGCTGGCAAGATGTTTGCCTAAAATATTTTCAGCGGTCAGCACAGCCAACTCATAAATTGGCGTGAACGGCTTTCCTGCCATGAGAACTTTGCCGCGTAACAGCTGATATTGCTCGGCCAAAGCACCGGCGCAATGAATGAGCAAATCACCTTTGCGCACAACCTTATCGGGGTTTGCACAAATCATCGTGAGCTTGTGCTCTTTCATGCTTTTCAATAGTGGTATGTAATCAGCCGGAATTTCATTCAGTTCGTCGAAAAGTCCCGTACAAAGAACAGACTCGGCGTCGGCTAACTCTACAGTTTTGATATTGAGACCTTCATAAATTGAATAATCGCGCTTTGGTCCAAGATGATAGATTTTACCACCGCCGTGTTTGGTGATTAAGACGCGCGTCACATCTCCTGACGTTACAATAGCATCATAGCTTTGGTGAGGGACTCGGATGTCTGCCAATTGCTTTTCGACACCAATTGCCGTGCGCGGTGAGTTTGTAACGAGAATGACTACGCCGCCATTTTCGCGGTGTTTTGTGAGGGCTTGAGTCGTCTTTGGATTAGGTTTGTAACCGTCATGCACCACGCCCCAAACGTCGCAGAACCAAACCGGAAAACGCGTGGAAAGCTCTTTCATTTATGGCTTAGGCAGCGGCGCTGAAGTGGGAAGCAGTTTCTTGTGCCATTTCGCGTTTCACGCGGCGCGGCGCGGCAAAGCACGGACCTGAAGCGAGTCTTGTAATTTGCGGGAGGCTTGCAACAACACGCGGAGAAGTGACACCTGTCACTATCATTTGTACACGCGAAGCCCGTGCCGCTTGGGCAAAGCCAATCATCGCTGCAGATGGTCCGGTGGCAACATCGATTGCGCCCACATCAAGGCCCACAAAGCGCACATTCAAAGTGCTCATTGCGTGAAGATCAAGACCGGCTAATGATACATTTGTCAGCGCCAACACGGCCCCTTGGCGTGCCAAAAGTGCGAGGCCTTCCAGCGCAATTTCGGTTAGACCAGCCAACATCGCATGCGGCATTTCATAAGCAAGGCCCGCCGCCACATCGGCCGCGACATGACGATCGGCGATCATTTGCGCGAGCATCGTTGAGGACGATAATGTTGCAGCACCAATTGGCACAAAGATATTGAGCGATGGGTCACGCTGGCGCAAACGGCGCAGCAGAATTTCTGCTTCACGGGCTACAAACATATCGAGCTGTGGTCGAACTCCAGTGCGGTCAGCATGATGCAACAGCAACTCATGGCTCAATTCTTCGCCTGAGGGAGACTGCATGCCCAGATGCACGCGGTAATGGGCCGTACTGCCTGAATGTAAATCAACAATGGGCTCGAGCGATACTAACAACTGCTCTCCGAAGGGAGATGTTATTGGGATTGGTGCTTCCACAACGGGTGGTGGGGGCGTCACATAGGAAGACAGCGGCGGTGCGTAATAACTGCGGGAACTCACCAAAGTATTTTGAAGTTCTTGAGCTAAAGCTGAATAGCTCGATTTAAGATCGGCAAAACCCGCAGCAACAACGGCCCCATTGCTTGCCGTTTCATTGCGAATATCGGAAAGCTGGGACAAAAGATAATCTGAATGGCGTTTGGTTTCCGTGTTGGTGCGCGACATATCAAGAATGTCGGTTGCCAAAGCTCTGTGGGACTGTTGAAAATCACGGGTGAGTTGAAGCGACGATAATAAAGCTATGATCTGGCTAAAAGCGAGGGCTGCCACACCTACGACAGCGCCTAAAACTGGAGCTGAACCCCCTTGATACATATAAAAACCACTGCCAAATGCAGTGCTAACGCAAAAACATATTGATACAGTAAATATCCAGTCGCGCCTTTGCATCTCTCGCTCCGCCGGCCCCAACGCCGAATCAATTGGCCCTGAGACTAGAGGGTCTCGGGGCCAAAGTGAATCCCAGCAGGCGGGTTATGAGTTGCAGAAGGTTTACAGACTTGCGACTGAAGCCAAGATTTTCGGAATCTTATCCATGAAGATTTCGTCGATCTGGGCTTCGGAAATAATCAGTGGTGGCGACAATGCGATGGTATCGCCAGAAATTCGCAACAACATGGCATGATCATGGAACGCATTTTCCATGGCTTTGTAAGCGCGCAAGCCCGGTTTGCCTTCAATCGGTTTCATATCAATGCCGGCGACCAAACCAATGGTTCGAATGTCTTCAACCAACGGATTGCCCTGCAATGTAAACGCTGCATCGGCCCACTTTGTTTCCAAAGACGCGGCACGTTCAAACAGCTTTTCATCACGGTACAAATCAATCGTCGCTAAGCCCGCTGCAGCAGCGATAGGGTGGCCTGTGTAGGTGTAACCATGGAACAGTTCGATCACGTGATCATTGGCGTTCATAAAAGCATCATAGATGCCCTGACGCACCATAACGCCGCCCATCGGCACCGTGCCTGAAGTCACCCCTTTGGCAAAAGTGATCATATCTGGCACCACGCCAAAACGCTCTGCCGCAAAAGCCGTTCCTAAACGGCCAAAGCCGGTGATCACTTCATCGAATATCAACAAAATACCATGCTTTGTGCAAATCTCGCGCAGCTTCTTGAGATAACCTTTAGGCGGTGGCAAAACACCCGTGGAACCTGCCATGGGTTCGACGATGACCGCTGCGATGGTTGAAGCATCATGCAGAATAACCATGCGTTCGAGCTCTTCCGCTAGGTGAGCGCCCCAGGTGGGTTCGCCGCGGGTGAAGGCTTGTTCTTTGCGATTGTATGTGTGAGGCAAGTGGTCAACACCGGCCAGCATCGTTCCAAACATTTTGCGGTTGGCTACCATGCCGCCTACAGAAATGCCTCCGAAGTTGACGCCGTGATAGCCACGCTCACGACCAATCAAACGCGTGCGGCTGGCCTCTCCTTTGATGCGCTGATAGGCCAGCGCGATTTTCAATGCTGTGTCGGCCGCTTCAGAACCTGAGTTACAGAAGAAAGCATAGTTTAAATCGGCAGGTGCCATGGTGGCCAAACGCGATGCCAGTTCAAACACCTTGGGGTGACCATATTGGAAGGTAGGCGCAAAATCGAGTTCTGCCGCGGATTTTTGAATTGCTGAAACAATTGGCTCGCGGCAATGGCCAGCATTGGTACACCACAGGCCAGCACTGCCATCCAAAATCGGGCGGCCGCCCATATCATAATAATGCATATCCTTAGCGCGAGCGATCATGCGCGGACGTTGTTTGAAGGCACGGTTTGGCGTGAAGCCCATCCAAAATGGTTCAAGATTATTTGGCGATGGTTCCCAAGATGTCGGGTTGAGCGGTTTATTCATAGCGAAGCCTCCAAACGGTGAAGCTTCAAACTATCAGAAAGCTCAGGCAATTGAAAATGGCCAGTACGGCCATTTTCTGCCAGCCAGAATTCAATTCGGATAAATGAAAAACTTATAACCGTGCGATGTGAGGCACCGGACGTGCTCTTCGCCCTGCACTTGGTTATATTCCCGGGCCAGCTCACCCAGCATAGGCAACTTACCATTTGAATCATGGGGCATATAGCGCGGCACCAGATATTTAATGCCGTAAGATATGACGACGATTTGATCTGGAGCGGCATCTTCATTGCCACCAGCTGGCGCAATGCGGCCATTGGCCCACTCATCAGCAGCGTCAGTGGCCATGGTGCGGCAGCTAGTTGTTTGAGCTGCGTGTGCAGCGCTAGAAATTACCAAAAAACTCATCGCTGCGAACAAGCACAGCTGATTTTTAAAATTTGCCATAACAGCACTCCTACAAACAATAACCGCACTATAATTCCTGCAATGAAACAGGTCGTTAGTAAAGTGTTAAGGATGGTTAACGCGACAAATTTGTTGAAAAAGTTAATTTTCAGCCATGAAGCCACCACAATGCGGCGTGAGATTGAGGTCTTGAGTGGGGCAGCTCTTTTAGGACGGAACTTCAATGTCATCTTTTTCGAATATTATCGCTGGTGGCCTTATTGGCCTCGGCGTGGCTTTTGGCGGCTATTCTGCTGGTGAATCACTGGTCAAAAGTCGGCTTGGTTTTCGCACCGTCACGGTCAAAGGTTTGGCCGAACGTGCCGCCAAAGCTGATCTCGGCTTCTGGCCGGTGCGCTTTATAACCACCGGTTCCACATTAGAAGAGGCCCGCGCCAAACTGGTGGATTCCGAAAAATTGGTGCACGACTTTTTGACCGCCAACGGATTTGCTGAGGGCGACCGCCAAGTGCAAAACATTCAAGTGGAAGACCGCATCGCCAATTATAATGGCCAGGAGCCTCCTGCAGGTACGCGCTTTGCGCTGACTGAAGACTTGCTCGTGAAGTCAGCCGAAGTTGACAAGCTTGCTGCGGCGGCACGGATGATCGGTGATCTTCTAAAATCTGGCGTGGTGTTTTCGTCCGATGCTTATAACGCCGGACCTTCTTACATATTCACAGGTGTGAACGCCTTAAAGGGCGACATGCTGACCGAGGCCACTAAGCGGGCCAAGGAAGCCGCGGATAAATTTGCCACTGAATCGGGTGCTAAAGTGGGTGCCATTCAAGATGCCAATCAGGGTATTATCGAAATCAATCCCGCTGTTGAAATTCCCAATGATCGACCGGAAAAGCAGATTATGAAAAAAGTGCGCGTAGTGACTACGATTACTTATTTCCTGAAAGACTAACTCAGCGCGTGCCACACCGTGAGCACGGCGACCAGAATAAATAATACACCCGCACTACGTCCAATCCAGATGGTGACCACTGGATTGGAAATAAGCAATTGTCGGCTTTTGGCAGCAGCCAAACCCAGCCCACCGTAGATTATCATTTGTGTGAAAATCGTAATCAGTCCCATCACAAGAGCTTGGCTCCACACAGGGCCGAATTTGGCTTGGATGAAAACGGGATAGACCGCCAACACAAAGACATAGGCTTTAGGATTTAGAATGCAGGTGATAAAACCTTGGCGGAAAGCCGCCCACATCGATTTGGTGTTGGCTTTGCCAAAATCATCAACAGTAATTGCGCTTTTGATCAAAGTTAAACCAATCCACATCATATAGGCGGCACCCGCGAACAAGATTATGGTGATCACCGAAGGGGCCATCTTGGTAATGATGCCCACGAAGAATGCGCCAAAAATTGTATGGAATACGCCACCCAACATGACGCCCGCAGTCGCGGCCAGCCCTCGTGCTCTTCCGCCCGTGAGCGAATTGGCAATCACAAAAAACATATCCATACCCGGCACGATGATGATGCCGAATAGGAGAATGAAAAATATCCAGAGGTTTTGAACGTAAGACATGGAGTCCTTTATAAAGCGCCTACTGACACGAAACTGTCAGCAGTTTAAGTTGAGTTCGCGTTGTAATTTTTTAGAAAGGTTGAGCGTCACCAACCTGTGACTTTCCGCAATGTAAATTTTTAACCCTTCATCATCCAGCACCTCTTGGCTGATGCGTTGAATCCACAACATACCCCGTGACGCCAGATAAGGTGCCGGCCTGCAACCCTTTTGGTCTTTCAGGAGTTCATAGCTCATGGGTGAACATTTGAAGGTGAAGCCAAGCCCACCCACCACCGGGAGGCCACAAATCGCAAACATTTTACCGCCCACTTTCCACACATGGCTGCCGCCCCACTGCACAACATGGGTGCTATGCGGCAGGGTTTGGCAAAAATCATTGTAAGATTGAGTATTCATTTCTTTTGGCCCGACGGAAAACTGGATTTTGAACGTCTTATGACCATATAGTTGAAAGCACCATGAACCAACATAGCCTTCCCACACCTGAAGAAATTCAATCCGCTCTTGGCATCAGCACTAAAGCCAAGGCGGGCAAAGCGTTCAAACGCACCGTCTGGCTGGCTCTCATGGCGTTGGTTTTGGGTGGCGGTGGATATTGGTATTACACTAAATCGCAAACCACGCAGAAAGTGACCTATGTCACTTTGCCCGCCGTCACGACAGATTTAGTGGTGACCATTACAGCAACTGGAACCGTGCAACCCACCACCCAGGTCGACGTGGGTAGTGAACTTTCCGGCACCGTGAAAACCGTTGAGGTTTCCGATAATAGTGTTGTTAAAAAAGGTGATGTTCTGGCCACTTTAGACGTGGTGCGTTTGACCGCACAGCGTGACCGAGCTGCGGCTCAATTGGCAGCGGCGCAAGCCCGCCTGCAAGATGCGCAATCCACCGCCACACAAACTACGCAGGCCCAATCACGCCAGAAAAAATTGCGCATATCGGGGCTGTCTACGGATCAAGATTTAGAATCGGCCACTGCCGCTGAATCCCGTTCGGCTGCTGCTATTGCTGTTGCTGAAGCGGATATACAATCAGCCAAGGCCGATCTTTCGATTGTGGAAACAGATTTGGCCAAATCACAAATTCTCTCGCCCATTGATGGCATAGTTTTGAAAACCAGCGCCAAACCCGGCCAGACTGTTGCCGCATCTTTGCAAGCGCCCGTATTGTTTACGCTCGCTGATGATCTCGCTCATATCCAAATTGAAGCGGCCGTTGATGAAGCTGATATTGGACAAGTGCAGCAGGGCCAGAAAGCCAGCTTTAGTGTCGATGCGTTTCGCGGCCGAGATTTTAAAGCCGAAGTTGGTGTGATCTCTTTTTCGCCAGACAAGACGGATGGCGTGGTGACTTATAAAACTATTCTTGCGGCCCCCAATGATGATCTTGCTTTACGCCCCGGCATGACGACAACAGCTCGCATTGTGGTGAATGAAATGAACAAGGCGTTGGCCGTGCCAAACGAGACATTGCGTTATGTTCCTGCGGTACAAAGAGCCAGCAGTGGATTTTCAATCACACAGCTTTTCATGCCACGTTTTCCACGCAGTGATAGGGCTGCAAAAACTGTGGCCGCCGCAGATGGCACGCACAGCTTGTGGGTGCTGCGCAACGGCACGCCTGTGGAAATTAGAATCAAAACGGGATTGAGTGATGGCAAACAAACGGCCATCACCAGTGGCGATCTTAAATCCGGTGATGCCGTGATTGTTTCAGCGAGTGGAAGTGCTCCGTGATTTCGCTTCGCAATGTGACTCGCACCTATGGCGAAGGCGATGCACAAGTGCGTGCTCTTGCTGGGCTAGACCTTGATATTGAAGCTGGCAGTTTTGTGGCCATTATGGGGGCTTCAGGCTCCGGCAAATCTACTACGATGAATATTCTTGGATGTTTGGATACGGCAAGCAGCGGCACTTATGATTTTAATGGGATTGATATTTCCGGCCTTAGCCGTGATGGCCGCGCCTTGTTGCGGCGAAATTATTTGGGCTTTGTGTTTCAAGGTTTTAATTTGTTAGCGCGAACCACAGCTTTGGAAAATGTAGAATTGCCTTTGGTCTATCGCGGCATGGCGCGAAGCTTACGCGAAGAAAAAGCGCTGGCCGCATTGCACGCGGTTGGTTTACAGGATCGTGAAGGCCACACACCGGGTGAACTTTCGGGCGGGCAACAGCAGCGTGTTGCGATTGCGCGAGCCATCGTCAGTGATCCTCTCATATTGCTCGCCGATGAGCCGACCGGAAATTTAGACAGTGAACGCAGCCACGATATTATGCGCCTGTTGCAAAAGCTGAACACCGAACGCGGTATCACTGTGATTATGGTGACGCATGAAGCCGACATGGCAGACTATGCCAGCCGCATTATTCATTTTGCTGATGGTCATATTGCCGATGACAAGTATAGAGGGCGTCGCTGATGCTGTGGGAATCTTTCAAGCTCGCTTTAAGATCAGTACGCCGCAATGTGCTGCGCTCTATTCTCACGTTGTTGGGTATTGTGATTGGTGTGGCGGCGGTGATTGCGTTGGTCACCATCGGCTCTGGTGCCAATGAAAAAATCTCGTCAGATATTTCAAAGCTTGGCAGCAACATGCTCATCGTGCGGCCTGGCAATCAAGGCCCCGGTCCGCCGGGTGGTAGTGATGCGCGGAGTTTCACGGAGAATGATGTGACCGCGTTGCGTGGTGGTGTTTCACAAGTGCGGGCCATCGCGCCCACCGCCAGCAAGCAAGCCACCGTGGTTTATGATGCGACCAGCACAGACGCTCAGATTACGGGTGGCGATGAAGCCTTCTTTGTGGCGCAGGATTGGACTTTCATTCAGGGCGGCTCCTTTACGGAAAGCGATGTGCGAGCCGCCAGCAATGTGTGTGTGATTGGCGCGACGATTGTAACGACACTGTTGCCTAACATTGAACCGATTGGTCAGACCATTCGGGTGAGCGCAATGCCTTGCACCGTAGTGGGCGTTCTGGGTTCTAAAGGACAATCCGCTTTTGGCTCTGATCAAGATAATATTGTGGTGATGCCGCTGCGCACATTTCAGCGGCGCATTGCGGGCAACACTAAAATTTCAAACATTTCGGTTTCTGCCAATACTCCAGCTGCGGTGAAAACGGCACAAGATTCAATCACTGCGATTTTGCGCGAAACGCGCCACATCGGCGAGAATGATCAGGATGATTTCTCGGTACGCGACATGACTCAGATTGCTGCCACTATGAGTTCAACCACGACATTGATGACGGGACTGCTTGGTGCTGTGGCTGCGGTTTCGCTGTTGGTGGGCGGCATTGGCATTATGAATATTATGTTGGTGTCGGTCACGGAACGGACGCGCGAGATTGGCATAAGGCTGGCGATTGGCGCATTGGCCTCGCAAGTGCTCACACAGTTTTTGGTGGAGGCTGTGGTGTTGTGTTTATTGGGTGGCTTGCTGGGCATTGGGCTGGGCTTAGGGCTCGCGGGCCTTGCCTCAGTATTCCTGACGATACCTTTTGCGCCAGACCCTAAAGTCGTTTTGTTGGCCTTTGGATTCTCAGGTGTGATTGGCTTGGTGTTCGGCTTTTTCCCGGCGCGCAATGCAGCACGGTTAGACCCGATTGAAGCGTTGCGGCACGAGTGACCCTTCGAGGCCTTGCTAGGGCAAGGCACCTCATGGTGAGGGTTTGTTCATGATCCCTCACGCTGAGGTGCGAGCCCTTCGCGAGCCTCGAAGCGCTGCTAGTTACCCTGCAACGCGCTCAACAACTCCGCCGTGGGATAGGAATCTGCTGGCAGGCCAGCTTTAATCTGCTCGGCCTTCACCGCGGCTCTGGTGCCGGCACCAATTTTGCCATCAGCTTTGCCCACATCATAACCCAGTCCAGCCAGAATGTTTTGCAAGGCCACAATTGATTTATAATCGAGCGGCGTTACCTCAGCCCGACCCGGACTCACTTTACCAGCACCGGCGATACGGGTGGCGAGATAGGCCGCTGTGGTTGAATAAACCAGGCTCTCATTCCATTTCAAATAGGCTTTGGTAAAGTTGCCATAAGCCAAAAAGGCCGGACCATTCTTGCCCATCGGCAGCAATAAGGCGGCCGTTACCTTGTCACCTTTTAAAGGTTTACTGCCCGTGGCTTTCACACCCCACTTCACCCATTGAGCGCGCGGTAATGAAATGGCGAGGTCGGCTTGATCCCACGGCAAATCTTCCGGAACCTTCACTTCCTGCAACCACGATTGGCCCGCTTGCCAGCCACTTTTTTTCAAAAGGTTGGCGGTGGATGCAATCACATCCGGAATGGAATCGCGCAAATTGCGTTTGCCATCGCCATCAAAATCCACAGCACTGTCATTGTAATCGTAAGCCATAAATTGCGTCTGACCAATTTCTCCAGCCCAAGCGCCGCGCATTTCTTCAGGTTGCAAATCGCCATTTTGAATGAGCATCAAGGCTGGAATAATTTGCGGGCGGAATTTTTCGGGGCGGCGGCAATCCCAACCCAATGTTACCAAGGCCTGAATGGTGGGGGACTTGCCAATGTCGGCACCGAAATCCGTTTCCAAGGCCCAGAAGGCGGTGATCACCGGAGCGGGCACACCATATTGCTGCTGCACTTGGTCAAACACATCTTTATATTTGTTGATCAATTCGCGGCCATGGGTGACGCGGTAATCTGATGCCATGCGGCCTGCGAATTGCAGAAAACTTTGTGAGAAAACATTCTGCGCACGGTCACGCTTGATGATCGATGGATCGTATTTAACAGTATCAAGCTGGGCTAAGGCCTCGCCATTCACACCTTGTTGAGCCGCTTGTTTTTTTACACTGGCAAGAAACCCGCCAAAGCCTTGGGCACTGTTGCCACAACTGGCAGCCAGCGCAAAGTTACTTGAAGCCAATACTAATCCCAAAGCTGCTACGCTGAGTTTTATACGCATAAAATTCTCCACCGAATCATTTCGAAGACCATAGCCTATCTTGTTCGGCTATTTCATGGCTGCGCAGCAGGCTCGCGTATAAAATATTTGATCCCGTAGTAGACCGCGGTTCCGGCCATGATGCCCGTGATCAGATCAACCAGCAGCGTTAAAATCACGGTGACGGCAAGCACACTTGCCGCAAGACGAGAGGATTGAAGCAATCTGAGAACCTCGCCCTTGTCTGCCATGTTCCAGCAGACCACTGCTAAAATTCCGGCCAAAGCTGAGAGTGGAATGTAGCCTGCCAAAGGTGCGGCGACGATCATAAACAGCAAAATAAAAGCTGAATGCAACATACCAGAGATCGGGCCATGCGCCCCTGCTCTCACATTGGTGGCGGTTCGCGCAATAGTGCCCGTTGCAACAATTCCACCAAAAAAAGCACAAGCAATATTGGCTAGGCCTTGGGCCATCAACTCGGTGTTCGATCGGTGACTGCGCCCACTCATGCGGTCGGCCACAACCGCTGATAAAAGTGATTCAATGCTACCGAGTAAGGCAAGGGCCAAAGCATCGGGCAGCAGTTGTTTGAAGAGACCGAAGCTCATTGGCGGTAGCTCTGGCATTGCAAGGCCATGTGGAATACCGCCAAAACGGCTGGCAATTGTTTCCGCATTGAAGTGGCCCAGCAACGCCAACAGCGATGCCAAAACTACAGCGATGAGAAACGCGGGCCATGTTGGTTTGAATTTCTTGACAATCACAATTGTTGCGATGGTCAACACTGATAAAACGACGGCGCTCATATTTGCTGTTGGCAAGGCTTCCGCCAATGCACCAAGCTTGGATAAGAATGCAGAAGGCTCCACCACCGTAAGTCCAAAAAGTTCTTTGATTTGGCTGACGAAAATAATCAGCGCGATCCCGAAGGTAAACCCGACCGTGACCGAATGCGGCACGTATTTTATGGTGGTGCCGAAGCGCAACAATCCCGCCACGAAGACAATGACTCCCGCCATGAGTGTGGCCAGCAGCAAACCATCAATGTCGTGGCGGTCAACAATTGAAGCCACCAATACAATAAATGCCCCCGCTGGCCCGCCAACTTGAAAGCGACTGCCGCCCAATGCGGAAATAATAAAGCCACCGATGATGGCCGTGAACAAACCACGAT
>JANPGD010000124.1:0-10004 GCA_031423845.1 Hyphomicrobiales bacterium | reverse complement strand
TTCAGCCTTCATCTTCTTCACAGCGATATCATGTGCGAGATAAATGGCAGAATATCCAAGATCAATTGGGTTCCACAAAGCAACAGCTTGTGATGAGCCATTGTCGATGAACTTCTTGAATTCGGAAGGCAGAGCCAAACCAGTTACGTTCACTTTACCAATGAGGCCAGCATCCGTCACAACTTGTGCAGCGGCCACAACACCAACTGTTGTTGGAGCAATGATCGCCTTCAAGTTTGGATAGGTCTTGAGCAAGCCTTTGGCTTCGTCAGTGCTTTTTGCTGAATCATCATCGCCATAAACTGTGGCAACCAACTTGATCTTCGGGAATTTTTCCGGAAGAATTTTCTTGGCTGCTTCAATCCAAGCATTTTGGTTGGTTGCAGTTGATGCCGCAGAAAGAATGGCCACTTCGCCACCATCTGGCAGATAGTCAGCTGCTAGCTTAATGATAGTCTCACCAATCAAGCCTGTGTCTGATGGATTAAGGTGCATTTGGCGGCCGCCGGCAGCCACACCTGAATCCCAAGAGATAACAGTAATGCCACGGTCCATGGCTTTCTTCAAAACCGGAACCAGAGCATCACCATCATTGGCCGAAATGGCAATCGCATCGACTTTTTGCGCGATCAGAGCATTGATCACTTCAATTTGAGCTTCGGCAGTGGCTTTGGTTGGGCCAGTGTAGATCAAATCGACATCACCCAATTCTTTGGCTGCATCAATAGCGCCCTTATTGGCTGCATCAAAAAAGCCGTTTCCCAAGGATTTCACCACCAAAGCGATCTTCACATTGGCGGCATAAGCGTTGCCAGCAAACAGAGCGGTTGAAAGCGCTGCGGCCATCATAAGTCTTCTAGAAAGTTTCATAGGATCCTCCGTTGTTTTCAGTTGATTATATCAGCGCGTTTGATGAGGTTTGATCCTCTGTCGTTCGCGAAGATTCTTCTTTTCTCGAAGCGGGAAGGGCGGCTATTTTTACAGCGACTCCTGCATCCTCAAGCATTTTTATTTCAGCCTCGCCTACCCCATCATCGGTGATGACAGTGGTGATGCGTTTCAATCCGCACAGAATAAGACTGGAGCGCTGATCAAACTTCGACGAGTCAACCAGCACGACGAGATCTTCGGCTTGATCAATGAGCTTGTGCTCTGCCTGAATGAGAAGCGGATCTGATTCCATTAAACCCATCGGCCCCAAGCCTTGCGCACCCATGAACATGCGGCGCGCATAAAAATTGCGGCTCACATCATTTTCAAAGGGCGAAAGTATGATGTTTTGTTCACGGTAAATCGTGCCACCGGGAAGGGTGACCGTGTTCTTTGAATGCTTCAGTAAATGCTCTGCGATAGGAAATGAGTTGGTAAAAACCGGAAGCCGTTTGGCGCTAAGGAAGTGCACCATTTGAAAAGTCGTGGTGCCACCATTGATGATGATAGGTTCACCATCCACGCACATGTCCACAGCCAATTTAGCGATAGCGCGCTTCTTGTGGGTATTGAGTGTGGCGTTCACGTTGAAAGGACGGCCAATCAAGCCGCTCACGAGTGGTGGGTTCAAAGCTTCCGCGCCGCCATGAACGCGCTTTAAAAGTTTGCGTTGCTCAAGGTCCGTAATATCTCGCCGGATCGTGGCTTCGGATGCGCCAGTTAAGTCTACGATCTCTTTGACCGTGACGACTGGCTTCTCCCGAACCGCGCTGAGGATGGCGTTATGACGCTCTTTCTCATGCATAGTATTCTCCCTTGCTCAATTTGATAAGCACAAGATCGCGCATTGTCAATCATAAATGATCACAAAAGAATCATATTTGTTAAGCAATGATTGTTTATGAGTGTTTGTGATTGACTTTTTGGGTCGGTCGTGTGAAATCTCATAAAAAGAATTCGGGAGGTTCAGTCATGTCCACACCATCCATCGGGATCCCTAGCCTATGGGATGACGCAAAAGCGGCTGCAATGACCGAGGCTGAACGCTTGGTCTATCGGTCAAATCTTTTAGGGTCAGACAAGCGCGTCACCAATTATGGTGGCGGCAACACGTCGTCTAAAATTATAGAAACCGATCTTCTCACAGGGCAGAAAGTTGAAGTGCTGTGGGTGAAGGGATCAGGCGGCGATAGCGCCTCAATCAAGCTTGATGGCTTTGCCACGCTTTATATGGATAAGCTGCGGGCCTTGAAGGGGCTTTATCGCGGCGTGAATTTTGAAGATGAGATGGTGGATTTTCTTCCGCATTGCACGTTCAAATTGAATCCACGCGCTGCATCGATTGATACGCCGCTCCATGCCTATGTGCAGAAACCTTTTGTCGATCACATGCATCCGGATTCCATCATTGCTATTGCCGCTTCAAATAATTCAAAAACCTTGACCAAAGAAATTTTTGGGGATCGCATTGGTTGGTTGCCATGGAAAAAGCCAGGTTTTGAATTGGGCTTGTGGCTGGAAAAATTCTGTATCGAAAATCCGAAAGCTATTGGCGTGATATTAGAAAGCCATGGCCTATTCACCTGGGGTGATACACCCAAGGAATGTTATGAGACTACCTTGGCCATCATCAATGAAGCTGCAAGTTGGTTTGAAAAAAAATCAAAAGGCGTCGCCGCCTTTGGTGGGGAGCATACAAAATCATTAGCCGCGACTGAGCGCCGCGCCATTGCCGCAAAATTAATGCAGCGCATTCGCGGGCTCATTTCGGGTGCGCAACACATGGTGGGGCATTTTGATGATGGGGCAACGGTTCTTGAATTTGTAAATTCGAAAAACTTAAAGCCACTCGCGGCGCTTGGCACGTCCTGCCCCGATCATTTTCTGCGTACCAAAATCTGCCCATTGGTCATTGAGTTTGATCCGGCAAAGCCCGATCTTGCTGTCGTTGAACAGCGCCTGAGCGCAGACGTCGCCAAATATCGTGAAGGTTACCAAGCATATTATGATCGCTGCAAACACGCCAGTTCGCCAGCCGTGCGTGACCCTAATGCTGTAGTCTACCTCATGCCCGGCGTTGGCATGTTCACCTTTGCTAAGGACAAAGCCACAGCGCGCATTTCCGCTGAATTCTATGTGAACGCCATCAATGTTATGCGCGGTGCATCAGCTGTCTCCACTTATGTTGGGCTTCCAGAACAAGAAGCTTTCAACATTGAATATTGGTTGCTGGAAGAAGCAAAATTATCGCGCATGCCAAAACCAAAGTCGCTCGCAGGCCGTGTTGCACTAGTCACGGGTGGTGCAGGCGGCATTGGTAAGGCCACAGCAGCACGCTTGCTGCGTGAAGGCGCTTGCGTAATGCTAGCTGATATCGATGAGGCAGCATTGGCTGCCGCGCAAGCCGAACTCAGCGCTGCATTTGGCAAAGATTTTGTGCGTGGTGTTTTGATCAATGTCACACAAGAAGATCAAGTGATCAAAGGTTTTGCCGAAATTGCTGTTGAATTTGGCGGCTTGGATATTCTGGTGTCTAATGCGGGCCTCGCATCCTCAGCCCCAATTGCAGAAACCACATTGGCACTCTGGAACAAGAATATGGACATTCTATCGACAGGCTATTTCCTCGTATCGCGTGAAGCTTTCCAGATGTTTCATACTCAAGATATTGGCGGCAATGTTGTATTTGTGGCATCCAAAAACGGTCTCGCGGCATCACCCAATGCCAGTGCCTATTGCACAGCTAAGGCAGCAGAAATTCATCTGGCACGCTGCTTGGCACTTGAAGGGGCAGAGAAACAAATTCGAGTAAATGTGGTGAACCCTGATGCGGTGCTGCGCGGCTCCAAAATTTGGCAAGGCGAATGGTTGGAACAGCGGGCCAGCACCTATCAAACGGATAAGTCAGGATTGGAAGACATGTATCGCCAGCGATCGATGTTGAAGCGCTCAGTTTACCCTGAAGACATTGCCGAAGCGATTTATTTTCTAGCGTCAGATGCGTCCGCTAAATCTACCGGTAACATCATCAACGTCGACGCGGGCAATGCCCAAGCCTTCACGCGTTAAGGAGATTGACCATGGCTGACACAATGATTGAAACGAGCATTGTTGACAAAGACAACGCAGCACGAATAGCAAATCTAAATCGCGACTATGATAATTTAGGCGAAAAACTTAGTCGCCGTGGCATTGCCATTGCTGATATTTTGCAAAAGGTTTCGGCTTTCGCAGTTGCCGTCCCCTCATGGGGTGTGGGAACCGGAGGTACGCGCTTTGCACGTTTCCCCGGTGGAGGCGAGCCGCGCAATATTTTTGATAAGATTGAAGATTGCGCCGTTATTCAACAACTCACACAAGCGACGCCAACAGTATCATTGCACATTCCATGGGATAAGGCCGACCCACGCCAATTGAAGCAGGCTGCAAGCCGTTTCGGTTTGGGCTTTGATGCTATGAACTCCAACACGTTTTCCGACAGCAAAGACCAAGCCCACTCCTATAAGTTCGGTTCTCTAACCCACGCCAATGCAGCTGTGCGCAATCAGGCCGTGGAGCATAACATAGAGTGCATCGAAATCGGCAAAACACTTGGTTCCAAAGCGCTCACAATTTGGGTGGGCGATGGTTCAAACTTCCCCGGACAAGTGAATTTTGCAAAATCATTTGAGCGCTATCTCGATTCAGCCAAAGCAATTTATGCAAGCTTGCCCGCCGATTGGCGCTTGTTCACTGAACATAAAATGTATGAACCCGCATTCTATTCCACCGTGGTGCAGGATTGGGGCACCAATTATATTATAGCCAAAGAACTGGGTGATAAGGCCTTCTGCTTGGTCGACCTTGGCCACCATGCGCCCAATGTGAATATTGAAATGATCGTTTCGCGACTCATTCAATTTGGCAAACTCGGCGGCTTCCATTTCAACGATTCAAAATATGGCGATGATGATTTGGATGCAGGTTCAGTTGATCCCTATCGCCTGTTCCTTGTGTTCAATGAACTGGTCGATGCTGAGTTGAGCAAAACCAAAGGCTTCAACCCTGCCCATATGCTGGACCAAAGCCATAATGTAACTGACCCGATTGAAAGCCTTATGCTTTCCGCCATTGAAGTGCAGCGAGCCTATACTACAGCCCTCTTGGTGGACCGCAATGCGCTCACAGGTTATCAAGAAACCAATGACGCTTTAATGGCCACTCAGACGCTGAAGGAAGCTTACCGTACTGATGTTGAAGCAATATTAGGTATGGCACGACTTAATTCGGGTGGTGCAATTGATCCAGTGGGAGTTTACCGCGCCAGTGGTTATCGTAAAAAAGTTTCGGACGAACGCCCCGCCGTTGCGGGCGGCAGTGGTGGCATCGTCTAAAGGGGCTGGATTTTAGGTGCCAGTTCGCAGATAACATCCGAAGTTGAATAAATCATGCTTCGGGAGTTTTGATGAAGAAAATTTTTGAGAATGCCAGCAGAGCACTTGAGGGTGTTTTGTTTGACGGCATGTTGATTGCCGCTGGTGGCTTCGGCCTGTGAGGCATCCCAGAATTGTTGATCGCAGGCATTAAAGAAGCTGGCACCAAAAACCTCACCGTCGCCTCCAACAATGCGGGCGTTGATGGATTTGGTTTGGGAATTCTTCTTGAGACAAAACAAATCAAAAAAATGATGTCGTCTTATGTGGGTGAAAATGCTGAATTCATGCGCCAATATTTAAGCGGTGAATTGCAGTTGGAATTTAACCCACAAGGTACATTGGCCGAACGCATGCGGGCAGGGGGTGCGGGCATTCCGGGCTTCTATACTAAAACAGGCGTGGGTACAGTCATTGCCGACGGCAAAGATGTAAAGAACTTTGATGGTCAAGATTATATCCTGGAGCGTGGCATTGTCGCTGATCTCTCAATCGTGAAAGCGTGGAAGGCCGATCCTTCAGGCAACTTGGTGTTCCGCAAAACCTCGCGTAATTTCAATCCTCCTGCCGCCACCTGTGGCAAAATTTGCATTGCTGAAGTTGAAGAGATTGTGCCGCTGGGTTCGCTTGATCCAGACTCAATTCACGTGCCGGGCATTTATGTGAACCGCATAATCAAGGGCGAACATGAAAAGCGCATTGAACAGCGCACTACACGAAAGAGAGTTGCATAATTATGGCATGGGACCGCAATCAAATGGCTGCCCGCGCAGCACAAGAACTGCAAGATGGTTGGTATGTAAACCTCGGCATTGGCATCCCGACGCTGGTGGCCAATTACATTCCCGATGGTGTGGAAGTCACTCTGCAATCAGAAAATGGAATGCTTGGCATGGGTCCGTTTCCGTTTGAAGGTGAGGAAGATGCTGACCTGATCAATGCTGGTAAGCAAACCATCACAGAACTTCCACAAACCGCCTTCTTCGATTCCGCCCAAAGCTTCGCCATGATCCGTGGCGGCAAAATCAACATGGCCATTCTAGGTGCCATGGAAGTGGCGGAGAATGGCGACCTGGCCAATTGGATGATTCCCGGCAAACTGGTCAAAGGCATGGGTGGTGCCATGGACTTGGTGGCTGGCGTTGGCCGCGTGGTTGTGGTGATGGATCACACCAACAAGGCGGGCGAAAGCAAAGTGCTAAAAGCTTGCACTCTGCCTCTAACGGGGAAAGCTGTGGTCAACCGTATCATCAGCAATCTTGCTGTGATGGACGTGGTGAAAGGCGGACTCAAAATTATTGAGTGCGCCGAAGGTGTGACCGAAGCAGAGGTCCGCGCCGCGACAGAAGCTACGATTGTAGCTTAAGCCGCATCACGTAAAGCACCGGGTCCAGGAATGGCTCCGGCCGGGCATTTGCCAGCGATGATCATGCCCAGCACTTCATCTTGCGTGACATCCTTCACATGCGCCGTGCCAACCACTTTGCCGTTCTTCATCACGACGAGACGATCAGCCAGATCAAACACGTCATGCAGATCGTGACTGATCAAGAAAATGCCAATGCCATCGGCTTTGAGTTGCTTGATGAGCTCGCCCACTTGCGCGGTTTCTTGCGGACCTAAAGCAGCAGTCGGCTCATCCATAATCAGAATGCGCGCATTGAAGTGAATAGCCCGCGCGATGGCCACTGATTGCCGTTGACCACCGGAAAGCTTGCTCACGGGTTCCTTAAAACGACGGAAGTTTGGATTGAGGCGGAACATCACCTTGCGCGTTTCCGCTTCCATGGCCACATCATCGAGTGTGCCGATCTTAGTTTTTAGCTCGCGGCCCAAATATAAATTCGCAGCGGCATCGACGTTATCTGCCAAGGCCAGCGTTTGATAGATCGTCTCAATACCAAGCGCTTTCGCATCGCGAGGATTGTTGACGGTCACGACATCACCTTCAATCACAATGTCACCAGCATCACGTTTATAAGCGCCCGAAAGGCATTTGATGAGCGTCGATTTGCCGGCGCCATTGTGGCCCAGCAGGCCCACAACTTCGCCGGGATGAAGATCAATCGAGGCATGATCAACCGCTTTGATGCCACCGAAGGCAATCGAGATGTCACGCATTTCAATCAGCGGCGTACCGCGGTTTTGAAACTTCTCTGCACCCTTAACTGCCGCTGGCAGTTCGTGGGTTTCAAGAACCTTCGCCACTTTCTTTGGTGCGGTCTTCTTTGCAACAACCTTGCGAGCAGGTGCATTTTTCTTTGCAGCTTTTGCCATGATCTAATTCCTTACTTCACACGACGGGAATAAAGTTGGTCGAGATAGACCGCGAGAACAAGTACAGCACCGACAACAACGTTCTGGAATGCGGCTGGCAAGTTAAGCAGCGACATGCCAGAGATGATAGATTGCATCATCAAGGCACCGATCATGGCGCCGTAAATTGTGCCAACACCACCCGCCAGCGACGTGCCACCAATCACTGTAGCCGCGATCACGTAAAGTTCGTTGGTCAAACCAAGAGCATTGGTCGCGGCATTGAGACGGGCCGATGAAATTACCGCAGAGATACCGACTAAGGCACCCATCAGCGCGAACACTTTAACGATCATCCATTTGGTGTTGATACCTGCGAGTTCTGCTGCCTCGGGGTTACCGCCGATGGCATAGACATAGCGGCCAAACTGCGTGCGCGTTGCAAGGAAGGTCATGAGCAATCCAACCAGAAGAGCCACAACGACTGGCAAGGAATAGCCAGAGTAGTAGATCAAACCATCAGTGCAGCGCACCGCCACATCACCAGCCATGCAGACGGCAGTACCATCCTTGTTTTCAATTCCTGGAGGGATGGTGACGCCATTTGCCTTGGCATAGTTCTCGATCAGTTTGAAAGGCCAAGGATAGGAGTTCATCACTTGGGTGACTCCAAGGACAACAGCACTCCCGACGGCACCAAGAAAAACTTCTGCCCATACAGGGCGTAGCGGGAAGTTAAAGCGCTGGCGCTGTTTGCGGCCATTAACGACCGCAAACACGATGGCCGCACATACGACGAGGGCAATAGCCCAGCTCCAGAATGGCCCGAGCCAGCTTGCGGGAATACCGCCGCCGAAAACTTCGAACGTCTTATCCATCGGGGCAACGGTCTCGCCTTTGGCCATATAGAAAGCGATGCCGCTATAGGCAAGTAAACCACCCAAGGTAACGATGAACGCCGGGATCTTGGCGTATGCGGTGAGATAACCGTTGAAAGCACCAACAGCTGCTCCAAGTAGGATGCAAACCAGAACACCGACTATCCAGATGGCGGGATGGCCCACGCCCAACATTGGTGCGAGTTTGAAGACTTGAACAACAGCACCGGCCACAGCGACCATGGACAACATGGAGCCCACGGACAGATCAAGTTGTCGCATCACAATCAGCAACACCATGCCCGTCGACATGACCGCAATTGAAGAGGTTTGCACTAAAAGCGTCCAGAGGTTGCGCGGTGTAAGAAACGAGCCACCAAGCAAACCGCCAAAATTACCGCGCAAGATGCCGCTGGATATATCGAAGATGCACCATATTAAAATCAGTGCCGCGAGCATGCCCAACATGCGCGCATCAATTTCTGTTGCGCGGAAGAAGCGCTTCACGGGCCCTTCATTCTGAAAGGCTGGATTACTACTGGTGCTTGTAGTGTTTGACATCGACGTTCCCCTATTCCCGCTTCTACTTAAAGAAAAACCGTGGAACTTTTGCAAGTCCCACGGTTCAACATAGTGTCAGATGCTAAAAATTAGCAACCTGGTACTGCGCCGGCGGTAACGCCAGCACAGGCTTGGTCTTTTGTAATGTGGCCAGCATCAATGGCAACATTGATGTTTGCTTTAGTGATTGCTGTTGGAGCAAGGAGGATTGAATTCATTTCAACCTTGTTCTTGCCGCCATTGAACTTGGCAACACCAGCGATCTTGTCCATGGCTGTGCCATCAGCAAGAGCGTTAGCAGCTTCAGCAGCTGTTTTGCCCAAGTCTGAAGCGTTCTTCCAAACTGAAACAGTTTGTGTGCCGAGAGCAACGCGGTTGATTGCAGCTAAATCGCCGTCTTGGCCGCCAACTGGAATGCCAGCCATGCCTTGTGCGGTAAGGGCTGCAACAACGCCTGAAGCCATGCCGTCATTTTCAGACAAAACAGCGTCAACTTTGTTGCCTGTTGAAGTCAAGCATTGCTCCATGTTCTTCTGAGCATTGTCTGGCTTCCAACCATCGGTGAATGTTTCGCAAACATTCTTGATCTTGCCGGAATCGAGGCCTTCCTTCAGAACTTCCATCATGCCTTGGAACAAAAAGGTTGCGTTTGGATCGCCCTTGTCGCCCTTAATGAAAGCATAGTTGCCTTCTGGCTTTGCCTTTTGAACTTCTTGGGCAATGATGCGACCAACACCTACGTTATCGAACGTGATGTAAAGCGCGTTTGGATCTTCAAATTGCACATCATAAGCAATCGACTTAATGCCGGCATCAGACAATGCCTTGATGGATGGGAGGATTGCATCTGAGTCAAATGCAACAACCATAACCACATCAGGCTTTTGTGAAATCAGGCCTTCAATGTCAGCAGCCTGCTTCTGGGCAGAGCCTTGGGCATCTGTCGAGATGTACTTATTGCCAGCAG
>JANPGD010000123.1:0-2408 GCA_031423845.1 Hyphomicrobiales bacterium | reverse complement strand
GATTGGCCCATAGCCCCCCTGAACCCCTTCCAAGGCATCCAAGCCGCCATGACCTGCGTGCCCCCTAACGCAGATTGCCCCGACCAGCGCCAAAGCCTGATGGACTGTATTCACGCGTTTACAGTGGCGGGGGCGGCGATGGAATTTATGGAAGATAGAAAGGGTATGTTGAAGAAAGGCTATCTCGCCGATGTGGTGGTGCTGGATTCTGCTTTGGAAGACTCTGATCCGAATAAGATACGGAATGTGAAGGCAGTGATGACAGTGTGCGATGGGCGGGTGGTTTGGGAGGGGTGATCCCCCGCCCGTCTTTCCCGCGAAAGCGGGAATCCAGCTTTCTTTCGTCAGCAAAACAAAATACTATCATTTCATGCGCGAACGGATTCTTTCAGAGATAAAACGGATTGCTGAGGCCAATGAAGGGCAATCACCAGGCATGGGACAATTTGAGAACGAAACTGGCATTCGTCCGAACGATTGGAAAGGAAAGATTTGGGCTCGCTGGGGTGATGCTATTCGTGAGGCTGGATTTAAACCGCAAGAGCTTGCACAAAAGACAAAACCAGAGTTCGTCTTTTTGAAATTGGTAGAGGCCTGTAGATACTATAAGAAGTTTCCGACGAAACAAGAGCTGCAGCTATTCAAACAAATAGAAAATGATTTTCCATGGTATAGTACTTTGCTAAGTAATTTTTCAGATAAGGCAGCTATGCAGACTGATTTTTACGAATGGCTCACAGACAAAGCAGAATTCGTCGATATTTTTAGAATGTTGCCTGAAAAATTGAGAGAAACTGTCAAAGCCGTCAACACGAAAGACGGTTATGTTTATTTAATCAAGTCGGGTGCCCATTTTAAAATTGGTCGTGGCGACGAGCTTGAAAAACGCGTTAAACAAATCCGAACCGCGCTGCCCGATGTTTCATCGTTGGAGCATTCAATTCGAACTGATGACCCTTCAGGGATTGAAGCCTATTGGCATCGTCGGTTTGCAGATAAACGTGCAAATGGCGAATGGTTCAAATTGACGTTGCAAGATGTCGCTGCATTTAAAAAACGCAAATTTCAATAGCCGCGCCTTTGAATGCTCTACACTCTAGCCCGTAGCTAGGAACCTCATCCGCCACCCCAGCCCGTCTTTCCCGCGAAGGCGGGAATCCAGCTGGCCACATTTGAGACCGCCTAAAGCTGGGTTCCTGCTTTCGCAGGAATGACGGTTTGAGTGGAGTTATTTGCACCACGCTCAATACACCCTCTTGCGTTCTCTATACGTTCCGTGCTATCTCCCTCCCATGGCCAAAGCTCAATCTAATTTCGTCTGTCAATCCTGCGGGGATGTAACTCACAAATGGTCCGGCCATTGTGAGGCTTGTGACAGTTGGAACACCATCACTGAGGAGCGCTCAGGGCCTCCGGCTTCGGGCGCTAAGGGGGCTGCACTTCCCAAAGGCCGCGTGGCCAAGCTGGTGGAGCTGAAGGGCGAAAGTCCGGCCCCGCCGCGCATTGAAACTGGCATCACTGAATTAGACCGCGCTACAGGTGGCGGCTTTGTGCCGGGCTCTGCTGTGTTGATCGGTGGTGATCCCGGCATTGGTAAATCCACGCTGCTCTTGCAGGCGCTGGCGGCTCTCGCCAACAAGGGCGAGCGCGTGATTTATGTGACGGGCGAAGAAGCCATCGCCCAAGTGCGGATGCGGGCTTCGCGCCTCGGCCTCGAAAACTCAAAGGTGCTGCTGGCCGCTGAAACCAACGTCTCCGATATTATCGCCACTTTAAATGAAGGCGAAATCCCGTCTGTGGTCGTAATCGACTCAGTACAAACCTTGTGGTCGCCCGCTGTAGAATCCGCCCCCGGCACCGTGTCGCAACTCAAGGCTGGGTCCGAGGCCATGGTGCGCTATGCCAAAACCAAGGGCGCTTGTGTGCTGCTCGTGGGACATGTGACCAAAGATGGCCAGATCGCTGGCCCCAAAGTGATTGAGCACTTAGTTGATACCGTGCTGTATTTTGAAGGCGACCGTGGCCACCAATTTCGCATTTTGCGCGCCGTTAAAAACCGCTTCGGTCCCACTGATGAAATTGGCGTGTTTGAAATGTCGGATTTGGGCTTGCGTGAAGTCACCAATCCCTCGCGCCTGTTCATGGGATCAGCCGAACGCGCCGCCCCCGGCACTGCGGTTTTTGCTGGGATTGAAGGCACAAGGCCCTTGCTCGTTGAAGTGCAAGCCCTCGTTGCCCCCTCGCCGCTTGGAACACCCAGACGCACGGCTGTGGGCTGGGACACCACGAGGCTCAATATGATTCTCGCTGTGCTGGAGGCGCGCGCCGGAGTGTCGCTCTCCAATCACGATGTTTATTTGAATGTGGCAGGCGGTCTTCGCCTCAAGGAAACCGCCGCTGATTTGGCC
>JANPGD010000122.1:0-4159 GCA_031423845.1 Hyphomicrobiales bacterium | reverse complement strand
ATTCGCGATGGCATGGGGCAATCTCAAGCCACGCGCGCTCAAGGTGCCATGGATACCGTGATCACCAATGCGTTGATTGTGGATCATTCCGGAATTTACAAAGCAGATGTGGGTTTGAAGGAAGGCCGCATTGCCGCCGTTGGCAAAGCAGGAAATCCGGACACGCAAAATGCAGTGACGATTATTATTGGTCCCTCCACTGAAATCATTGCGGGTGAAGGCAAGATTCTCACAGCTGGCGGCGTTGATAGTCACATTCACTTCATTGCTCCACAGCAATTGGAAGAAGCGCTTTACTCCGGCATGACCACCATGTTGGGTGGCGGCACCGGCCCAGCCCACGGCACGCTCGCCACCACTTGCACTGGCGCTTGGCATTTGGAGCGGATGATTGAAGCCGCTGATGCGTTCCCCATGAATCTCGGCTTCATGGGTAAAGGTAACGCGTCCCTTGCCGCACCACTGGAAGAAATGATTTTGGCGGGCGCCTGTGGTTTGAAGCTGCACGAAGATTGGGGAACGACTCCAGCGGCCATTGATAACTGTTTGAATGTCGCTGATGATTATGATGTGCAGGTTGCCATTCACACCGACACGTTAAACGAGTCTGGTTTTGTGGAAGCCACCATCGCTGCTTTCAAAGGCCGCACTATTCACACCTTCCACACTGAGGGTGCAGGCGGTGGCCACGCGCCAGATATTATCAAAGTGGCGAGCTTGCCCAATGTGCTCCCCTCGTCGACTAATCCCACGCGTCCCTACACGATTAACACGATTGCCGAACATCTCGACATGTTGATGGTGTGCCATCACTTGTCGCCGCAGATTCCAGAAGATATTGCCTTTGCCGAAAGCCGTATCCGCAAAGAGACGATTGCCGCTGAAGATATTCTACATGATCTGGGTGCTTTCTCAATGATCTCATCGGATAGTCAGGCCATGGGCCGCGTGGGCGAAGTGATTATTCGGTGTTGGCAAACCGCGCATAAAATGAAAGTTCAGCGCGGCGAACTGATCGGTGATAGCGGCAATGATAATAACCGCGTGAAGCGTTACATTGCGAAATACACAATCAATCCCGCTATCGCGCACGGCCTTTCCGATGAAGTGGGCTCTATTGAAATTGGCAAGCGGGCGGATTTGGTGTTGTGGAATCCAGCTTTCTTTGGCGTGAAGCCGGAAATGGTGTTGTTGGGTGGCTCGATTGCGGCTGCTCCCATGGGTGACCCTAACGCGTCTATTCCCACGCCGCAGCCAGTGCATTATCGCCCAATGTTTGCTAGCTTTGGAAAGCTGCTCACAAATTCGTCCATCGTGTTTGTATCGCAAGCGGCCAAGGATGCCGGGCTTTCAAAAAAACTCGGCACGGCCAAGCGGATGGTGGCGGTAAAGAACACCCGTGGTGGACTTTCCAAGGCCTCGATGATTCACAACAGTGCTACTCCTAACATCACCGTGAACCCCGAAACCTATGAAGTGCGGGCCGATGGCGAATTACTGGTGTGTGAACCCGCAACATCGCTGCCAATGACGCAACGTTACTTTTTGTTCTGATGCGGGCTATCAAACATATTCGCCTGAGTGACACGCCCGGCCAAGCCACTGATGGGATCGAGCTTTCGGCGCAAGACCGTCACCTGCGGCGGAAATTGATTGTCACAGAAAGTGGCAATGAAGTTTTGGTTGATTTGCCTTTGTCGATATTTATTGAAGATGGTGATCATCTTGAGCTTGAAGATGGAAGCTATCTTGAAGTGAGGGCGGCTGAGGAAGATTTGCTTGAGATTAAAGCCGTCAGCGGCGCGCATCATGCTTTGTTGGCGTGGCACATTGGCAATCGTCATCTCGCTGCGCAAATTGAAGGTGACCGCATTCTCATTCTGCGTGATCATGTGATTGCGCTGATGTTGGAACAGTTGGGCGCAAAGGTCGCCAATGTGCGCGAACAATTTTCACCTGCGCATGGCGCTTATCATGGGCATTGAAGCTTCCCAGCTTTTGTTGCTGCTCAATTGGATGTCTCCGGCTTTTCCCATTGGAGCCTATGCCTATAGTCACGGCTTGGAATGGACGATTGAAAGTGGGCAAGTTAAATCTGCACATGATGTTGAAGGCTGGATCAGCGATGTGATCACGCGTGGTTCAGGCTGGAATGATGCCATTTTATTTGTGCAAGAATTTCAAAATAAAGATGCGAACGAACTGGCATTGGCACTCTGCTCATCACGCGAGCGCCATCTGGAGACCACACAATTGGGTGCGGCCTTTGTGATCGCTGCTTCGATCTTCTCGCCATTTGAAACAGTGAACGGCGATATTGCCTATCCGGTTGCTGCGGCGCGCGGTTGTAAAGCCATGCAGCTTGATGTGCGTCATGCTTTGTTGGCTTTCCTGCAGGGTTTTTCGAACGCGCTGATTTCTGTTGCCGTTAGGCTTGTGCCAATTGGGCAGACGGCGGGGCTTCACATTATGCGCAACCTCATGCCGATTATTTCTGAGACGGCAACTCGTGCCAGTGTTGCCAGTCTCGATGATCTTGGTTCGTGCACTGTGCTCTCTGACATCGCGTCAATGAAACATGAAACTCAACATTCGAGGATTTTTCGCACATGACACATGGCCCATTACGCGTTGGAATTGGCGGGCCTGTGGGCTCTGGCAAAACCACATTGGTTGAAAAACTGTGCAAGGCCATGCGCGAGAAATATTCAATGGCTGCCATTACCAATGATATTTACACGAAAGAAGACGCATTAATTTTGAATCGCCTGCAAGCATTGCCGGAAGACCGCATCATGGGTGTGGAGACAGGCGGCTGCCCGCACACGGCTATTCGAGAAGACGCATCTATCAATCTGGCGGCCATTGCTGAAATGAACAAACGCCATCCGGATTTGGATGTGATCTTCATTGAATCGGGTGGTGATAATCTGGCGGCGACTTTCTCGCCTGATCTGGCAGATCTTTCGATTTATGTGATCTCAGTGTGCCAAGGTGAAAAAATTCCGCGCAAGGGCGGGCCTGCGATTACGCGCTCGGATTTGTTGGTGGTTAATAAAACTGATCTGGCCCCGCATGTGATGGCTGATCTTGATGTGATGGAGAGCGACACGCGCAAAGCCCGTGGTGATCGGCCTTATGTGTTTGCGGACATGCTGCGCATGAAAGGCTTGGACGAGATTATTGCTTATATAGAGAAGAGCGGCGGTTTAACTGTAGCCCACACTCACTAGATACAATCCCTCCGGCGGAGCAACGGGACCACAGGCGGTGCGGGCTTTGGCTTCGAGGGCGTGTTTCACGTCGATGGGCTTCCAGCGACCATCGCCCACTTTTTTAAGACTGCCGGTCATGGACCGCACTTGCTGGTGCAGAAAAGATCGCGCTTCCACATGCACTTCAATCATGTCGTCATAACGCGACACATCAAATTTATCGATGGTCTTCATCGGTGAGTTGGCTTGGCATTGAATGTCGCGGAAGGTTGTGAAATCGTGGTGACCGATGAGATGTTGTGCCGCTTCGTGCATGGCATCAGAATCGAGAGGCATGGGCACGTGCCAGACTTTATTTACCTCGATAGTTGGTGGAGCGCGGCGGTTGAGAATGCGAAACATATAATGGCGACTTGCGGCGGAAAAGCGGGCGTGAAAGTCCTCTCCCACTTCTTCTGCAGCAATCACCGAAACCAAATGCGGGCGCACATTGCCATTGATGGCATTGCACAGTTCGAAACCGCCCCATCGCTTTGGTAAATCAACATGGGCCACTTGGGCCAGCGCATGAACGCCGGAGTCGGTTCTTCCAGCACAAAATAATTTGGCAGGGAAGCCATCATGCAATTTTATCAAGGCTTTTTCTAAAACACCTTGAACGGTGTTGCCCTTGCCATCAGCTTGGACTTGCCAGCCATAAAATTTGGTGCCGTCATATTCGATGGTGAGGCGGTAGCGCGGCATTAGGTGATCACCGGATTTGGGAAGCCACGCAAAAACGTTGCTGCATCCATAACGCCCTTGCCTTCGCGTTGCAGTTTGGTGAATTGAATCAAACCATCAGTACACAGATGGCTAATGAGACCATCGCCGATTTTTGCTTTGAGAATTTTCACACGCGCATCATTCATCATGCACCATGCGCCCGGAAAGGGTGAAAGGCC
>JANPGD010000121.1:0-2461 GCA_031423845.1 Hyphomicrobiales bacterium | reverse complement strand
CGATATGACTGATGCCACTGGCCTGCCCTTTTTTCATTGGTCAACAACCGGTGGTGATTTGCGCGTTGCCCATTTCATTGGTCTGCACATTACCCAAGGGGTGCCGCTTGCTGCGTTGAGCGGAAGTCGCGGGCTGGTCTATGGTGCGGCTCTTTTCATGGTTCTTGCGATGACTGGAACCTTCATCATGGCGGTGATGGGAGTTCCGCTTTTTCGGGCATAGACCGCAAGTCTTCATAATCGCACGCAGTATATAAATTTTGTATGGTTTGGCATTCCGAATCATGGGTGCCATTGTGTTGTCGACCAAAAGCCAGAATCTATTTGTCCTTCTCGCCTGCGCTGCGCTGTTTATTCTGGCTTTTGTGTTCTATGGCTCTCAGCCCCTGCTCTCTGACGTGTCTTATTTTGTCGAAGCTGACCGCCGAATTTTGCGGGGTGCTGTGCCTTATGTCGATATTTTTGAAAACAATCCGCCGCTCGCATTTTGGATTTCCTTGCCGCCCGTTTGGTTTGCAAAATTTACTGGGCTTCGTGCGGAACCAGCCTTCACATTTTACACCTTGGGAATAGTGGCTGGTGTGTTGGCATTTATTTGGCGCCAGCATTTTGAAGACAGTAGAGGCAATTATTATCGTCAAAAACTGGTTTTGATTTTGGCTGTCGTCACAACATTTTGCTTGGCATTTGGATTTGGCCAACGCGAATATTTCGCTGCACTTTTGCTGCTTCCTTATATTAGTTCAATAGCGCAACGAAGCCTCGGCCAATCTCCCAAAGTGAACTTTGCGCTTCCTATCGGATTCCTCTTGGGCATCGGGGTTTGCTTCAAGGCTTATTTTCTACTCTTCCCAATCTGCCTCGAAATTTTTCTGCTCATCAAAACTGGAAATTGGAAGGTTGCTTTTAGAACTGAAACATTTATCGCTGCCGCAATTGTTGTAATCTATCCAATTTTAATTTGGTGGCTTTATCCATCATATTTTACAATGATTATACCGCTCACCATTTTAACTTACGGCGCGTTTCAAACATCTGTCTTCGCCATACTTTTGAGTTCGACTTTCATTATTTTCATCCTGCCATTCATTGCCACTATCGTTCTCCTATGTTTTCGCAGCATTAAAGATCGTAGCGTACTCGTTTGGTTGATTGCAGCTTTGGTGGGGCTTCTCATTCATCTTCTGCAACAGAGGGGCTGGCCTTATCAGCTGCTCCCTGGTCTTGCATTTGTAACCATCGCATTCTTGCTGGCTGTCCTTCAATTGCGACACCCTATGGGACAAATTTTAGGCGTTCTCGCGGTGCTGATGTGTATCCAGCCGGGACTTGCGGATTATCAACGGACGCAAGAACTGCCGGTTGCACGGTTTGATGATTTGTTAAAGGATCAACTTCCAAAGCGTATGATCCTGCTCACTTATGACATTGGACTTTCATTTCCGTTTCTTCCGGCCCGTAATATCGAATGGGTGGGGCACTATCAATCTCTGTGGCCTATGGTTGCCGCAAAAAAGAAATTGATCAGCGAGGTTGAGGCAAAGAAGGTGATCGGCGATATGGCCCAGATTTTATCGCGCGATCTTATTGAGCAAAGCCCTGACTATGTGATCGTTGATCATCGGCCTTTTTCAGACACCCTACATGATGACGATGAAAACCCTTTGGATTCGCTTCTTGCCTATGGAGAGTTCGCTGGCGCGTGGAGCCGATACAAGATGGCGAAAGAAGATGGTGCGTTCCAACTTTGGCAGCGACAATAGACGCGCTTGTCAAGCTTGCGCCTTCGCCCACAAGAGACTAGACAAAGAACATCAACCAATGGAGAAATTAAATGGCCCTCGAACTGCCTGCCCTGCCCTATGCTTATGATGCACTTGGCCCTTACATGTCCAAAGAAACGTTGGAGTTTCATCACGACAAACATCACATGGCTTATGTGACCAATGGTAATAATCTTTTGAAAGATTCGCCGTTAGCTGCTGCTTCGGTCGAAGATATTTGCAAGGTGGCATTTGCTGATAAGGCCCAAGGCTTGATTAACAATGTGGGCCAACATTATAACCACAATCATTTCTGGAATTGGATGAAGCCAAACGGCGGCGGCAAAAGCCTGCCTGCAAAATTGCAAGCGGCTGTTGATGCGGATCTTGGTGGTTATGACAAAATGCGCGCTGACTTTGTGCAAGCGGGCCTCACACAATTTGGTTCCGGCTGGTGCTGGATTGCCGTTAAAGGTGGCAAGCTTGTCATTATGAAAACCGCAAATGGCGAAAACCCATTGATGCACGGCGCGTCGCCCATTCTCGGCTGCGATGTGTGGGAGCACAGCTATTACATCGACTATCGCAATGCCCGCCAAAAATATTTGGAAGCGTTTGTCGATAATCTGGTGAACTGGGAATACGTGGAACAAATGCACGCGAAAGTATAATGTTTCCAGTTTTTGACGGACATAATG
>JANPGD010000120.1:0-21494 GCA_031423845.1 Hyphomicrobiales bacterium | reverse complement strand
TCGCCCCGGCCTTGATGTGCTGGACGAAGAAAACTGGGTGGACGTGCAACCCGATTTTGAAACCGCCCATTACATAAAGGGCTTTAGCCACCCTGATGGCAAATACCATTTCAAACCAGACTGGAAAGCCGCGGCATTTCTGTCGCCCACAGGCCAGCTTGGCCCTTATGAAAACTTGCCGGAATTTCCGGATTATTATACGGCCATTGAAGTGGCGAACGAGGAATATCCTTTCCGTCTGGCCACTTCACCAGCCCGCACTTTTCTAAACTCCACCTTCAATGAAACGCCCAGCAGCGTGAAGCGCGAAGGCCGGCCCACGGTTTTGGTTCACCCCGAAGATTTATCCGCACACGGATTAAGTGATGGCGACAAAGTGAAACTCGGCAGCGCCAGAGGGCAGGTAACTCTCCACGCCAAAGCCCATAGCGGCCATCTGCGCGGCGTTTTAATTTCAGAAGGGCTATGGCCTAATGAAGCATTCGAAGATGGCTGTGGCATAAACACGCTCACCGGATCAGACCAACCAGCCCCTGCGGGCGGGGGAAGTTATCACGACAATAGAGTTTGGATGAAGAAGGCGTGATTCTTTCTTGTCCCTCTTCGCGGAGCGGGGAGGGTGGATCGCGGAGCGAGACGGGTGGGGAGCTCCGTATCCAATACTTTAGTCCGAGCTACCCCATCCGGCGCTTTGCGCCACCTTCCCCGCGTTGCGGAGAAGGAGAAGGTAAGAAACATGAATCCCACATGAACGCACCCTTCAGCATTCACTCATCCGTACACGGATAAACCTCGTTTAATACACAATAAGGCCTAACTCTCGTCGAACTTTTGTCTGCAGTACGCGTTATTAAAGACAATGGCGGCAAAGGTTGGGCCTTTGTTAAGAGGTTATTAACCATGAATACGTTGGCGCAAGTACTTGAAAAGAATCATTTTCCTGACCCCCAGAATCAGGCCACAAGCTTGACTATGAGTGAAAATGAGAATCGTCGCGGGCGGATGTTGATGTTGTTTTTAGCAGCAGGATTGGCTTTGGCTATCCTTGCACCAGTCGCTGTACTTGCTGCCTAAGCCAGTTTTGCTAAGCGTTCCGTCAACAAATCAAAGAACCCATCGGAGTTAATCCCACGACACACTGTGGCATTGGGTTTGCGGTCGGTTACTTTCCACCAATCCACAATGGTCATGCCCATGGTCAGTTGGCTTTCACATTCCACCGCCACATTCACATCACGTGAGGTGAAAAGCTCTGGCCGCAACAACCAGGCAATCACACATGGATCATGCAAGGGACCACCATCAGTGCCATATTTCTCCACATCAAAGCGCTCAAAGAAATCCATCATAAGGGCAACAGCTGGGCCGGAATTATTTTTCATTGTACGAAATTTTTCGACACGGGCTTTTGTTGTCAGCGCTTGATGGGTGCAATCCAGCGGAATGAGCGTGAAGGGAATGCCCGCATCCAGAACCAACCGCGCAGCATGAGGATCAACATAAATATTAAATTCGGCAGCCGGAGTGATGTTACCACCTTCAAAAAATCCACCCCCCATCGCAACAATGCGCTTTATGCGTGACGAGATGCGCGGCTCTTTTATCAATGCAAGCGCGACATTGGTGAGAGGACCAAGGGTGCAGAGCGTAACGGTTCCAGCAGGGCGTTCCATCAACGTATCGATGATGAAATCCACAGCATATTGCTTTTGCAGCTGCATTTTAGGTTCAGGTAAAATCGGCCCGTCCAAACCCGTCTTGCCGTGTACATGTTCAGCGGTAACCAAGCTGCACAACATGGGGCGAATGGCACCTGCATAAACTTTCACTTCAGGCCGGCCTGCTAGCTCACAAATTTTCCGCGCATTCAGCTCAGTAAGCGCCAGCGGCACATTGCCTGCAACAGCCGTAATGCCCAGAACGTCCAGTTCAGGCGAAGCCAATGCCAGCATAATGGCAACGGCGTCGTCTTGGCCGGGATCGGTGTCGATGATGATGGGAAGGGTCATAGGCAGCCTCAAAACCGTGACACTAGCCGGAGGAAAGCCATTTGAAAACTTGTAAGTTAAAACTCTTGTCGCAGACTAAATTTGACCTCACAATCGACAATTCAATGTTAAGTTAACTTGCCTTCAGATTTTAATCGTTCAACGAATCCATCAATCGCATCATAACTCGCCTTCGCCAATGCGGCTCCAACGCTCACTCTCCTCACACCCACTGCGGCCATGTCGTCGACGGAAAGGCCTGTGCCTGTTAAGTTAGCGTTGAGCGGCTTGTCCACAGATTGCACGAGCTTCGTAATATCATTTATTTTTTTGAGACCTGGCGCATAGAGGCAATCTGCGCCTGCATTTGCATAAGCGCGAAGTCGGTGGATGACTTCATCCATATTCAACTCCTTCATCAAATAGGCTTCACATCGGCCAACAAGCATAACGTCTTCGCCAGAAACGTCGATTGCTTTGCGTGCAGCGACAATCCGCTCAACTGCCGCATCTAATGAATAAAATGCACCACCGTTTCGGTCCTCAATAGACAGGCCTGCAACTCCAGTTGCAATGCAGCGTGTAACATTTGATTGCAGTTCATCTAGTCCCTCTGCAAACCCTGACTCGAAATCGGCATTCACGGGCAAGTCGGTGACGCTGCACAGAAACCGCAAGTGATCTAAAACCTGTTCAAGATTCATCTCACCATCTTCTATGCCAAGAGCCCAAGCCGCACCGGCACTTGTTGACGCGAGCGCTTTAAATCCAGCCTTAGCCATACGCAAAGCAGAACCGCCATCCCAAGGATTAGGCAATGCAAAACACCCTTCTCCATGCAAACTGCGAAACAATGCACGGCGGTCATTTATTGATTTCATAGTTGAACCTTCTTTCGCAAATGATACGTCAGGGCAATTGCTATGCAGTGCTTCAAAATCTCTACAGGCACTTCGGCATTGGCATCGAGGACGATCGCACGGTTGCCCTCAAAACTCAACTTATTGCCATATCGCTCTTTGAACATGTCGACCAACCCTGACTGGCAATGAAAATACATTAAGTATTTCTCAGGGTCATTGCGCCGCCCGTCAATGCGAATGGTGCTGCCGCTTTTAGATTCAGGCGTGAGAAAGCTAGGCTGGCCCCATTTCAGAGCTTCTTCAATTTGGCCAACACCTTCAGTTTTGGCTGCGGTATCTAAAATAAGGCGGCGCAGCTCTTTGAGGCGTGCTTGGACCTGTGGCGAATAGGTTACGATAGCTTTTGAAAATTCACTCACACCTCAAACCCTGGGAAATATGCGTCACGCATCCTCCCTAGATACGCCAATAAGACGGGGCGCGTGCGAATATAATCGCCAATCGGGCTTGTGAAATAGCTGCACGCAGCAGCCCAAATAAATGGAAAGGCCGTAGCGTCTGCGCCGCTCACCCGATTGCCTAGCAAATATTTATTCTTGCCCAACATCGCTTCAATGGCACTGAGATCACCCTTGGCAAGTTCCACTCTTTCTTGAAGCGTGTGGCGGCCTAGACCCTGCAAGTCATGAGTCTTGCGCACTTTCTTGCGAACGATCCGTGCAATAAGGGGACGAATGGGGGCAGGGACTTCGGCGAAGAATTGATACGGTCCTTTCCAAAAATTTTCGTCATTGAGCCAGCGAATGTTCATTGAGAGGAAATAAAAGTGTTCCTCCAACATCCGCGCTACGGCCCAGCCTTTAGCCAAATCCGCTGCGCTATAACCGCCAGAAAAATCCACGCCATGCTTGGTTTCAAGATGCTGCAGAATGAAATAAGAGTCGGCAATCACCAGATCGCCCTCACGCAAATATGGAGCTTTACCTTTCGGCGCCTCCTTAAAGTTCATGCGCTTTTCTTCAAATGGCAGGCCAGACATTTTTAACAGTGTCAGTGCCTTGATGCAGAAGGGGCTGCCATCTGGCAAACCGAAATAGGGTCCGAATACGTTGAGCGTTAGCATTTTATCTCCTTGACGTTTCACCATGCCTACTGCCACACTGCTGACAACATGGTGTCAGTAGCATTGCAGTAGAATAAATTATGAGACGCGCCGATAGACTTCTCCGAGTGATTCAACTTCTCCGCCGCCACCGCAGGCCAGTGACGGGGCGGGTTATGGCTGAGGAATTGGAAATTTCGCTGCGCACACTCTACCGTGACATTGCCGATTTGATAACTGATGGCGTGCCCATTCGTGGTGAAGCGGGTGTGGGTTATGTGCTGGGTGAAGGCTATGACCTGCCGCCACTCATGTTTAAAGCTGACGAACTCGAAGCCGTTATGCTGGGCTTGCGTTGGGTGATGCGCCGTGGTGACCCAGATTTGGCCCGTGCTGCCATGGATACCGCCGCAAAAATTGGTACGGTGTTGCCAGCCAATTTGAAGCCGTTTCTTTATGATTCTTCGCTCATCGCCTCACCGTTTTCAAAAAATGCAGAAGACCACATTGATGTGGCGGCCTTGCGAAAGGCCATCCGCGAGCAACACAAAGTGAGCATTCATTATCGTGCGGAGGATGGCACCGAAACCGCGCGCATCATCTGGCCGATTGGTATTTCCTATTATGACGCGCAGCGGATTATTATTGCGTGGTGTGAAATGCGCCAAGGCTTTCGAAGTTTCCGCACAGACAGGGTGATTGCCAGTGAAGTGTTAAAGGAAAAATATAAGGAGCGCCGTAAAGCGCTGCTCTCAAAATGGCAAGATGAAATTCGCAAGGAAACCGGCAAGCCACAACTGGATGTGTTCAGCTAGTCTGGCCGAAATTCCAAAATATCTCCCGGCTGGCATTCCAGTGCCTTGCAAATTGCTTCAAGTGTATCAAAGCGAATGCCGCGCACTTTTCCGGATTTGAGCAGTGAAATATTTTGCTCGGTGATACCAATAATTTCCGACAAACTGCGCGAGCGCATTTTGCGTTTGGCCAACATCACATCCAAATTCACAATAATTGCCACGGCTAAATAAAACTCCTGTTCTCTTCGGCGATGGTTGCCGTTTCCTTCAGGAGGTGGGCAAAGGTGAAGAGCAACACAGCAATGATCACCGAGGAAAGTGTGCCAGAGTCAATTTCAACCAACAGCATTTTTTGACCCGGGGGATTTGCACTTGTCATAATGAGCACAACCAGTGTGTGAACGACAATTCCTAAAATTGCCAAAACAATTGCAAGTTTCCCCAGATGAATCATGAGCCATTGGCTCGTTTCACTTAAAAAATGTCCGCTGCCAATCAAGCCAAATAACGAATGGGCACACCACAAGGCATAGATAAAAACCAACACAGGCAGCAATGCCACAACACCTGCCAGCATGAGCATTGCGTCACTAGGAAGATAGAATTGCCCAGGAATGCCGCGCTGCATCACCGCTACGGCTTCGGCAGGGTGGAGCATGAGATAGAAACTATATCCCCCCACCAACAGAATGCCGAATATGCAAATCCATTCGCCATAGCGCGCAATGCGTTCCAGACGGGTAACATTTTTAACTGAGGGGTTCATAATATAATTCCTGTTTTGCTTGACAAAATTATCGTAAAACAATACAAAATTATTGTAAAGTAATTTTGAGAGTCTTCTATGAAAAAGTTCAAATGTGTTTTTGCAAGTTTTGTTGCTCTGTCTCTCGCCGCCTGCACATCAATCCCCATCGCCTCGATGATGAAGCTCAGCCGCATTGATTTTATGACAACCGATTTACAGGTTTTCCGTTTTGCACTTACCTTGCCCAATGATTTGAAGCCTAAGCCCGGCGGCGTGCATTTGGATTTGGCATATCGGCAGGGCGACGCGCCCGAAAATAAGCGTGTTGTAGAACTTGAGGAATCAACTTCGGCTCCAGATTTTGTCGGGTTACCAAATGCCCCCGAAGGGCAGAAAACTTATGTATATCGATTGCCGCCAAACGAAGTGGCAACACTCAATAAAATTCGCAATGATGCGGCGATTGAAAAAAGCAAAGGCAAAAAAGGCAGTTTAACCATGGGCATTGCGGCCAAAGAATTTTGTGCAAACAACGCTATTCCCATGGCGCCATTGCTCGTCACGACATTTGTTATGAGCTCGGAAAACATCGGCTATGTGATGCTCACCCACGATATTGATTTGCGCTCCGATGCAACAATCAACGCTTCGTTGAATAGCTTAATTCCGTGTAAAAATTAAAGGTAGAACATGCGAATTTTAAAACCTTTACTCATTCTATGCGTCTTAAGCATGAGTGCCTGCACTGAAGAAAGCTTTCGCCAAAGCGGTCATGACATGTTGAGCGGCATATGCGCCAATGCTCCTCATTGTACAGTGAACTGTGGCGAAGGCCGGACCTCAGATCAGAACGGACGCTGTGTCCAATCTAATTGATTTATTTGCTGCGCCACTTTGGCTAAAGCTGCTGGATAAAGCTTATGTTCTTCGATAAGCACCCGTGCGGCTAATGTATCAGCAGTATCACTATCCATTATTGGCACCGAGGCTTGCGCAATAATAGGCCCGTCATCCAATTCCAACGTCACATAATGCGCCGAACAGCCGCCGAATTTTTGCCCATCAGCGATAGCGCGGGCATGAGTGTGCAGGCCTTTATAGAGGGGTAGCAGGGAAGGGTGAATGTTGATCATGCGGCCTTGCCAAGGCGCAATGAGAACCGGAGTCATAATCCGCATGAAGCCTGCGCAGGCGATGAGATCGAGGTTTTGCGATTGTAGATAGGTGTTCAGTGCTGCGTCGAAACTTTCGCGCGAAGCATAATCTTTATGGTTCACCACGTGGGCTGCAATGCCTTCGCTCGCTGCTATTTTTAAACCGCCTGCTTCTGGTTTGTTTGAAACCACACAAACGATTTCAGCAGGATAATCAGCCGCCTGTGAAGCCTTCACCAGTGCGTGCATGTTGGAACCGCTGCCAGAGATGAGAACGCCGACGCGTTTCTTAATCACAGCGAACCCGAATAACTAACCTGCGCTTCTTTGCCCCTGCGCTTGCGTATGGTGCCAAGGGCTGCAACTTTCTCGCCGGCTTTTTTCAACGCCGCAGAAACTACTTTCGCATCTTTGGCTTTCACCACGACGATCATGCCGATACCGCAATTAAAAGTGCGCAGCATTTCGGCTTCAGGTGTGCCACCAATCTTCGCAAGCCATTTGAATACTGGAAGATGGGGCACCGCAGTTAAATCGATTTCAGCCACCGTCGTTTTAGGTAACACGCGCGGAATATTCTCAGTGAAGCCACCACCTGTAATGTGCGCAAGAGCCTTTACAGACTTGCCTGTCTTCAAAACTTTCAGCAAAGACTTCACATAAATCCGGGTCGGCGTGAGCAGCGCTTCAGCCAATGTTTCATTCTTGCTGAAGGGCGATGGCGCATCATAAGCCACACCGCTCAATTCAACAATTTTGCGGATGAGTGAATAACCATTGGAATGTGGGCCAGATGATGCCAGCCCCAAAATTACATCACCAACGCCCACATCTACAGCGGGTAAAATTTTCTTCCGTTCAACGGCGCCCACAGCAAAGCCGGCGAGATCATAATCTGTGCCGTGATAGAGCCCTGGCATTTCTGCTGTTTCACCACCAATCAAGGCGCAGCCTGCTTGCTTACAGCCCGTGGCAATGCCCGCAATTACATCACGCGCAGCTTTCACGTCGAGCTTGCCTGTCGCATAGTAATCGAGAAAGAACAGCGGCTCTGCCCCTTGCACCACAAGATCATTCACCGACATGGCAACCAGATCAATGCCGATGCCTTTGTGCAAACCTGTATCAATGGCGATTTTTAACTTGGTGCCCACACCATCATTGGCGGCAACGAGAACTGGGTCTTTGTAACCGCAAGCTTTCAGATCAAATAATCCACCAAAGCCGCCCAATGCCGCATTAGCACCTTTGCGCTTTGTTGATTTGGCCAATGGCTTGATCAAATCGACCAGATCATTGCCAGCGGTGATATCCACACCAGCGTCGGCATAGGTTATTCCGTTTCGAAGTGCTTGTTTGCTGTCGCCCATGCCGCTAGTTTGCCTCAATCTTTGTATTAAGCAATTTGATGCGGGTTCACTAGCCCGAATTGATGCGGGAATAAAGCCCGAAGGACTGGAATGAGACGAGTTATCAAGATTGTATTTTTTGCACTTTTGCTTGGGCTGGGCACGGGTGCCGCCTTCGCAGCAGGTCCCGTTGAAACCAGTGTATTTGCAGTCCAGGGGGTTGCTGTGGACGTGACTGACGTGAATGCGGCTGCGGCTAAAGACAAAGCATTGGTCGATGCACAGATGAAAGCTATCGTTTTGCTGGCCGAACATTTGGGAACTCCCGAATTTGCCGCCGAAATGGCTAAGCTCGATACCAAATCTGTCATGCCGCTCTTGAAATCATTGTCCATCGAAGAGGAAAAAATTAGTCCGGGCCGCTATGAGGGAAAATTCACAGTGCGGTTTCTGCCTGAGAAACTAAAGCCTTTCTTTAATCGCGCCGGAATTGATCTTCCGGCCTCGCAAGGCCCTGCGATGATGGTTTTGCCAGTTTGGACGGCAGCAGCGGGTGCGGCTCCAGTCCTTTGGGAAGATAACCCTTGGCGTAAAGCTTGGCAGAGTCTCAATGCTCAGCAGGCGCAAATTCCAATTATTATTCCACTCGGCGATCAAGACGACAGTGCAATTTTAACTCCCGAAGATGCGCTCAATGGTGACCCGGTTAAACTTGAAGCGCTGCGCCGCCGCTATGACGTGAAAACATTGCTCGTGGCTTTTGCAGAACCCGCTGAAGGGGGTGGCATTCATGCTCATATGGTGGGGCAATCACCTTTGGGCAAAATGACATTTGATAAAGTCTACACCGCTGATTCCGGCACCGACAATGATTCGGCTATTCTTGCCGCGCAACGCTTTCACCAAGTGATGATTGAAAAGTTCAAGTCCGACCAAGCCAAGGTTGCCGCTGCCAAAGCCGCCAATGCCGGCCCCCAATCGGTGGCCGTCACGATACCATTTCAAGGCCCTTCGCAGTGGAATGGCTTGCGGGCGCGAATACTATCTGCGCCCGGTGTGGTGGGTGTTGATGTGACCTCGCTCGATGTGCAAGGCGCATCGGCGCGGCTATTATATTCCAGTTCGATTGAAGACGTGCAAGCCTCATTGCAAGCGACAGGATTGAACATGTCGAGTGAAACGGGATCATGGATAATACAGGCGCCGTAAATCTATGAACATTCCAAACATCATCACAATAGGGCGAATTTTGTTGGTGCCGATCACGATTTGGCTGCTCATTTCCGAAGAGTTTCGGCTGGCATTTTTAACGTTTATTCTCGCGGGCATTAGTGATGGTGTCGATGGATTTTTAGCCAGGCGTTGGAAAATGCAATCCGAACTTGGCGCTTATCTCGATCCCTTGGCTGACAAGGCCTTGTTGGTTTCGGTTTATGCCGCTTTAGGCCTCATCAAGATATTGCCAGCTTGGCTTGTGTTAATCGTCATCACGCGCGATATTCTAATTATTGGTGGTGTGTTATTGGCTTGGTTGCTGGATAAACCTTTAGCGATGAAACCACTTGCAATTAGCAAGGTGAACACCGCCGCGCAGATTGCATTTGCTGGTGTGGTGCTTGGAGTATTGAGCGCCGATTTAAATGCTAAGCCTTTACTTTTAGCAGGCACGATAATTGTCGCGGTCCTGACTGTCCTATCGGGTGCATATTATCTGCGAGACTGGACAACCCACATGAATATGGATGAGAAAAAATCATGACCTTGCAACGTCAAGTCACTTTCTGGCTTCTGGCTCTGTTTTTCGTGATTATGGTTTTGTGGTTGTTGCAGACTATTCTGCTGCCCTTCATCGCAGGGTTTGTGCTCGCTTATTTTCTTGATCCGGTGGCCGATCGATTAGAAAAACTGGGCCTTCCACGCATTGTTGCAACGGCGCTTATTTTGCTCGCCGCAATACTGTCTTTGGTGTTTGTGGGATTGATGGTTGTGCCGGTTGCGATCGATCAATTGGTGGTCCTCGCCGGTGAATTGCCAAATCTGATCAAGAGCGTGGTGGCCCGCTTCAATGACTTAGCACCACAAAGTTTAAAAGATATGTTGGCTAATTCCGGCACAGATATTCAGAGCCAAGCGTCGACGATTGCAGCAAAAGCAGCAAGTTGGTTGGCAGTGTTTGTCTCGTCTATTTGGTCGGGCGGAGTTGCCTTAATGAATGTGGTTTCGTTATTGGTGATCACGCCTATTGTGGCCTTTTATTTGTTGGCGGATTGGGATCACATAGTGGCCAAAGTCGATGGTTGGGTGCCACGTGACTACCTCGAAGAAGTCCGGGGAATCGCGCGTGATATAGACATGGCCATGGCAGGCTTCATTCGCGGGCAGGGCACGGTGTGTTTATTGCTGGGGGTGTTTTATGCCATTGGCTTGTCACTCGTTGGTTTGAAATCCGGCCTCGCCATTGGCTTTGCAGCGGGGATGCTCAGCTTCATTCCTTATGTCGGCGCATTGATCGGTGGTATCTTGGCCATTGGTGTGGGTCTGGTGCAATTCTGGCCGAATGAGGCTCAAGTTCTGCTCATCATTGGCGTATTTGTTGCCGGACAATTTATTGAAGGAAATTTTTTGTCACCACGATTGGTGGGAGGTTCCATTGGGCTTCATCCTGTTTGGATGATGTTCGCCTTGCTCGCATTCAGCTATGTGTTTGGCTTCCTCGGCCTACTTCTTGCCGTGCCAATGGCGGCAGCCACTGGGGTGTTCGTTCGCTATGGGTTGAACCATTATTTGCGCAGCAAGCTTTATACGGGTGTGCCGCAGCCCACTATCAAAGCTCTCAAAAAATGAACGAAAAGTCACGGCAGTTGGTTTTAGATTTGCCCTTGCGGCAAGCCTTGGGCCGTGATGATTTTTTGGTGACCAGTTCAAACAGTGCCGCTGTTGAGTTGATTGATCAGTGGCCGAACTGGCCCACCTATGGGGCAATTATTGTGGGACCGCCGGGCAGTGGTAAATCCCACTTGGTTGAAGTATGGCGACAGAAAGCGGGGGCACAACTCGTTAACGCCAAAGCCCTGACAATGGATTCAGTGTTGCAGGATGCAACATTGGCAATTGAAGTGGATGGTGCATTTGATGAACGCGCATTTTTCCATGCGCTCAATCTGGCCAAGGCACAAGCCCACCATCTTCTCATCACAGCACAAACAATTCCTGCGCACTGGATGCTCGTTATTCCCGATTTGCTGTCGCGTCTCAATGCGCTTCCCGTTGTTTCAATTCTGCCACCCGACGATGCCTTGTTGCGCGGTGTGTTGGTTAAGCTTTTTGCGGATCGTCAAATTGCCATTGATGAATCCATGATCAGTTACATTCTTGTGCGTATGCCGCGATCGCTTGAGGCAGCCCGTTCCATAGTGACAAAGATAGACCAGCAAGCGCTCATCGAACGCGCCGAAGTGACTAGGCCCTTCGTGGCCCGGGTTATGACAAATTTTACCAGCCCCGAGTTTTTTGAATCTGAAACCTAATGCTTTCACACAACCGTTATAAAGCGCTACTATGCTCCTGATTTTACAGCGGATTGACCTTTAATGAATGCCAAAACCCTGCCCACGAATCTGATGGAAAGCCCGTCTCGGTTTTTTAACCGCGAACTCTCGTGGTTGGAGTTCAACATGCGGGTGTTGGAAGAGGCAAAAAACCCTGCCCATCCATTACTCGAACGGGTGCGATTCTTGTCCATCTCTGGCAACAATCTAGATGAATTTTTTATGGTTCGTGTGGCAGGCCTCGTGGGCCAGTTGCGTGAGCAGGTCTTAGAAATCAGTCAAGATGGTTTGACGCCCGCTGAACAATTAGAACTCATTCGCAAACGCGCTCAAGACTTGATGGCCGAGCAAGATCGCCGTTGGATTCAATTGAAAGCGGAACTCAACACCGCTGGCATCGCAATCATAGAAAGTGATCAGATTTCGGACGAGGAACGTGAATGGCTGGACATCCGTTTTCTCGATCATATTCTCCCCATTGTCACACCCATCGCCATTGACCCTGCACATCCGTTTCCATTTATTTTGAATCGTGGATTCGTCATGGCTGTAGAATTGCGCCGCCGCAAAGACGGCTACACCATGAAGGCTTTGCTGCCCATTCCATCGCAGTTGGAACGTTTCGTGCGCTTGCCCGGCACAGCCACGCGCTTCATGCTTTTGGAAACCATGCTCGGCATGTTCTTGCCGCGCCTGTTCCCCGGCTATGATGTTCTCGGCAAGGGTCTGTTCCGCGTTATTAGAGACAGCGATTTAGAAATTGAAGAAGAAGCCGAAGATTTGGTGCGCGTATTTGAAACAGCATTAAAATTGCGTCGTCGTGGCGTGGTCATCCGCATGGAAGTGGATGCCCGTTGCCCACCGGAGCTTCGTAGCTTCATCGCCAACGAACTTGATGTGTCTGGTGATGTGACCATCATGGCTGAAGGACTTGTGGGCTTTGCCGATACCGAACAGCTCATTCTTGATGAGCGCCCCGACCTGAAATTCACGCCCTATATGGCCCGCTTTCCGGAACGGGTGCGTGACCACGCGGGGGATATTTTCGCCGCCATTCGCCAAAAAGATTTTATCGTGCATCATCCTTACGAGTCATTTGATGTGGTTGTGCAGTTCATTCGCCAAGCTGCCAATGATCCCGATGTGGTGGCGATTAAGCAAACGCTTTATCGCACCTCGCGCAATTCTCCTGTGGTTGCCGCATTGGCCAAAGCCGCCGAGGCTGGAAAATCAGTAATCGCTTTGGTGGAACTGAAAGCTCGTTTTGATGAAGAAGCCAACATTCAATGGGCGCGTGATTTAGAACGCGCTGGTGTGCAGGTGGTGTTTGGATTCATCGAACTGAAAACCCATGCCAAAGTGTCCATGGTGGTGCGCCGTGAAGGCGGCACCATGCGCACCTATGTGCATTTTGGCACCGGCAATTATCATCCGATCACCGCAAAAGTCTACACCGATCTTTCATTCTTCACTTGCGATCCAGCCTTGTCACGCGATGCAGCGCGGCTGTTCAATTTCATTTCAGGTTATGCGCAGCCTGAAGACCTTGAAAAAATTTCTCTGTCTCCGATCAATCTCAAGGATCGCTTACTTCAACACATCGCGGAAGAAATTGCTCATGCCAAAGCAGGTCGCCCCGCCCAAATTTGGGCGAAGCTCAATTCATTGGTGGACCCCGGAATCATTGATGCGCTTTATGCGGCAAGCCAAGCTGGCGTAAAAATTGACATGGTGGTGCGCGGTATCAGTTGTTTGCGCCCTGGTGTGCCTGGCCTTTCTGAAAACATTCATGTGAAAAGCATCATCGGTCGCTTCCTCGAGCATTCGCGCATTGTGTGCTTTGGTGCAGGCCATGGCCTGCCCAGTCCGAAAGCAAAAATTTATATTGGTTCAGCTGATTGGATGCCGCGCAATTTGCATCGCCGTGTAGAAACTCTAATCCCGATTGAAAACCCCACCGTACATGAGCAAGTGCTCGATCAAATTATGGTGGCCAACATGCGCGACAATCAACAAAGCTGGGCCTTGCAATCTGATGGCACGTCTCGTCGTGTTACAGTTGCAGCTGGTGAGAAGCCTTTCAATGCTCACCAATTCTTCATGGAAAACCCATCTCTCTCTGGACGGGGTAGCTCGCTTGACGGTAAGGTGGTGACACCACGCAAGAGGACGACAAAAACTAAATGAGTTGGCATAAGGGTTTTAGAACTGAACCGCCCAAATATCGGCCTGTGGCTGTGGTCGATATTGGCTCGAACTCAGTGCGCCTCGTGGTTTACGATGGCTTGCGTCGTTCGCCTGCGCCGATTTTTAATGAAAAAATTCTGTGCGGTCTTGGCAAAGGTGTTGCCATTACCGGCAAGTTGAATGAAGCCGCCATTGCCCGTGCCATGCTGGCCCTTCGCCGCTTCAGAACTTTGGCCAAGCAAATTGGCGTTAAAGAGATTTATGCGCTGGCCACTGCCGCTGCGCGTGAAGCCAGCAATGGCGAAGAGTTTATCAACCTTGCCGAAAAAGCCCTCAGCGCCAGTGTTCGGGTGCTTACCGGAAAAGAAGAAGCGCGCTACGCCGCTTTGGGCGTGATTGCGGGCACACCAGAAGCTGACGGCATTGCGGGGGACTTGGGTGGTGGTTCACTGGAGCTGATCGATATTCGCGATGGCAAATTGCATGATGGCATCACGCTGCCCATTGGCCCTTTGCGATTGATTGATATGTCGGGTGGCGACATGGGCAGGGCCCGCGCCATTGTTGATGAATATCTCAAAGACTTGCCAATTTTGGAGAAACTCCAGGACCGCACTTTCTATGCGGTGGGTGGCACGTGGCGAAATCTCGCCCGCATTCACATGGCCCAAAGCCATTATCCGCTGCATGTGCTGCATCATTATTCCATGAGCCATCAACAGGCTTCCAGCATTGCCGAATTGGTTTCGGGCCTCACACCATCTTCTCTTAAAGATGTGAAAGACATGTCGAAAAGCCGCGTCGATACCATGCCCTTTGGGGCCATGGTTTTGGAACGCTTGTTAGCACACAGCAAACCGACTGATGTGATGGTCTCGGTTTATGGGGTGCGCGAAGGTCTGCTGTTTTCAAAACTGCCACGCAAGAAAATGCAATCTGATGCATTGCTCTCATCCTGCTGGGATTTTGCGCGGCGTTATGCCCGCTCACCCTTGCATGAGTTGGAATTGTGTGATTGGACCGACCAATTATTTGGTGGCAAAGGCATCGAAGAAAACGAAGAGGAAATGCGCTTGCGTTATGCTTCATGCTTGCTTGCCGATATTGGTTGGCGCGCGCATCCTGATTACCGCGCCGATCGTTCCCTCGCCATGATTTCGCAAGCCGCCTTTGTGGGCATAGATCATCCGGGCCGCGTGTTCTTGGCGCTGACAGTTTTTTATCGCTATGAAGGCGAGCTGATGAAGGATGATCTCACGCGCCTGCTGGATGAACGTCACATTGAACGCGCTCATCTGCTCAGTTCCATATTTCGACTTGCCTATATTTTATCCGCAGCCATGCCCGGCATGTTGCCGAAGATTGGGTTGAAAATGGGGGAGGGCAAAACTTTGGTTCTGACACTTCCATCTAAACTCAAAGACTTGATGGGCGAGCGCGTTGAGAAGCGGCTTGCAGGGTTGGCGTTTGAGATAGGACGCACGCCGCAGGTGGAGATAAAGTAGTCCTCAACGCCGCATAATCACAGCGCGACCATTCTCCATGCCAATGCACGCTTTGCCGTGTTTAATATCCAGTGCCAAATTGCCAAACACTTCACGCCGCCAACCTTCAAGCAATGGCACCTTCGCGTTGTCATCAACGGCAATGGCATCAATCTCTGAGGCACTGGCTAGAAGTTTCGGCGCAATGCCCTCATTCTCGCAGGCCACTTTCATCGCGAGTTTAAGAACTTCAGCCACAGCCTGAGCCGCCGCGGACATTTCATCATTACGGCCTTTGAAATCTGGAATGGTTTTTGGATCGCGGGCTAGGCCTTCTGCAACAGCTTTAAGAATTGCGGACCCCGTTGACGAGTTCGCCGTGCCTTTAGACACCAAGCGCAGCTGATTAATATCATCGGGCTTCTGTGGCATTTGAATGGCGATTTCGGCAAGCGCCTCATCTTTCAACACGCGCCCGCGCGGCACATTGCGGTTCTGCGCTTCTTTTTCGCGCCAAGCCGCAATGCTCATCAGCACGCCAAACTGCTTTTTGTTTTGAATGCGCGCTTTAATGCGACGCCAGCTTTCTTCAGGGTTCACAATGTAAGTTGCAGGGTCCGTGAGGTTTGACAACTCATCATCAAGCCAAGCAGAGCGCCCTGTTTCCGCCAATTGAATTTTCAGCTTTTCATAAACCGTGCGCAAATGCGTTACATCAGAAAGCGCATAAGTCGCTTGCTTTGACGTGAGCGGACGGCGCGTCCAATCTGTGAACTGCGATGATTTATCAATCGCAGCACCAACCAATTTTCGCACAATCGCTTCATAACCCACTTGATCCCCAAAGCCACACACCATGGCGGCAATTTGGGTATCGATCACCGGATGGGGCAGGGCACCACTGAGAATATAAAGTATTTCAAAATCCTGCTTAGCAGCATGAAACACTTTCAAAACTTTAGTATCGGCCATCAACGCAAAAAATGGTGCGAGATCGAGACCATCAGCCAATGGATCAATCAACACTGCTTCAGTTGCACCTGCCACTTGGATGAGGCAGAGCTTGGGATAATACGTTGTCTCGCGCAAAAATTCCGTATCAACAGTAACGAATTCTTCCACCGCCATGCGCGCGCAAAATGCAGCGAGTGATTCAGTGGTGGTAATCGGTTCGATCATAGGCGCTTCAGATTTGTTGAGCATCAACCGAATACCCGTTTGAAAATTGTTCCCACATGTTTGGTGTGATAGCCCAAATCAAAAAGTGCTTCGAGTTCGGCGGGAGTCATTAAGGCGGCCACTTTCTTATCGGCTTTGAGCAAATCTAAGAACTGTCCCTCACCGCGCCACACTGGCATGGCGCAGCGTTGCACGGCAGAATATGACTCTTCACGGCTCATGCCTTTTTGCGTGAGCGCCAGCAAAATGCGTTGCGAATGAATGAGACCGCCGAGCTTGTCTAAATTGCGCTTCATATTTTCAGGGTAGACCAGCAGCTTATCAATCACGCCGGCTAAACGCTTCAATGCAAAATCCAAATGCACCGTAGCATCAGGGCCAATGCCACGTTCAACCGATGAATGCGAAATATCACGCTCATGCCATAGCGCCACGTTTTCCATGGCGGGTGTTACCGCTGAGCGCACCAGTCGCGCCAAGCCTGTGAGGTTTTCAGTGAGCACCGGATTGCGCTTATGCGGCATGGCCGATGAGCCCTTTTGACCGGGGGAGAAATATTCTTCTACTTCCAGAACCTCTGTGCGCTGCAAATGGCGAATTTCTGTGGCGAGGCGTTCGATGGAACTCGCCACCACACCGAGCACCGCAAAGAACATGGCATGACGATCGCGCGGGATCACTTGGGTTGAAACCGGCTCAACACTCAGGCCCATTTTGGCTGCAACATGTTCCTCAACCGAAGGGTCGATATTTGCGAAAGTGCCCACAGCACCAGAAATAGCGCAAGTGGCCACATCTTTGCGGGCAATCACCAAGCGTTCACGAGCGCGGGTGAACTCAGCAAAAGCAAAGGCCATCTTCAAACCAAAGGTCACAGGCTCGGCATGAATGCCATGGCTGCGACCGATACAAACAGTGTTTTGATGTTCAAAAGCACGCTTTTTCAAGGCGGCTAACAAATCATCAATATCAGCAATCAGCAGATCAGCAGCGCGGGTGAGTTGAATGTTGAAACAGGTGTCGAGAATATCGGACGACGTCATGCCCTGATGCACAAAACGCGCTTCGGGCCCGACGATTTCTGAGAGATGCGTGAGAAACGCAATCACATCGTGTTTCACTTCCGCTTCAATGGCATCAATCCGCGCCACATCAAACACCGCATCACGACCCTTGGCCCAAATGGTTTCGGCAGCGGATTTTGGGATAATGCCAAGTTCAGCAACTTGATCAGCCGCATGGGCCTCTATTTCGAACCAGATTTTGAAACGCGTTTGTGGATCCCAGATTTGGGTCATTTCTTTGCGGGAATAGCGGGGGATCATGGGCAGGCCTTAATGTTATGTTGGCCCCCTGTAACAAATATGGCGCAGCGGGGCTAGACCTTTAAAATGCCTTAAACGTCACAATCGTAAACGTGTCACGAATGCCGGAAATTGTCTGCACTTTCTGGGCGATGAAATGGCCAATGTCTTCGCCGTCTTGCAAATAAAACTTCACCAGCAAATCATATTCGCCAGCGGTGGAAAATATTTCGGAGGCAATTTCAGCATCGGCGATGGCGGTGGCCACACCGTAGGATTTTCCGAGTTCGCATTTAATTTGTACGAAAAAAGCCCGCATCATGTTTCCTATTAATTAGATTCGGCTGCATAGCCACCATTGCTCCACTGATACCACACAAAGTGAGGGGGTTGCACATCCCCTTTGCCATCAAATGCCAGTGGCCCGATTGCAGTGAGAGTGGCTTTGCCAGAGCGCAAATATGTAGCAATGGCGCGCCCATTGGTGGCACCCGCCACTTTCGCGGCCTCGGCAAACAATTGAACAGCAGCATAGCTTGGAAGTGTTGCACCATTGGCATCAAAGCCTTGCGCTTTCAACGCAGCAATCACTCTTTTTGCATCACGCGATGATTGCGGGTCAGTAGCAAAACTTACATGGGCTCCCTCGCCAGCTTCGCCTGATTGCTCCCAAAATTGATCAGATAGCAGCGCGTCCGATCCAAACATTTTCGCTGAAATACCTTCAGCAATCCGTCCTGCATCACTGGCTTCACAGGCAAAATAAATGACTTCAATTTTGGTGGCATTGAGTTGCGCAATCAGAGCGGTAAAATCGGTAGTGTCGGGTTTGAATGTTAAAGTGAGAGCAGGGGCCTTGCCCAGATTTGAAATGAAGCGATTAACTTGCGCTACATGGGCGGGCGCACCATCGCTCAACACCGCCACAACGCCCGTAGGATATTCTTGCGCCACACGGAGCCCTGCAAATTCCCCCTGAGCGTCATCGCGCGAGGCCAAGCGGATCACATTCCACAAACCTGCATCAGTGAGGGCAGGAAGGCTAGCCATGGGGGCAATCATTGGAACGCCCGAAGTTTCGTAAAGCCTCGCTGCCGCCAAAGCTGGGTTTGAACAAAAATGCCCTATTACCACATTGGCTCTTTTGGTTATGAGATCTTGCGCCACGGTTTCAGCAGTGCGGTTGTCACAATTGTCATCGGCGGGCTCAAGAAGCAGCAACTCTCCTGCAATGCCGCCACTCGCATTAATGTCGTCCACAGCGAGTTGCGCGCCGTGCAGCATTTGGGTTCCAAAAGCAGCGTTAGGACCGGTCATAGGGCCAGCAACGCCGATAACGATATCGGCATGGGCGACGCCACTCATCAATCCCAATGCCAAGAGCATATGCCGCACAGCGCCACTCCAAAATAAAAGAACCCGCGCGAGATTATCCCGCGCGGGTTCAGTTTAGACAAGTAATATATTATTGGATTGTTGGATCTTCAGCATAGCTGCCGTTGTCGAACTTATACCAAACATATTTTGCACCGATGAGATCGCCCTTGGCATCCAACTTGATTGGTCCAAGAACAGTCTTCATTTCGTTGCCAGCACGAAGCCAAGCAGCGAGGGTCTTGTTGTCGAGGCTCTTCGTGCCTGCAGCAGCTTGTGCGTACATTTGGATCGCTGCATAGGTGAAGAGTGTGTAGCCTTCTGGATCAAAACCAGCAGCCTTGAACTTGGCAACCAAGTCCTTAGCTTCTGGAATGTTGCGTGGCTCTGGAGCGAACGTGAAGATCATGCCCTTGGCGGCTTCACCAGCAATGGTCCAGAATTCAACGTTGTTCATTGAATCGCCTGACAGCATTTGTGATGTCATGCCTTGTTCGCGCATTTGCTTCAAGATGAGCGCGCCTTCAGGATGGTAACCACCAATGTATACGGCATCAATGCCAGCATCTTTCATCTTCGAAACGAGTGCTGAGTAATCCTTTTCACCAGGATTGATTGATTCAGCGATTGTTTCTGTGAGGCCAGCGGCGTTCATTGCAGCCTTAGTTGCATCGGCCAAGCCTTTGCCATAGGCAGACTTGTCATCAATGATAGCGATTTTCTTACCAGCGAAATTCTTGGCAAGGAAGTTACCAGCAACGAGGCCTTGAGCATCATCACGGCCGCAAACGCGGGCAACGTTCCAACCACCAGCATCGGTGAACACTGGGTTTGTTGAAGCAGGCGTAATTTGCAGAATGCCTTCTTCTTCGTAAACCTTAGAAGCAGGAATTGATGAACCGGAGCAGAGATGGCCTGCAACGAACTTCACACCCTTTGAAGCCATTTGGTTGGCAACAGCAACGGCTTGCTTTGGATCGCAAGCATCATCACCGATTTCCAACTTCAACATTTCGCCATTAACACCGCCAGCGGCGTTGATGTCAGCAACGGCCATTTCAGCGCCGCGCTTATATTGTTCGCCAAGTGCAGCGAGCGAACCAGTGATTGGTCCCACTGTTGCAATGGTGATGTCAGCCCATGCAGTTGAGGCAGAGAGTGCTGCAGCGAAGCTGAGCGCAATGCCAGACAAAATAAGTTTCTTCATAGATTAGTCTCCCTAAAAGTTTTGTGACCTGATGGTCGGTCGGGGTACACTACCCCTTGGACAATAGTCTTGCCCAAAGGCGCAGGATTGGAAAGGAAAAAATGAATTCCCTTCAACAATTTCGGAAAATAATTAATTTTACTTTTGACGCCAGGTCAGCGGACCTGTCCTTTCATAGAGCCAAGGATATTGCACCGTCATCTGGCTGGTGCGTGTCATGCGGTAACCGAGCAGCGCAAAGCCAATAATGATCAGTGTTTGGACAATGTAATAATACAACGACGAAAGTGTGTCTTGGAACAGTGCAAAATGCACAAAACGCAATCCGGCTCCAAAAATCATCATGTAGATGACAAGCAGCGAAATCCGCTTCCAGCCCAGCGCCAATGAGCGCCCGCCCATATAGGCAGCACCGCCACCAGCAATGACGGTGAGCACGAGAAACACCCAGACACTATTTTCGTAAATGAGTGACATCTTAATGCCCCCCTTCGAGATAAGCCGCACGCACTTCGGGGCGCTTGAGAAGTTCAGCCCCCGTGCCAGTCATGGTGATTTTACCATTCACCATCACATAAGCACGGTGTGCAAGACGCAGCGCATGGAAGGCATTCTGTTCAACCAGCAACACCGTCAAACCCTCTTCTTCATTCAATTTCTTAATCGCGGAGAAAATCAGCTTCACAATGATTGGCGCCAAGCCCAGCGACGGTTCATCAAGCAGCAATAGACGTGGGCGAGCCATTAAAGCGCGGCCAATGGCCAGCATTTGCTGTTCGCCACCGGACAAAGTGCCAGCACGTTGATTGCGGCGCTCTTCAAGACGTGGAAACAGCTTGAAAACCTTGAGCAAGTCTTCATCGAAATGTACCAACTTATCAACCGTGGCCCCCATTTGCAGGTTTTCAAACACCGTCATACGCGGGAATATGCGGCGGCCCTCTGGTGATTGCGCAATGCCAAGATGCACAATTTCATGGGTAGGCATTTTGGTGATGTCTTGACCATCAAATATGATATGGCCGGCGCGGGCTTGTGGCGTTCCACAAATAGTCATCATCAATGTCGACTTGCCAGCACCGTTTGCACCAATCACCGTGGCAATTTCACCTTTGCGCACCTCAAAATCGACGCCTTTGAGAGCTTGAATTTTGCCGTAGAAGGTTTCAACACCAGTGCCTTGTAAAAGGATGTCGCTCATTTACGGCCT